>DASSQW010000273.1:0-5410 GCA_035702165.1 Candidatus Nanopelagicales bacterium
GGGGTCGCGGGTGCCGGGGCAGCAGCCGCAGCGGGGGCAGGCGGGGCCGCAGCCGGGGCAGGCGGGGCAGCCGGCGCTGCGGCCGGGGCCGCACCAGGCGGGACCGCGGCCGCGGGGGCGGTCGGCTCGGCGGGCACGAAGGCGGGATCGACGGTCTGCGTCACACCAGGGGAATCGGCCGTCCGAGGCCCGTGCTTGAGCCTGCGGCGAGGTTCACGGTCACCCGATCGGGCCCGGCGCCGTGGCGGAGGTCACGTCAGGACGACGAGGACGTCGCCCTCCTGGACGACGTCGCCCTCGGTCACCTTGATCTCGGCGACCGTGCCGCCGGCCTCGGCGAGCACCGGGATCTCCATCTTCATGGACTCGAGGATGAGCAGGGTGCCCCCGGCGGCGACGCTGTCGCCGACCGCCACGACGAGCGACACGACGTTGGCGACCATCTCTGCGCAGACCTCGGTGGCCACTCTTCCTCCTGCTCGTCCGGGACGGCCCATCCTGGCACGTCGGAGGGCCGCGCCGGCCCACGGCGCGGGGGGCCGGGCCGGCGATCGGCGCGCCGGCTCAGTACGCGTACTCGGTCTGGCGCTCGACGATGCGCGCGAGCACGTCGACCACCGCGGGGTCGTAGTCGCGGTCGACGGCCAGCTCGAGCCGCTCGATGGCCTGCAGCTTGCGGTCGCTCTCCAGCGAGGCGCCGACGAAGTCGTCGTAGGCGTTGGCGACCTTGACGATCCGGCTCTCCAGCGGGAGGTCGTGGTCGACCTGTCCGCGGTGCGGACGGTAGGGGTCGCTCTGCCGCTCGACGATGAGGGCCGCGCGCTCCATGCCCGCCTCGCGGATGACGACGGCACCGAGCTCGGCGATCCGCCGCTGGTCGACGGCGGCGAGGATCGTGGTCGTGCCGCCCGGGATCGGCTGCGGCAGCGAGAGCTGGCCGATGTCGTGCATGAGGGCGGCGTACTCGAGGTCGACGAGGTCGCGCTCCGGGATACCCATCTCGCGACCGACCGAGACCGCCAGGCGCGAGACGCGGCGGGAGTGGCCGGTCTCGTTGTAGCCGCCGACCTCGGTCACCTTCGAGAGGGAACGGATGGTCTGCAGGTACGTCGCGTCGATCGTGGCGTAGCGGCGGAACGAGAACTGGGTCAGCAGCAGCGGGATCGCGAAGACCGGGAGCGCCCAGAAGCCCATCTTCGGCGCGGCCAGCGCGATGAGCACGCCGGTGGCGGCGATCGCGGAGGAGATACCGACCAGCGCCCGGAACTCGTCGCTGATGGCCGTGCGCAGCGGCACGTGGTCCTCGCCGGATCGCACGAACGCGGCCAGGAAGGCGTCGACGCACGCGGCCACGATCGCCGCGGCGGTCATGGCGAGCGCGAGCGCCGTGCCGGTCCAGGTTCCGGACGCCGTGCTCACGACGTGCGTGTCGAGCAGACCCTGGAAGATCGCCGCCGCGACGGCGGTGCTGAACACCCGGCGGGCGAGCTCGTCGAGGTGCAGGCCGCGCCCTACCAGCGTGCGTGGAACGGCGCCGATCACCGAGCCGAAGGTCACGACCGACACCGCGAGGGGGACCGACACGTGGAAGGCGTCGGCCCCGTGGAACCCGGGCAGCAGCGCGAACGCCAGCGCGCCTGCGGAGGCGAGCGGTGCCGCCTGGCGGCCACCGGGCAGCACGATGCGCAGGATCTCGCCGACCGCGATGAAGCCCGCGAACGCGAGCGGCACCTGGATGTCGGAGATGCCGCCGGGCTGGGCGGCCGTGATGGCCACGGAGGCGATGACGACGAGACCTGCCGCCACCTGCAGCGGCACGGCGACGCGGATCTCCGCGGTACGGCGGCTCACGAGCGGCCTCGCGGTGAGGGCTCGTCGTCGAGCGAGGAGGCGTCGTCGGGGACGCTGGTCGGCACGAGGCCGAGCTGGCGGGCCACCGACGGGTCGTCGTCGTCGCTGCCGAAGGACGGGGCCGCCGCGAGCGGGGTCGGCGGCTGCGAGGTGTCGGCGAGCACCCAGCCGTGCTGCCCGATCGCCTCGATGAGCGCCTCGACCATCACGGGGTCGAACTGCGAGCCCTTGCACTCGCGCAGCTCGGTGACCGCCTCGTCGATGGACCGAGCGCCGCGGTAGGACCGGGTCGTCGTCATGGAGTCGAAGGCGTCGGCCACCGCGATGATGCGCGCGAACTCGGGGATCTCCGATCCCTTGAGGCCCAGCGGATAGCCACGGCCGTCGATGCGCTCGTGGTGCAGGTGGATGCCCTCGATCGCCTCGCCGAGGAACTCGAGGTCCTTGGTGATCTCGCGGCCGCGGACCGGGTGCTGCTGGATCGCCTCGTACTGCTCGTCGGTGAGCCGGCCCGACGCCTGCAGCACGTCGGTGGGGACGCCGAGCTTGCCGACGTCGTGCAGCATGCCGGCGTAGCGCAGGCTGTCGACGCGGTCCTCGCGCATGCCCGAGCGGCGACCGATCATCACCGACGCGGTGGATACCCGCTCGGAGTGTCCGCGCGTGTAGAAGTCCTTGGTCTCGACCGCCTTGATGAGCGAGCGCATGGTGGCCTCGTAGGCCTCCTGCCGCAGCGCGAACTCCGCGAACACCCAGCGCGCGACGGCGAGCGGCGCGAGCACCAGGACCGCGGAGATGGGGCCGACGAAGGACCACACCACCGCGAGCAGCAGGCCGAAGACGGAGTAGACGAACATCGGCATCGCGGAGCCCGCGAAGGTGCCGAACCAGACCTGCAGCGGCGAGGCGCGCCGCTCCAGGCTGATGATCCCGACCATGAGCAGGCCGTTGACGGCCTCGTAGACGACGGCCGTGACCAGCCAGGGCACGAGGACGGTCAGCGGCTCGTAGGTGTGCGTGGTGGCGAGCGGCGGACCGCCGAGCCCCTGATAGGCGAATCCGGCCGCCGCGGCGGTGATCGCGAGCATCCCGCCGTTGAACGCGCGCGCCACGCGCCGGCCGCGGTCGCCGAGAACGGTCGCGACCGCGACGACGGCGCCGCCGTAGGGCCCGAGGAGCAGGACCGAGGCCAGCGTCACCGGGCCGCTGACGCTGATGCGCACGCCGCGCTCCCGGCGCAGCGGCGAGTCGGCGTAGTCGGCGACGGCCACGAGGAGCGCGAGGGGGATGACGGTCATCCACTGCTCGAGGCTGCGCAGGTGCGCCACGCTCACGACGAGCACGGCGACCCCGGCCACGATGACGGCAGCGATGTAGGCGCGCGCCGACCGCGGCAGCTCGCTCATCTCTCCTCCTGTGGCCCTGGTGGGCGCGCGCCGGACATATGTCGGCAGGATCGGGATCGGCAGCAGAGGCCCGAACTTGAACTTCTGCGCCCGGCTACTTATCTGCCGGGTTCGGGCTCCGAACATCTATCGGGGCCGGGCCGAGCCGTAGCTCAGTGCTCCCAGCGCCAGTTCGCCTCGGTCGAGAGCACACGCTCGACCACGGCGATGATCTTCTTCATGGGTGGATCACATCCTCGCGAGTGTTGTCACAGGCACCGCTGACGCCTGTGCACTCTCCGCTCCGCTCGCGAGTTGACGGCTCGCGCCGTCGGGGGGTGTGAAGCTCGCAGCGTCCGCCAGTCGCGCCGAGGTGCGTCTGGTGGCCGCCTCGTCCCTCTCCTCGGCTGCCGATCCCGTTCCTGCCGCTGTTGAGTTGTCCGGTGCCGCACAGGGCCGCACCGGGCCGCCGCGGGCGCGAACACGCTCCCGAGGCAGGTGGGACCACTGTGACAGGGGGGATCAGTCCAGGTCCAGCCCCGATGTCCGGTTCCTCCCGAACTGCGCTCGAGGCGTGAGCCACGGAACGTCTCCCGCGACCACACTAGGACGGCAGTCCAGCCAGGCGCCTCAGCCCTTCGGGGGACACGGAGGGTGCGCTCCATCGCCCGATCGGCGCATCCCCGCGTGGTGGTGCTGACGCGCCGTGACGGCACGCCCTACCCTCGCCCTGTCGCGCCGCACCGGTGCGGGAGCGCGTCGAGGAGGTGGTGGGGAGCGTGACCGACGACCGCCCCTCGGCGTACGCCGACCTGCTCGCCGCCCTGCTCGCGGTGCGCAAGGACCCCGCCACCACCCGCTTCGACGCCGAGCTCGCCGCGGCCGAGGCCCGCGGCGACCTCGACCCGGTGGCCGCCCGCACGCTGCGCTGGTGGCAGCGGGAGTCGCTGCGCGGCCTCTCCGACCACCTCGCCTCGGTGCTGCCGCACCTGCTCGACGACCTCGCCGCCGCCCAGAGCGCCGCGTCGGAGTCGGTCGAGGAGAGCGCTGCGGCCTGGTCGGCGGCCTCCGCGGCCACCGACCTCGCCGTCAACGGCCCCGAGCCGGGCGGACCGGGGGCGGCCCTGCACCTGCGCCCGGTCGACGATCTGCGCGACGAGGGCCGCGGGCCCTTCCGCCCCGGCCCGACCCTGGCCTCCAGCACCTCGCCCGAGCCGCCCGAGCCGCCCGAGCCCCCGCGGCCGATCAGCCCGGGCTTCGCTCCCCCAGACCCCGGTCCCTCGGCCGCCGCCGGATCGCCCGGTCAGGTGCCGACCGGCGTGCCGCGCCCGCGGCTGCTGGTGTCCGGCATTACCGTGCGAGCGGAGTCCTCCGGCCCGTTCGTGGACCTCACCGACTCCGCCCGACGACCCGCCGATCCCGCCCGGTGACCAGCACCACCCGCACGATCCCCGCCCCCAGCGCATCCCCGCGCACGTCTGAAGGATGGCGATGACCGCCTTGCGCCTGCTCCCCGAGTTCGAGGCCGCCCTGCGCGCGGTCCCGGGCATCAAGGATGCGAGCGTGCGCACCACGCCGGACGCCCTCCCCATCGAGGTCCACGTCGTGGCCCGCGACGAGAAGCCGGCCAAGCAGGTCGTCCGCGACGTCCAGTCGGTCGCCATGGCGCAGTTCGACCTCGACATCGACCACCGCATCGTCAGCGTCGTCCAGATCCCCGACGGGTCGGTCGACGTGGGCGACGACGCCGCCGCGCAGGAGGCGATCGCCGCCGAGCCGGCCGACGTCCCGCGCCCGGCGCTCACCAGCATCTCGACGACCAAGTCCGGCGGCGAGACGATCGTCGACGTCACCATGGCGATCGGCCGCGAGGTCTACAGCGGCCGCGCCACCGGCCCCAGCGGACCGGCCCACCACCCGCGCATCGTGGCCACGGCCACGCTCACCGCCCTCACCGAGCTGCTGGGCATCCCGGCGTCGGTCGAGAGCGCCCAGCTGCTCGAGGTGGGCATGCGCGAGGTCGCCGTCACCACCCTGACCCTCACCATCCCCCGCCTGGGCGACCAGGCCCTCGTCGGCAGCGCCCTCGTGCGCGGCGACGCCGAGGACGCCGTCGCGCGCTCGGTCCTCGCCGCGGTCAACCGCCGTCTCGCCGGCTGACGACCCGCGGTTTC
>DASSQW010000274.1:0-6635 GCA_035702165.1 Candidatus Nanopelagicales bacterium
CACCAGCGACGCGTCACCCGAGGACGAAGCAGGCGCCCCCTCCGCGTTGGTGCGACGAACACCACCAGCGACGCGTCACCCGACGACGAAGAAGACGCCCCCCGTTGCCGTACCTGACACCGCCAGCACCGCGCCACGCGACGCCGATCCCGCACGGACGACGGCGTCCGGCACCGCACACACGCGTCGCCCCGGCCCGCTCGAGAGCGGACCGGGGCGACGGGCGTTGGAGGCGAGGGTCAGCAGCCCTGCGCCACGCTGGCGAAGTTGTTCAGGTACGTGTAGTACCCGCCCGCGGCGATCGACGGCGACTGCCGTGCGAACCACGAGTAGTGGACCTCGTCCTCCGGGTGGTAGGTGATCCCGTTCGGCATGGAGATCTTGAAGCCGTACCCGACGACCGGGTCACCGGTCTCGAGGTCGCTCGTGCAGCCGTACTGCGGAGCGGTCGGGGTGAGCCACGGGTTCACGGCGTTGTTGACGAACGGGTCGTCGTACCACTCCTGGACCTCGTGCGAGAGGCCGTGGATGTCGGAGATGTAGGACTCGCTGTCGCCGGGGTTGGCACCGAAGATGCCCTGCGTCGAGTACGACGCGAACATGTAGGTGTTCACCTGCTGCTTGCCGTTGCCGTTGTACGACGACTTCGCGCCGTGGTAGCCCAGGACGCAGCAGTCGCCAGGGGTCTTGATGTAGAGGAACGTGTCGTTGACGAGGAAGATCGGCAGCACCTTCGGGCTGATCTTCATCGACGCCAGCGCGTTGCCGAGCTTCGCGGAGAACCACGAGTACGACATCAGGCCGATGTGCGCGCCGCTGCGGCTGCCCACCACGATCTGGCCCTGGTTCTTGGGCACGGCGATGTTCAGCGTCGGCAGCACGGTCGGCTGACCGAGCAGCACGTGGTAGTTCGACCGGCTCTTGCCCCACTGCGCGCGGTAGATCGCGTCGCCGAGCTGGGTGACGTCGGAGGGCTCGTTGATCACGCGCGGGTCGGGGGCGACACCGGCCGGCACGGACGGGTCCTGCGCGGGGCTCGCGCTGGCCGTCGTGTTGGCCGCGGTGCCGACGTCGCTGTTCTTGAAGACCGGGCTGTTCACGGTCGCCGCGACACGGTCGGTGCCGTCGAGGACGTGGAAGGCCGGGTCGGCGCTCGCGTCGAACGTGAACCGCATCGGGATGATGACGGTGGGGATCGTCGAGGAGGCGTCGCCCTTCGCGGGGTTCGTGCCGACCATCGAGTACTGGTAGGTCTTGCCGTTGCTCGGGTCGGTGAACTGCGAGCCGAACCAGGGGATGGTGTCGGCGGTCGGCGACATGTTGCCGCCGTCCTCGCTGAGGAACCTGGCGGTGCCGATGCCGTCGCCCTTGAGGGCGTCGGACGTGGCGGCCCCGCTGCTGGCGCTGGGGGCGACCACGAGAGCCGTGCCCAGTGCGGCCGTCGCGGAGACGATGATCGTGCGGCGCGTGAAGCGCATACGGTCCTTCTTTCCTGTTCGAGGGGAAGGTGGCGCGTGTCGTTGTTGCGACGCGCCATCCTCAGCGGACGATCAGCCCGGCGCAAGCACCTCGCGCCGGTCGTCGTGCCGTCGTGACCTGGCGGACCGCCCGTTCGGCCCAGGAATCCGCTCCCAGGTCGCGGAGCGTGACCCCGGCGTCGCGAGGTGTCAGCGGGAAGGGTCGGCCACGGCTGCGACGCCGGTGATGCGGGCGACCGTGAAGGTCCGCACCTCGGCCGTCCGCAGGTCGTACGCCGTGAGGAAGCCGCCCTCGAGCCGGAGCGGTTCCACGACGCGCTCGGTCGTCGTGCCCGTGGAGTCGGCGTACCCGATCCAGACCGCGCGGGAGGCGTCGAGCGCGGCCCGCAGCTCGGCCATCGTGTCGGCCGTGCCCGACCGCGGCAGACGCCCGCTGCCGCCGGACTCGGTGCGCGCCGGCGGCCGGTGCGCGGCGGCGGTCTCCCCGGCGCGCAGGGCGCGTACGGCGGCACCGAGGAGCGCGTCGCCCGGCGCCGGCGGCTCGGTCGACATCCGCGGGGGTCGTGGCCTCGGCGGCGTGCGCCGCTCGTCGGGGCGGCGCACGACGACGGCCCCCTCGGCGTTCTCCGCGCTCGGTGAGAAGCCGGCGTCGCGCAGCCGCTCCAGCGCCACGTCGACCGGGGTCGTGGTGACCACCACGGTCTCGGCGATGCGTACCAGCCGCAGAGATGCGAGCTTCCGGTCGGCGAGCATCGTGGCGAGCGTGGTCGGGTCGTCGCACCGGATGTACGCCGACGCCACGCCGACCCGCACGGCACCGTGGCGGCGCGCGGCGTCGTTCACGAGGTACTCGAGCGGCTGCGGCACCGGCGTGCGCGATCGCTGGGACAGCAGGGTGAGGATGTCGCTGGCCGAACGGCCGGCGTCGAGCGCGCGGCGGACCGAGGCATCGCTGAACCGGTAGACGACCGCACCGCCGGTGGACTCGACGTCGGCGAGCAGCGACAGCTCGCGCGCGAGCTCGCTCTCCACGGGGCCTGGAGCGACGGCGGTGAGGTCCGCCTGCAGCAGCACGTGGTCGAGCGGCTGCGGGAGCACGCGGTCGAGCGCGTCGACCACCTCCGCCGCCACCTGTGTGCGACCCGGCGTGCGCGCCGATGCGCGCGCCCGCTCGGAGCCCTCGTCGGGAGCAGCGGCCTCGAGCAGCGCTCGCCCGTGCGACGACAGCGCGCCGAGGCCGGTCAGACCGATGCGCTCGGCCTCCTCGGGCGTCGCCTCGACCAGCGCCTGCCACAGCGCCGACGTACGTCGCGGGCGCCGCCAGTGCAGGCGTGCGAGGAGCGAGCGGTGCGAGGGCGACTGGCCGGGCTCGAGCAGCGCGAGCTCGTCGAGCAGCGCGCGCCGTGCCTCCGGTGCCAGTGCGCGGTCGTTGTCGCGAGCCAGCGCGTTGGTGCGCGAGCCGTCGCCGTCGCGGCCGGCCACGAGGACCGGCGCGCGCGTGGTCGCGAGCCAGGTCGACGCGAGCAGCGTCCAGCGCTCGGCGGTGGGCCGCTGCCGCCACACGTCGTACGCCGGCGTCGGGCACCAGGCCTCCTCGACCTCGCCGTCTGCGGCGAGAAGCCCTGCGGCGTAAGCGGTCTCCACGACGAGCGCGGCACCCTCCTCGTCGAGGTCGAGCAGCAGGGCCGTGCGGGCGAGGTCGCGGACGGCGAGGCCGCCGCTGCGCAGGACCGACGGCGGAGCGGTCGACCACGCCTCGAGCAGGTCCTCCACGAGGCGCACGAACGTGAACGCCTGCTGACCGGCCGTGCGGTCCACGAGGTCCGGGGCGCGGTCGGTGTGATCGAGCTCGGGCGGCTGCGGCGCGAGATCGCGCACGAGGGCTCCGCCGCGCAGCGGCAGGGCGACCTCGCGGGGGAGCACGACGGTCTCGGGCCCGGTCGGCTCGAGGAGATGCCGCGCGAGCAGCCACTCGATCGGCGTGCGCGCGCTCGCCGGCTCGACCGGGCGGTCGGCGCCCTCGACCCGGCCGGTCGGCGGTCCCCACACAAGACGATCGATCGCCTCGCGCGCGGCGTCGGGTGCGTCGTCGAGGACCGTGCGGACCAGCGCAGGGTCGTCGGCGTAGGGGCGCACGCCGCGGCGCGACTCCGCCATGGCCGGTCCGAGCCCGGCGGGGTGCGCGCCGAGCGCCTCGCGCACGGGGACCACGAGGTGGAGCTCGTCGTCGGCGCCCCACAGCAGGGCGCGCGCACGCAGCGTCCCGATCACGGGGCGGACGGTCGTGTCGTCGACCGCCGGCAGGCCCGCGAGCAGGTCGGCGTACGTCGTGGGGTCGGGCAGCGCGGCGAGAGCGGTGACGACCTGCAGCGCGAAGGTGTCGAGGCGGTCGAGCGCCCGCGCGGTCGACGCCGACGTCGTGGCGCGCGTGGCGAGCGCCGCGAGGTCGGCCGGCACCGGGTGCACGAGGTCGGGCCGGGCCGCGAGCAGCGCCCGGAGGTCGTCGTCGGAGCGGGCGCGGAGGTCGTCGGCCAGCGACCGGGGACGAGCAGCGGCCGGCGCGCGTCGAGAGGACGCCGCCGCAGAGCTCCGCTTCGTGGCCATCCGCTCGACATTACGGCAGGGGAGCAGCACCCCGCGAACCGTGCGACCCCTAGGGTCGGGTCGTGCGCGTCATCGGCTTCGACCTCGACATGACCCTGGTCGACTCGGCCGACGCCATCTACGACTCCGTCGAGTTCACGTGCCGGACCTTCGGCGGCGTCGCAGACGAGGACGTGGTGCGCGCGGGTATCGGCCTCCCGCTCGACCTCGTCTTCGCCGACCTGCTGCCGCAGGTGCCCTACGCCGAGGCGCTCGAGGTCTACCGCGCGCGCTATCTCACGCACGGCCTCGCGATGCAGACGCTGCTGCCCGGCGCACGCGAGGCGCTGGCCACGGTGACCGACGACGGTTTCGCCGTCGTGGTCGTGAGCGCGAAGAAGGACACCCACGTGCGCGCCGTGCTCGACGAGGTCGGGCTCTCGGCGTACGTGCCCGACATCGTCGGTGAGCGGTTCGCGGAGACCAAGGCGGAGGCGCTGCGCGAGCACGGTGCGGCGGCGTACGTCGGCGACCACACCGGCGACGTCCGCGGGGCGATCGGCGCGGGTGCTGTCGCCGTCGCGGTCGCGACCGGCCCGACGAGCGTCGAGGACCTGCGCGCGGCGGGCGCCGACGTCGTGCTCGCCGACCTCACCGAGTTCCCGGCCTGGTGGGCCGGATTCACCACGGCCTGAAGGGAAGAGCGCGATGCAGATCCTCGTCCTGGGGGGAACCCGGTTCGTCGGACGGCACGTCGTCGAGGTGGCACTCGGGCGCGGCCACCAGGTGACGCTGCTGCACCGAGGGGGCAAGGAGGAGCCCTTCCCCGAGGCGGAGCACGTGCACGCCGACCGCGACGCCGGGTTCGACGCCCTCGCCGGTCGCGAGTTCGACGCGACGATCGACGTCTCCGCGTACTTCCCGCGCCAGGTGCAGCAGGTCGCCGACGCGCTCGGTCCTGCCGCGGGCCGCTACCTCGTCATCTCCTCGACCTCGGTCTACGCCGAGCCCGCCGGTCCCGGATTCGACGAGACCTCGCCGACCGTCCCCGCTGCGTCGTACGACGTCGACGAGATCACCGACACGACGTACGGGCAGCTCAAGGTCGCGATCGAGGAGGCGGCGCGCGACCGCTTCGGCGACCGCGCGACCGTCGTGCGACCGACGTACGTCATCGGTCCGTGGGACTACACCGATCGGTTCACCTACTGGGTGCGCCGGATCGCCGAGGGCGGCGAGGTCCTCGCGCCCGGCGACCCCGACGATCCGATCCAGGTCATCGACGCCCGGGACATGGCGCGCTGGATCGTCGGCCTCGTCGAGGACGACGTCTCCGGCACCTTCCACGCCGTGAGCCCCGAGCCTCCGTTCAGCTTCCGGGACATGCTCGAGTCGATCGCCGCCGAGGTCGCGCCGGCCGGCACGGCTCTCACCTGGGTCGACCAGCGCTGGCTGCTCGACCAGGGGGAGGACGGCGGCAGCATCCCGCTCTGGGGCGAGGACGACCCGTGGATCGCGGCCAACGCTGCGAGCGCCGCCGCTGCGCGGGCGACCGGTCTCGCGCCGCGTCCGCTGTCCCGCAGCGTGCGCGAGATCCTCGAGCACGTGGCCGGGTTCCCAGCGCCGGACAGCCCCGCAGTGAGCCGCGAGCGGGAGCGCGAGCTGCTCGACGCGTGGCACGCGCGCTGACGGATCGAGGTTGGGCCGGTACCGGCGGCCCGATAGCCTGGGAGAGCACGGGGGATGCTCCTCGAGCGACGACGACGAAGGACGCGTGAGAACGGTGCCCACCGGCAAGGTCAAGTGGTTCGACAGCGAGAAGGGCTTCGGCTTCCTCGCCACCGACGAGGGCGACGAGGTGTTCGTGCACGCCTCCGCGCTGCCCGCCGGGGTCGAGGCCCTCAAGCCCGGCTCGCGCGTGGAGTTCGGCGTGGCCGACGGCAAGCGCGGCCCGCAGGCGCTCTCGATCCGTCTGCTCGACGCCCCCGCGAGCGTCGTGAAGGCCGCACGTAAGCCGGCCGACGACATGGCCGTCATCGTCGAGGACCTCATCAAGCTGCTCGACGGGGTCTCGAACTCGCTGCGCCGCGGGCGCTACCCCGACGACAAGCACGCGCGCCAGATCGCTGCGGTGCTGCGCAAGGTCGCCGAGGACCTCGACGCCTGATCGCTACGCCGTGACCGCTGGTGCGACCGGCTCGTGGCGCCTCGGCAGGCGTGCCCACGCGGCGGCCGCGAGCCGCCCGGCGAGCGGCGACAGCACGAGCACGGCGAACGACAGGCTCGACGCGTAGCGCTGCACCCCGCCGCTGCCCACACCCCAGGCCCCGTCGGCGCCGCCCTCGCGGTCGAACGCGGCGTAGAGCAGGACGTGCACCACGACCACGCCGACCGTCATCGCCACAGTGGTGCCGATGCCTGCTGATCCCGCGGCCCGTGCGGCCAGGACGGCTACGAGCAGCGTCACGGCGACGAGGAGCGTCGCCGGCGACCAGCCCGGCAGCGCGTCCATGACGCTCGGACCGAGCAGCGCGACGCTCGGGATGAGGACGAGCACCACGGCGGCGGCGTCGA
>DASSQW010000275.1:0-2380 GCA_035702165.1 Candidatus Nanopelagicales bacterium
GTGGGGCAGCTACATCCTGCTGACCCAGCACGTGGGCGACCGGTTCTCCGGCGTCGACTCGCTCGCGATCTCCATCCCGGTCGCAGCCGTGACGGCGGCGTTCGCGGGCGTGCCGCAGGCGATCGGCGGCATCACCGCGCCGGTGCTGCTGCTCGCGCTCGTGGTCGCGGTGCTCATGCCCGTGATCCCGTTCGCCCTCGAGCTCTTCGCCCTGCGCCGGCTCACCGCGTCGGCGTTCGGCACCCTGATGGCGCTCGAGCCCGCGCTCGGCGTGCTCATCGGCGCGCTGCTGCTGGCGCAGGTGCCCGGTCCCCTGCAGCTGATCGGCGTCGCCCTCGTGGTCGTGGCCGGCATCGGCGCCGAGCGCACCGGGCACCGCGAGGACGACGAGTCGCCCGGGCGGCACGTGCTCGAGCCGCCCGGGATCTGAGGAGGTCCGCTACACCGTCACCAGTACGCGACGTCGAGCTTGCTCTCGATGTCGCGCAGGTGCTGGCGGGCGCAGGACGGGCAGTAGTGCACCTCGGTCCCGCGCTCGTGGGAGGCCACCCACGAGAGCGGCGCGAGCTTGCTCTGCTCGTCGGCCGCGTCGTCCAGCGTCGTCCCGCACAGTGCGCACACCACAACGGTCACCCGGACATGGTGCGCCCGCGTCCGCTGATCGGCACGCAGGTGGAGCGCGCCGCGCCGTAACGACTCGGTCAATTCCGATCTGGATGGCCCCGAGGCCGCGCAACCGTCCGCTCGCCCCTCCAGTTCGAGGATCAGGAGAGGTAGAGGAAGCCGGGTCCCTCGTCGCGCCACGCGACGCCGAGCGGGTCGAGGGCGTCGCGCAGGGCCGGCGTCCACGAGCCGGTGACGCGCTCGTCGGCCGCCTCGAAGCCGTGGTCGGCCGTGAGCAGGATCAGCGTGCGGTCGAGGATCCCGATCGAGGCAAGGTGGTCGAGCAGCACGCCCAGACGCCGGTCGCAGTCGCGCAGGCCGTCAGCGGCGATCCCCGAGCGCGGGCCGCCCGCGTGGTGGGCGGCGTCGGTCGTGTACTGCGACCACCACGCGACGCGCGGCCGTTCGGCCTCCGGCGCGGAGAACAGCCCGACCATCGTGGAGAGCCCGAGCAGGTCGATGGCGGAGTAGAACGCGTAGTCGTCGTCCTCGTCGCACCGCGCGTGGGTGACGAGGTCGGAGGCCTTCGGGTCCGGCAGCAGCGCGCGGATCGCGGTCGCGAAGTCGCGCGACTCCCCGCTGCCCGCCTCGCCGGGGTCGACCGCCTCGCCGCTCGCGAGGGCCGCGCGCACCAGCGCGAACGTCGACGCCCACGAGCCGCGCTCGGTCATCTCGTTCACGCTCGCCGTGCGCTCCCCGGGACGCGCCGCGGACACCGCCTCGAACAACGTCGTGACGCCGTCGCGGTACAGCTCGCCGGTGCGGTGCCAGGTGGCCGGGTCGTTCGGGACGACGCGCGTCTCGAGCTCGCGGTCCCAGTAGACGTTGCCCACGACGCCGTGCCGCCCCGGGCCGACACCGGTGAGCATGCTCGTGTGGTTCACGAGCGTGAGGCTCGGGAACTCGGCGACCGCCCCGCCCGCCAGCGCGCACCCGCGGTCGAGCAGCCGCGCGATCGCGGGGAGCTCGCCCCGCGACGCCAGGTCGAGCAGCGAGCCCGGGTGGCCGCCGTCCCAGAGCAGCCCGATGACGTACTCCGCGCCGCGGGCCACCAGGTCGTCGCGTACGCGGCCGTCGAGGTGCTCGAGCGCGGAGCGCTCGACGCCCGCCGCCCACGCGAGGGTCGGCATGACGTCGACGAGCCGCGCGTGGTCATGCAGGATCCCGCGCGCCGTGACGCCGAGGCCCGAGACCAGGAACGGGGCGCGCGACTGGATGACGTCGAGCGAGCCGTGCTCGCCGTGGTGGCCGCCCTCGTCGGGGAACCAGTGCGCGGCCGTGTGCACGATCGCGACATCAGGGCTGCGCCGGTCGGCGAAGAACGAGGACAGCCGCAGCCAGGGCAGCGGGTAGGCGTTGCGGCTGTGCACCGGCGACGGGTCGGCCGCCTCCTCGGCGTAGGGGAGGAAGGCCATCGGGTCGGTGCTCGGCAGCGGGTGCCGGCCCTCGAGCACGACGCCCTCGGGGTGGGCCGCGTCGAGCCGGGCCCGGCCGGTGTGGTCGGCGACGAGCACGGCGAGCGGCCGGCCGACGTCGTCGCGGCCGGCGTCGGGATCGGGCCACGCGACGAGGTCGACGACGGCCTCGAGATCCGGAGTGGTGAGAGCGGCGACGGCGGCATCGAGGGCCTCGCGGTTCAGCACGACCCGATCATGCCCGAGCCCACCGCGCCCCCAGCCGTCGATGCGTGATGAGCGGATCCTCAAGGGTCCGCTCA
>DASSQW010000276.1:0-8376 GCA_035702165.1 Candidatus Nanopelagicales bacterium
GGGCCGCGATGGATCAGATGGCCCGCGGCTTCGTGCTCGGCGCGACGGCCGGTCGCACGACGCTCAACGGCGAGGGGCTCCAGCACGAGGACGGCCACTCGCACGTGCTCGCCGCCACCAACCCCGCTGTGGTCGCCTACGACCCGGCGTACGGCTACGAGATCGGCCACATCGTCAAGGACGGGCTGCGCCGCATGTACGGCGACGACCCGGAGAACGTCTTCTACTACCTGACGATGTACAACGAGCCCTACGTCCAGCCCGCCGAGCCCGAGGGAGTCGACCCCGACGGCATCGTGCGCGGGATGCACCCGCTCGCACCCGCCGACCCTGCCGCCGAGGGCCCGCGCGCGCAGCTGCTCGCGTCCGGCGTGGCCGTGCCGTGGGCGCTCGAGGCGCAGCGGCTGCTCCGCGAGGAGTGGGGCGTGCACGCCGACGTCTGGTCGGTCACCTCGTGGGCCGAGCTGCGCCGCGACGGTCTCGAGTCCGACAAGGCCAACCTGCTCGACCCGACCGGCGAGCAGCGCACGCCGTACGTCACCCAGCGCCTGGCCGGCCGCCCCGGCCCGGTGGTCGGCGTCTCGGACTACGTGCGCGAGCTGCAGGACATGATCCGCGCCTGGGTGCCGGCCGACTACGCGACGCTGGGCACCGACGGCTGGGGCATGTCCGACACCCGCGGCGCCCTGCGCCGGCACTTCCTCGTCGACGCGCAGAGCATCACCGTGCGCACGCTGGCCTCCCTGGCCGAGCGCGGCGAGGTCGGTCGCGATCGGGTCGCCGAGGCCATCGAGCGCTACCGGCTCACCGATCCCGCCGCTGCCGAGGCCGGCATCACCGAGGGCGGCGGCTGACCCGTACGGACCCACCTCACGTCACTGCCCGAATGCAGGGAAACCACCGGTTTGTTGCTGCGTTCGGGCAGTGACGTCGTGGGGTCAGGGGAGCTGGGCGTGCATCTCCCAGACGAGGATCTCGGCCGGGCCGCCGAGGGCGGTGACGCGACGTCCGTCCGACGCCGTGATGCGCGCGGCGTCGCCGGTCGCGAGCGGGCCGGCGGCCTCGAGGTCGACGGCGCCCTTCGCGACGAACAGGTGCACGAACGGCGCGGTCGGGAGGCTCACTGCCCCGCCGTCGTCCAGGCGTGCAGCGTGCATACCGGCGTAGCGGTTGGCGATCCGGATCGCGCGGGCGTCGGCGTGCTGCGGGAGGCCCGACGCCACGGTGACCAGGCCGCCCGTGTCGAGCTCCGCGGTGATGTCGAGCTGCTCGTAGCCGGGCGCGATCCCGCCCTCGTCGGGCACGACCCACATCTGCACGAAGTGCACCGGCTCGAGGTGCTCAGGACCGCCACTGATCCGCCAGGAGTCGTTCTTCTCCGAGTGCCTGATCCCGGTGCCGGCCGACATCCGCTGCGCGAGTCCGGGATGGATGACGCCGGAGTGCCCCTCGCTGTCCTGGTGCACGAGGCCACCGTCGAGCACCCAGGTGACGATCTCCATGTCGCGGTGCGGGTGGGTCTCGAACCCGGTCCCCGGCGCGACGACGTCGTCGTTGGACACGAGCAGCAGCCCGAAGTGGGTGTTGGCCGGGTCGTAGTGCCCGCCGAAGGAGAAGCTGTGCGCACTGTCCAGCCACCCGGCATCGGTCTGGAAGCGGTCAGCAGCACGGCGCAGGTCCAGCGCGGGCGCGAGGGTCACGGTCGCTCCTTCTCCAACGGTAAGCAGTTGACCGTTCAACAGGATGCTGGCTTGTGGCATTCCGCCAATCGTGGGGCGGGTGGGGCGGCCTAGGCTGCCCGGCGTGACCCCTCGCCAGCGCGCCGCCACGGTACGCCGCCTCGAGCGCGCCACCGGCACCCTGGCCACCGCGGCGTCGGCGCGGATGGAGTCCGAGCTCCCGTGGTACGCCGCGATGTCGGCGGAGGACCGGTCGTGGGTCAACCTCGTCGCCCAGGCGGGCATCGCGGCCTTCGTGCAGTGGTTCAAGGATCCCGACGGCTCGCGGGCCATCACCGCCGACGTGTTCGGGACGGCGCCGCGCGAGCTGGTCCGCGCGGTGTCGCTGCAGCAGACCGTCGACCTCGTACGCGCCACCATCGCGGTCGTCGAGGAGCGCGTCGACGAGCTCGCGGCCACGCCCGACGACGTCGTCTGGCTCCGCGAGTCGATGCTGCTCTACTCCCGCGAGATCGCGTTCGCCGCGGCCGAGGTCTACGCGCGCGCCGCCGAGGCCCGTGGCGCGTGGGACGCCCGGCTCGAGTCCCTCGTGCTCGACGCCCTGCTCCGCGACGACATCGACGACGCCGTGGTCTCGCGCGGCGCCGCGCTCGGCTGGGGCCAGGTCTCGGGGATCTGCGTGGTCACCGGCAACGCGCCCGGCGGCGACCCCGAGACCGTGGCCGAGGCGGTGAAGCGCTCGGCCCGCCACCACCGCCTCGACGCGATCACGGGCGTGCAGGCCCAGCGGCTCGTCGTCGTGCTCGGCAACGCGACCGACGCCGAGCTCGCCGCGCGCGCCGTCGTCCCCCACTTCGCACCCGGGCCGGTCGTGGTGGGTCCGCTCGTCCCACGGCTGGTCGACGCCTCGCGCAGCTCGCGCGAGTCCCTCGCGGGCTTCCGCGCGGCGTCCGCCTGGCCGGACGCGCCGCGCCCGGTCGCCGCCTCGGACCTGCTGCCCGAGCGGGCCCTCGACGGCGACGCCGACGCCATCGGCCGGCTCGTCGACGACGTCTACCTCCGCCTCGTGGCCGAGGACCTCACCCTCGTGGACACGCTCGCGGCGTACCTCGAGCGGACCGGCTCGCTCGAAGGTGCGGCCCGCGAGCTGTTCGTGCACCCCAACACCGTGCGCTACCGGCTGCGCCGCATCGCCGACATCACCGGGCTCACCGCCACCCTGCCCCGCGACGCCTGGTCGCTGCGGCTGGCGCTCACCTTGGGCCGTCTCGCGGAGGACTCGCCGCCGTTGTGAGCGCCCGGGCGGCCTCGTTGTAGGAAACCTCCAAAGAACCCGCCACCGCTTTGGCCGGGTCGTGAGCGCGGTCAGGTCACGGTTTCGACACGCTGGACACGTGCTCGTCGTCGTCGCGCCCGGACAGGGCTCCCAGACCCCCGGTTTCCTCACCCCGTGGCTGGAGGTGCCCAACTTCCGCGACCGCCTCGAGTGGCTGTCGCTGGTCTCGGGCATCGACCTGGTCCGCCACGGCACGGAGAGCGACGCCGACACGATCCGCGACACCGCGGTCGCCCAGCCGCTGATCGTCGGCGCGGGCCTGGTGTCGCTCCTGAGCCTGTTCCCGCACCCGTCCGAGGCCTACGCCAAGGTCGGCGCCGGCTCGGGCCACAGCGTGGGCGAGATCACCGCCGCCGTCGGCGCCGGCGTCATCACCGCCGAGCAGGCGATGGTGCTCGTGCGCGAGCGCGGCAACGCGATGGCCGCCGCTGCCGCGATCACCCCCACGGGGATGACCGCCGTGCTCGGCGGCGACCGCGACGACGTCGTGGCCAAGGCCGCGGAGCACGGGCTCACTGCCGCCAACGAGAACGGCGCCGGTCAGATCGTGGTGGCGGGCACGCTCGAGCAGCTCGACGCCTTCGCCGCCGACCCGCCGGAGAAGGCGCGCCTGCGTCCGCTGCAGGTCGCGGGCGCCTTCCACACCCAGCACATGGGACCGGCGGTGGCGCACATGGCGTCGGTGGCGCGCAACATCTACGTGCACAGCGCGCGCCTGTCGGTGATCTCCAACGCCGACGGCACCGTGGTGCACAGCGGTCGCGAGGTGCTGACCCGCCTGGTCACCCAGGTCTCCTCCCCCGTCCGTTGGGACCTCTGCATGGCGACGATGGCCGACCTCGGCGTCACCGGCCTTCTGGAGCTGCCCCCGGCCGGAACGCTCGTCGGTCTCGCCAAGCGCGCGCTCCCCGGCGTCGAGGCCGTCTCGCTGCAGACTCCCGACGACCTGCCCGCCGCGCTTGACCTCATCGATCGCCACGGCACCGCGAGCCCGACCTCGCAGGCTCCTACCTGGCGACTGCTCGTCTCACCGGCCAAGGGCACGTTCCGGCGCGCGATCGACAGCGAGGCCGGCGACGTCCTGGCCCGCGACGTCGTCGTCGGCTCCGTCGTCAACCTCCGCGACGAGCAGCCGGTCGTAGCCGGCCACGGCGGCACCGTCGTCGAGTGGCTCGTCGAGGACGGCGACCCCGTCAGCCCGGGCCAGCCGCTCGTCCGCCTGCACCCCGAGGCGGTGGGCGCGTGACGAAGACGCTGCGGCTGCCCGAGCCGCGTCCGGGCAGCCGGATCCTCTCGGTCGGCACCTACCGCCCCACGCGCGTCGTCACCAACGACGAGCTGGCACCGCGCATCGACTCCTCCGACGAGTGGATCCGCGAGCGCACCGGCATCGTCGAGCGCCGCTTCGCCGCACCCGACGAGTCGGTCGCCGACATGGCGCTCGCTGCGGCCGAGAAGGCCCTGGCCGCAGCGGGTGTCGAGGCCGCGCAGATCGGCATGGTCCTGCTCGCCAGCGTCACGCACCCGTACCAGACCCCGGCCGCCTCCACCGAGGTCGCCGACCGGCTCGGCGCGCACCGCGCGGGCGCCATCGACGTCGGCGCCGCCTGCGCCGGCTTCTGCTACGCCCTCGCGCTCGCCGACACCATCGTGCGCACCGGTACGTCGGAGCACGTGCTCGTCATCGGCGTCGAGAAGCTCACCGACTTCGTCTCGCTCGACGACCGCGGCTCGTCGTTCATCTTCGCCGACGGTGCGGGCGCGGTCGTCGTCGGACCCTCCGACCACCCCGGCATCGGCCCGGTCGTGTGGGGCGCCGACGGCGCGCAGAAGGACGCGATCACCATGACGCAGTCGTGGGTCGAGTACCGCGACGAGCCCGGCGACGTCTACCCGGTCCTGACCATGCAGGGCCAGGCCGTCTTCCGCTGGGCGGTCGGGGAGATCTCGAAGGTGTGCGTGCAGGCCATCGAGGCCGCGGGCATCACGGCCGACGACCTGGTCGCCTTCGTCCCGCACCAGGCGAACATGCGCATCACCGACGCGATGGTGCGGTCGCTCAAGCTGCCCGAGCACGTCGTCGTCGCGCGCGACATCGCCACCGCGGGCAACACCTCCGCCGCGTCGGTCCCGCTGGCGCTCGAGCGCGTGCTCGAGACCGGCGACCTGCCCAGCGGCGGGCTGGCCCTGCTCGTCGGCTTCGGCGCGGGCCTGGCCTACGCCGCCCAGGTCGTCGAGCTGCCCTGACAGGTTCCCGCGCCGTACCGGCACCGGGTGCACGATCCGCACGACCCCCGTCCGCACGAACCAGAACCGCAAGGAGAAGACGTGTCCCAGGAGATCCTCGAGGGCCTCGCCTCGATCGTGAACGAGGTCGCCGGTACCCCCGTCGCCGACATCACCCCCGACAAGGCGTTCATCGACGACCTCGACATCGACTCGCTGTCGATGGTCGAGGTCGTGATGGCGTGCGAGGACAAGTTCGGCGTCAGCATCCCCGACGGAGAGGTCAAGAACCTCAAGACCGTCGGCGACGCCGTGGCCTACATCGAGAAGAACAAGGCCTGATCGACCGAGGCGGCGGCGCCCCCGACCGGGGCGCCGCCCCATCCGGACCCCGCACCGAACGAGGGAGCACGAATCCATGACCCAGCCGCGCATCGTCGTCACCGGCCTCGGCGCCAGCACCCCCGTCGGCGGTGACGTCGCCAGCACGTGGGACGGCCTGCTCACCGGTCGGTCGGGCATCCGCACCCTCGAGGGCGAGCAGTACGCCGACCTGCCCGTGCGCATCGCCGGCCAGGCCGCCGTCGACCCCGGCGACGTGCTCCCCCGCCCCGAGGCGCGCAAGCTCGACCGCAGCCAGCAGTTCGCGCTCGTCGCGGCCCGCGAGGCGTGGGCCGACGCCGGCAGCCCCGACGTCGACCCGATGCGCCTGGGCGTCGCGCTCGCCAGCGGCATCGGCGGCATCGTCTCCCTGCTCGAGCAGAACGAGGTCCTCAAGGAGCGCGGCTGGACCCGCGTCTCCCCCATGTCCGTCCCGATGCTCATGCCCAACGGCGCGGCCGCGTGGGTCGGCCTCGACATCGGCGCGAAGGCCGGCATCCATGCGCCCGTGAGCGCCTGCGCCTCGGGCGCCGAGGCGGTCTGGGTCGGCTACGAGATGGTCCGCAGCGGACGCGCCGACGTCGTCCTCGTGGGTGGCACCGAGGCGTGCACCCATCCGATCACCATCGCCGCGTTCGCCGCGATGCGCGCTCTCTCGACACGCAACGACGAGCCGCACCGCGCCAGCCGCCCCTACGACAAGGGACGCGACGGCTTCGTCATGGGCGAGGGCGCGGGTTGCCTCGTGCTCGAGACGCTCGAGCACGCCCAAGCGCGCGGCGCCACCGTCTACGCCGAGGTCGCCGGCATCGGCATCACGTCCGACGGCCACCACATCGCCCAGCCCGATCCCACCGGCTCGGGCGCCGCGCGCGCGATGACCGCCGCGATCGAGAGCGCGGGCGTCACGCCCTCCGACATCGTCCACGTCAACGCGCACGCGACCTCCACCCCGCAGGGCGACGTCGCCGAGGCCGGCGCGATCCGCAGCGTCCTCGGAGCCGCCGCCGACGGTGTCGCCGTCAGCGGCACCAAGTCGATGACCGGCCACCTGCTCGGCGGCGCCGGCGCGGTCGAGTCGGTCGCCGCGGTTCTGGCGCTGCACCACCGGCTCGCACCCGTCACGGCCAACGTCGACGACCTCGACGACGAGGTCCAGCTCGACGTCGTCACGCGCGAGCCGCGGCCGCGGCCCGAGGGCGACATCGCCGTCCTCAACAACTCGTTCGGCTTCGGCGGCCACAACGTCGCCCTCGTGTTCCGGAGCGTCTGATGACCGCGGTGACCAAGGACAGCGAGATCGAGGTCGTCGACCTCGATCCGCGCCACCCGCTCGTACGCATGCCCGCATTCCTCGACGACGGCACGATGCAGCTCATCTCCGACGTCGACGACTGCGGCGTCATCGCCGCGACCGGCACCGCGCTCGGCACACCCGTCGTCGTGTTCTGCACCGACCCCACGGTGCAGGGCGGCGCCATGGGCATCCAGGGCTGCAAGGTCATCGTGGCGGCCTACGAGCGCGCGGCCGCCGACGGCGTCCCGATCGTCGGCCTCTGGCACTCCGGCGGTGCGCGTCTGCGCGAGGGTGTCGAGAGCCTGCAGGCGGTCGGCCTGGTCTTCGCCATCATGACCCGCGTCTCCGGGAAGATCCCGCAGATCTCGGTGGTGCTCGGCCCGGCCGCCGGCGGCGCGGCGTACGGCCCAGCGCTCACGGACGTCGTCGTGCTCGGCCCCGAGGGCCGCGTGTTCGTCACCGGCCCCGACGTCGTCCGCTCGGTCACCGGCGAGGACGTCGACATGCTGCGGCTCGGCGGTCCCGAGCCGCACGGCCGCCGCAGCGGCGTCGTCCACGTCGTCGCGGCGACCGAGCGCGAGGCGCTCGACGACGGCGCGAAGCTCGCGTCGCTGCTCGGCACCCACGGCGACCTCGACACCGGGTCCGTGGCCGACGTCGACCTCGGCTCGCTGTTCCCCGAGAACCTCAAGCGGGCCTACGACGTCCACCCGATCGTCGAGGCGCTCCTCGACGAGGGCACGGCTCTCGAGCTGCACCCGCGCTGGGCCCCGAACATCGTCACCACCCTCGGCCGTTTCGGCGGCCGCGCGGTCGGCGTCATCGCCAACAACCCGCTGCGCCTCGGCGGCTGCCTCGACGCCACGAGCGCCGAGAAGGCTGCCCGCTTCGTGCGCATGTGCGACGCGTTCGGCCTGCCGCTCGTCGTGGTGGTCGACGTCCCTGGCTACCTCCCCGGCGTCGGCCAGGAGTGGGACGGCGTCGTACGCCGAGGTGCCAAGCTCCTGCACGCGTTCGCCGAGGCCGAGGTCCCGCGGGTCACGGTCGTCACGCGCAAGGCCTACGGCGGCGCCTACATCGCGATGAACGCCCGAGCCCTCGGCGCCACCAAGGTGTTCGCCTGGCCCGACGCCCAGGTCGCGGTGATGGGCGCGGTCGCCGCGGTCCGGATCCTGCACCGGCGCAAGCTCGCCGACATCCCCGAGGACGCCCGCGCCGCGGTCGAGCAGGAGCTCGCCGAGGAGCACGAGCGCATCGCCGGCGGTGTCGACCGCGCCGTGTCCATCGGTGTCGTCGACGAGGTCGTGCAGCCGGCGAGCACCCGCTCGGCCATCGCCCGCGCCATCGCCGACGCGCTCGCGGCCGATCCCGACGTGCGGGGCCACCACGGCAACATCCCGCTCTGAGCCGCTGCTCCCGCAGATCCGCGCCGCAGACCTCGACGGCCCCCCAGCACC
>DASSQW010000277.1:0-5025 GCA_035702165.1 Candidatus Nanopelagicales bacterium
CTCGGGATCGACGTGGATGCCCGCGGCGTAGGCGTCGACAGCCGCCGTCAGTTGCGAGCGCAGCCCGGGCACGTGCACGAAGAGCCGCTGAGACACCGCCTCGCGCAGGGCGAGGTAGAGGCGCACCTGCTCGTCGTCGATGCCGAGGCCCTGGCCGAAGGCAGCGACGTTGCGCGGCAGCAGCGCCGCGCGGCCGTCATCGGTCAGCGGGATGCCGACGTCGGCGGCGCCGAGCACCTCGCCGGCGAGCGCGCCGAGGCCCTGCCCGAGCTGGGCGCCGAACATCATCGAGCCCATCTGCTTGGCCATGCCCAGGAGCGGGCCGGCCATCTGCGCGAGCTCGGGCGGGAGGCCCTCGGGGAGGCCGCCGCCGCTCGGCATCATGCCGCTCATCGACTCGTTGACCCGCTCGGCGACCGGCTCGACGATGCGTCGCCACGAGGGCAGGGTCGATTCGATCCACTCGCTGCGGCTCCACGCGCCGCCGCCCGACGTCGTGGCGGGGAACGAGGTCACCGGGTCGAGCCACAGGGAGGCCAGGTCGAGCGCCTGCTCCACCTCGCGCCGCTCGGTGGCGTTCACCGACGGGTCGCCCTGCTGGGCCACGAGCTGGCGCGCGGTGTCGTGGGCCAGGGTCCAGTTCACCGCGGAGCCGTCGCCGCCGCCGGACTGCAGCATCGCGCCGAGCTGCTGCATGGCCGCGCCCAGCTGGTTGATGTCCAGGCTCGAGGGGTCGAAGCCGCCGAAGCCGAACGGGGACGGCGTACCCCCGGAACCGTCCTCGTCGTCGGGGTCGCGCGGGGTGAAGCCGAAGGGGAGGTCGTCGCTCATCGCGGGCTCCAGAACGCGCTGCCGTCGGGTGCGACGGTGGGGGACAATGGGCGCATGCGCATGTCCTCCACGGTAACCAGCCGCGAGCGCGTGTGACGACCAGAGAAGGCTCCGGAGGTACGCCGGCGGCGAACGCGGAGCAGCGCCGCCGCTCTGGTCGTGCGGGGGCGCGCCCGCGCCCGGCGCGCAAGGCCGCGGGCAGCGTCGTGGTGACCGGTGCTGCCGGGGCGATCGGCTCGGTGCTCCTCGACCGTCTGGCTGCGAGCGACGACGTCGGGACCGTGGTCGCCCTCGACCTGGTGCGCGGCGTCAACGCCGACGTCACCTGGCGCACGGGCGACGTGCGCGACCCGGGGGTCGCCGCGGTCTTCGCCGGTGCCGACGCCGTCATCCACCTGGCCGTGGACTGGCGGCTGGAGTCTGCCCCTGCGCAACGCACCGACCTCAACGTCCGGGGCACGCAGACCGTGGTGACCGCTGCGGCGGCCGCCGGCGTGCGGCGGGCGGTGATCGTGTCCAGCGCGGCCGTGTACGGCGCCCAGCCCGACAACCCGATCCCGCTCGCCGAGGACGCTCCGCTGCGGGCGGTGCCGGAGGGCATCGCTGCCGACCTGCTCGAGATCGAGCGGGTGGCCGAGGACGCACGCCGTGTCCACCCCGGGCTCGACGTCGTCGTCGTGCGCCCGGCGGCGCTCGTCGGCCCCGGCGTCGACACCCTCATCACCCGTCATTTCGCCGCGCCTCGACTGCTCGTCATCAAGGACACCGCGCCCGCGTGGCAGTTCTGCCACGTCGAGGACCTCGCGTCCGCGCTCGAGCTCGCCGCGCTCGGCCGGGTCTCGGGCACCGTCACGTGCGGCAGCGACGGCTACCTCACCCAGCAGAGGCTCGAGGACCTCTCGGGCATGAAGCGCGTGGAGATCCCGGCGTCGCTGGCGCTCGCGACGGCCGAACGGCTGCACCGGGTCGGCGTCACGCCGGCGCCGGCGAGCGAGCTGGCCTACGTGATGCACCCGCTCGTGGTCCCGTCCACCACGCTGCGCGTCGCGGGCTGGGCGGCGCAGCACGACAACGAGGAGTGCCTCGCCGAGGTGCTCACCCAGGTCGAGGGCGAGCGCGCCCTCGCCGGCCGGCGTATCGGCAAGCGCGACGCCACGGTGGCTGCCACGTCGGCGGCGGGCGCCACGGTCGCCGTGCTCGGTGCCGCCGCGTTCGTACGCGCGGCCCGCAAGGCCCGCAGCCGCTGACGCACGACGCCTGCTGTGGAGGTGCGCACGTGCTCTTCGGCGCACGCTCGGACCTCCAGAGCGGATGATGCCCGAGCGGCTCGTGGTCCGACGCGGCCTCCCGGCCTCGTACTCTGGTCGCATGCAGGTCCTCGCCTGGCTGCTCATCCCGCTGGTGGCCACCATCCTCGGCATCGCCTGGGTGGTCTGGCGCAGCCGTGAGCCCAAGCCGGTCGACCCCGAGCAGGGGATGGAGGAGCTGGCGCGCTTCCGCCACGCGATGGAGAAGCCGCTGCCGCAGCTGCGCCGGCAGCCGACCTCCGACGACGAGGGCGCCGAGCAGTGACCCTCGCATCCCGGCGCCGCGCCTGGCTGGTCGCGGCGGCCGTCCTCGGCGGCGTGCTGCTCGTCGTGGGCGTGCTGGTGCCGTTGCCCTACGTCGAGCTGTCGCCGGGGCCGACGTACAACACCCTCGGCGAGGCCGACGGCAAGCCGATCATCGCGATCGAGGACACGACGACCTACCCGACGTCGGGCAACCTCGACCTCACGACGGTCAACGAGCGCGGCGGCCCGGGCCACCCGGTCTACCTCGGCCGCGTGATCGTCGGCTGGGCCGACCCGAGCGTGCGGGTGGTACCGCGCGAGGCCTTCTACCCCGACGACCTCGACCCCGAGGACGTCGCGGCGCAGAACACGCAGATGTTCAGCGACAGCGAGTCCGACGCCATCGCCGCGGCGCTGCACTACCTCCACCGGCCGGTCATCACGCTGACGATCGTGTCGCAGGTGATGGGCGGCGGACCGAGCGACGGCAAGCTGTCTGCCGGCGACGTCCTGCTCGCGATCGACGGCGTCGTCGTGCGCGAGCCGACGACCGTCACCGACGAGCTGAAGAAGGTCGCGCCCGGATCCACCGTGGTCGTGAAGGTGCGTCCGCAGGCGGGCGGTGCGCCGCGCGACGTCAGCATCGTCACCGGCCACGCGCCCGGCGACCCGAACCGCGCGTACCTCGGCATCGGCGTCGGTACGACGTACAAGGCGCCGTTCCCGATCTCGGTGCAGCTCGGGGGAGTCGGCGGACCGAGCGCCGGCACGATGCTCAGCCTCGGCATCGTCGACAAGCTCACCCCCGGCGAGCTCAACGGCGGCAGGTTCGTCGCCGGCACCGGGACCATCACGCCCGATGGCGAGGTCGGTCCGATCGGCGGCATCGAGCAGAAGATGATCGGCGCCCGCCGCGCCGGCGCGACGCTGTTCCTCGCCCCCGAGAGCAACTGCTCGGACGTCACCGCGGGCGGCGTCCCCGACGGCCTCACGGTGGCCAAGGTGTCGACGCTCGCCGGAGCGGTGTCGGCCATCGAGGACTACGTCGCCGGCAGGCCCGTCACCGGCTGCTCGTCGTAGCCCTCGCCGTCGAGATGTGCTGACACTCCCCTCCGGTGGCGCGTGGACACATCTCGACGGCTCAGACGAACGTCGCGCGCAAGGCGTCGGCGAGCCGAGGTACCAGCTCCTCGCCGACGAGGACCTGGTCGTCGGCGTCATGGCTGCGCAGACGCAGCGCGCACATCCGGCCGCCGTCCCGCGTGACCACCACGACCATCCGGACGTCCTGCCGCTCGGGATGGCTCGCGGCCGCGTCCTCGAGGGCGGCCGGGTCGTCGTCGGGCAGGGCCTCCTCGGCAGCCGGCGGGAGCACGAGGCGCTCCAGCGCGAGGGCGGCGCCGACGACGTCGTCGGGCCACTGCGTCGTCGCCAGCAGTCGGTCGAGCGGCTGGTCGCGGTCGACGAGCTCCTGCTCGATCGGCGTCATCGCGTCGGGCGCATGGTCGGTGCCGAGCGTCTCGGCGAGCTCGGGCTCGAGGGCGACGAGGTCCGACGTCCGCGCCAGCGCGAACAGCCGCGGGTTCTGGTCCCAGCCGTCGGCGGCGACGTAGCGCTCGACCTCGCGCACCAGCTCGAGCCGGCGCAGTGCGCGCTGCGCCGCCTCGACGCCGGGAACGGAGGCGGCGGCCGGAACGTCGGCAAGGATGGGGTCGTCGGAGGTCACGACGTGATTGTGCCCCGAGACCGAGAGGGCGACGCCGTGGACCGCAACGTAGGGTGCTGCTCGTGACGTTCGACACGCCGACCGGCGGCGACGGTCGCGGCGGTCGTGCCGCCGTCGCCGAGCCGCCCGCCCGCCGCAGCCGTGCTCTGATCTGGACGCTCGTCGTCCTCGGCGGTCTCGTGCTCACCGCGGTGCTCTTCTCGAGCTTCTACACCGACCTGCTCTGGTACCAGTCGGTCGACACGACCGAGGTGTTCTGGACGTCGGTCACGACGCGTATCGTGCTGATGCTCGTGTTCGGGCTCCTGATGGCACTGATCGTCGGCGTCAACATGTGGATCGCGTACCGCGTGCGGCCGGTGTTCCGGCTGATGTCGCCGGAGCAGGCGAGCCTCGAGCGCTACCGCATGGCGCTGGACCCGTTGCGCCGCCTCGCGGCGATCGGCATCCCGGCCGTGCTCGGTCTCCTCGCCGGCGTCAGCGCGACCTCGGAGTGGAAGGACTGGCTTCTCTTCCGCAACGGCACGGCCTTCGGCGTCACCGACCCGACCTTCGGCGCGGACGTCGGCTTCTACGTCTTCACGATGCCGTTCCTGTCGTTCGTGATCGGCTTCCTGTTCGCCGGGATCATCCTCGCCTTCGTCGCCGCGCTCGTCGTGCACTACGTCTACGGCGGGATCCGGCTGCAGCCCGCCGACGACCGGTTCAGCCGTGCCGCACAGGCGCACCTCGCGATCCTCGTCGGGCTCTTCATGCTCCTCAAGGGCGCGGCGTACTGGCTGGACCGCTACGCCGTCACCCTGTCGACCGACGACCGCGTCGACGGCGTGACCTACAAGGACGTCAACGCCCTGATCCCCGGCCAGACGATCCTCATTTGGGTGTCCGTCATCTGCGCCGTGCTGTTCTTCGTCG
>DASSQW010000278.1:0-8150 GCA_035702165.1 Candidatus Nanopelagicales bacterium
CCCGTTGTAGATGAGATCGACCGGTGCCTTGAGGATCGCGTTCACCAGTTCGGTCGGCGTCATCGACTTCGCCTCGATCGCCAGCGCTTTCGTCACCTCGGGGGTAAGCGCGATCGATTTGGCGCTGCGTTCGAAGATGCCGCCGCCGGCCGAGATCAGGTTCTTGTCGTAATCGGCCCAGGACGACCGGGCCAGATCGAACAGCCGCTTGCGCTCGGCGTAGGACGAGGCGGCGTCGGGGAGCGGGTCGAGGAAGATGTGGCGGTGGTCGAACGCGGCCACGAGACGGATGTGCTCGGAGAGCAGCATGCCGTTGCCGAAGACGTCGCCGCTCATGTCGCCGACGCCGACGACGGTGAAGTCCTCCTCCTGCGTGTTCAGCCCGAGCTCGCGGAAGTGGCGCTTCACCGACTCCCACGCGCCGCGCGCGGTGATGCCCATCGCCTTGTGGTCGTAGCCGGCCGAGCCGCCGGAGGCGAACGCGTCGCCGAGCCAGAAACCGTAGGAGATCGCGACCTCGTTGGCGATGTCGCTGAAGGTCGCGGTGCCCTTGTCGGCGGCGACCACGAGGTAGGTGTCGTCGCCGTCGTGGCGCACGACGTCCTTCGGGGGGACGACCTCGCCGTCGACGAGGTTGTCGGTGACGTCGAGGAGCGCGGAGATGAACGTGCGGTAGCAGGCGATGCCCTCGGCGAGCCAGGCGTCGCGGTCGACGCTCGGGTCCGGCGAGACCTTGACGTAGAAGCCGCCCTTCGCGCCCACGGGCACGATGACCGCGTTCTTCACCATCTGCGCCTTGACCAGGCCGAGGATCTCGGTGCGGAAGTCCTCGCGACGGTCCGACCAGCGCAGGCCGCCGCGTGCGACGGAGCCGAAGCGCAGGTGCACGCCCTCGACCCGCGGGCTGTAGACCCAGATCTCGAACTTGGGGCGCGGCGCGGGCAGGTCGGGCACGAGAGCCGGGTCGAGCTTGAAGCTGGCGTAGGGCTTGACCGAGCCGTCGGCCGCGGGCTGGTAGAAGTTCGTGCGCAGCGTCGCGCCGATGAGCGCGAGGAACGAGCGCAGGATGCGGTCCTGATCGAGCGACGCCACGCTCTCGAGCGCGAGCTCGATCTGCTCGCGCTGGGTCTCGGTCGCGGCCGTGCGGTCGCCGGCGTACGCCGGGTCGAAGCGCGTCTCGAACAGCTTCACGAGCATCCGCGCGATCGGGACGTTGGCGAGGATGCACTGCTCGACGTAGGCCTGGCTGAACGCCGTGCCCGCCTGGCGCAGGTAGCGCGAGTAGGCGCGCAGGATCACGGCCTGCCGCCAGGTGAGGCCGGCGGCGACCACGAGCGCGTTCAGACCGTCGACCTCGGCCTGCTCGGTCCACGCCGCGCGGAAGGCGTCCTGGAACCGGGCCTTGAGGCTGTCGAGCTCGAAGGCCTGCCCGGCCTCGACGCGTACGCCGAAGTCGTAGATCCACATCGCGCCCGACGGCGACTCGATGTCGTAGGGCCTCTCGTCGGTGACCTCGACGCCCATCTGCTGCAGCACCGGGAGCACGGTGGCGAGCGAGATCGCCCCGCCGCGGCGGTAGATCTTGAAGCGGCGGTCCCCCGCGGAGGCGTCGAAGGGCTCGTAGAGGTTCAGCGCCACGTCGCCGTCGGCGACCAGGCTCTCGAGCTGGCGGATGTCGGAGACGCCCGTGCGCGCCGGGAAGTCCTCCTTGTAGCCCTCGGGGAAGGCGTCGTCGTAGGCCTTGAGCAGCCGGCGGGCATCCTCCTCGCCGCACTGGTCGAGGAGGGCCTCGGCGAACTCGTCGTCCCAGGAACGGGTGGCCTCGGTGAGCTCTGCCTCGAGCATCTCCTGGTCGACCGACGGCAGGACCTGCCCGCGGCGGCTGCGCACGACGAAGTGCAGGCGCGCGAGCATCGACTCCGACACGCGGGCGGTGTAGTCGACGAGGTCGGTGTCGAACTCCTCCTTGAGGATGTCGGCCATCCGCAGGCGCACCGTGGTCGTGTAGCGGTCGCGCGGGAGGTAGACCATGCAGGAGACGAAGCGGCCGTAGCGGTCGCGGCGCATGAACAGGCGGGTCTGGCGGCGCTCCTGCATGTGCAGGACCGCGAGCGCGGTCTCGGCCAGCTCGTGCTGGTCGATCTGGAACAGCTCGTCGCGCGGGTAGGTCTCGAGGACCTGCAGCAGGTCCTTGTAGGAGTGGCCGTCGACCTGGAAGCCCGACTCGTCGAGCACCCCGGCCACCGTGCGACGCAGCACGGGCACGCCGGTGACCGACTGCAGGTACGCCGACGACGTGAACAGACCGAGGAACCGGCGCTCACCGACCACGCGGCCGTCGTCGTCGAACGTCTTGACGCCGACGTAGTCGAGGTAGGCGGAGCGGTGCACGGTGGACCGGCTGTTGGCCTTGGTGAGCACGAGGACGTGCGGCTCGCGCGCGAGCGCCTGCACCTCGGGCGAGAGCTCGTGAGCTGCACCCGCCGGGCGGTCCGAGCGCATGATGCCCAGGCCCGTGCCGGGCACGGGGTCGAGCTCGGTGCCCGCGTCGTTGAGCACGTACTCCTTGTAGCCCAGGAAGGTGAAGTGCTCGTCCGCGAGCCAGCGCAGCAGGGCGACCGACTCGGCGACCTCCGCTGCGTCGACGTGGGCGGGCGGCGCGGTCTCCAGCGCGTCGGCGACGCTGACGGCCTGGATGACCATGCGCGGCCAGTCCTCGACCGCCTCCCGGACGTCGCGCAGCACCGACTGGATGGTCGACTCGATCTGGCGCAGGTCGTCGGGGTCGGTCTCGCGGTCGGTCTCGATGTGCATCCACGACTCGAGGAACGCGCCGTCCGGGGCGGGCGCCCCGTGGTCGACGTCGACGATGCCGAGGTGCGCACCGGCGACGTCGCGCGACACCACGAACTGCGGGTGGATCACGGTGTGGATCGCACGGCCCATCTGGCCGAGCGCCGCGGTGACCGAGTCCACGAGGAACGGCATATCGTCGGTGACGATCTCGAGCACGGTGTGCGGCGAGGACCAGCCGTTGCCCTCGAGGGTGGGGCTGAAGGCGTGGACGACAGCGGTGCCCTGCGGGCGGGTCTCCGCGGCCCGCCGGTGGCTGACCACCGCGCCGAGCACGTCGACCGGGTCGCGGCCCACGATGTCCTCGGGGGCGACGTGGCGGTAGTAGCGGCGGACCATCATGTCGAGGTCGGCGTCGGCCTTGCCGGCCTCGACCGCGCGGTCGAGCAGATCGGCCTTGGCCTCCTCGAGGCGACGCGCGGCGGGTGCCGTCACGAGGGTGCGCCGGGGAGGCGTCTCCGCCGGGGTCGCCGGGGCAGGGACGTCCACGATGTCGGACACGACGAGTCCTCGCGAGGTCAGCGCCGCACGCCGTTGTGCGACCCGCCCAGCCTAGACCGCGAGGACCCCCTCGACGTGGTCAGGACGCTCCCATGCGGCATCCTGGCCCCTGCGCACCGTCCGACCCGGAGGGGACCCCCGTGGCCACGAGCCTGACCTGCCAGCTGCCGATCCCGGCCGACCCGCACGCCGCGTTCCTGCTGCTCTCCGACCCGGACTACGTCCGCGAGGTGGCCCAGCGCACCGGCGGCCGCGACATCGAGGTCGCGGTCGAGCCGGGCGGGGACGGCGGCGCCACCATCCGCTCGCACCGCGTGCTCCCGGCCCGGCTCCCGTCGTACGCCAAGGCGCTCGTCGGCGAGACGGTGACGATCCACGAGACGCGGATCTTCGGGCCGGCGGCGGCCGACGGCAGCCGCGACGGCACCATCGAGGTCACCTTCGGCGGCGCACCGGCGCACGTGACCGGCACGATGCGGCTCGAGGGCACCAGGACGAGCAACGTCGAGGTCGTGATGTCGGTGAAGGCGTCGGTGCCGTTCGTGGGCGGCAAGGTCGAGCGGCTCTGCGCCGACCAGATCGACGCCTCGATCACGCGCGAGGCCGTGGTGGCCGCCGAGCGCTCCGCGTGACGGCGACCGCCCCCTGTCCCGACCGTTCGGGGGGCACTCCCTGGCCGTTCGGACGGGGGCGCGGCGACGCTGCGTCGCTACCGTGGGCGCAGGGGGGACCTGCCGACCTGGGGGTACGGGAATGACGCTCGGACGAATCCGGAGCGCGCTGCGCCGCAGCGACGGCGCCTCGGCCGTGGAGTACGGGATCATCGTGTCCCTCGTGGCTGCCGTGATCGTGGGGGTCGTGTTCCTGCTCGGAGAGCGCACCAAGTCGCTGTACAGCTCGTCGAACACCTGCATCCAGTCGCAGGGCTCGTCCTGCTGAGGCCGCTGCCCTGACCCGTCAGGAGCCGCTCGCGCCGCTCTGGTCGCGCGCCAGGTGCGCACCTGCTCGAGGCTGCCGGCGACCGCTTCCGCCCCACCACCCGCTCGGTCCAAGGCCGTCGCTCTGCGTGAGCGCAGCCTCTCCGGTTGCGCACGATTTGTTCCCGGAGACCGGTCGGTCAGGGGACGAATCACCCGTTCGGCTGACGTGCTCGGCCACGCTGCGTGACTACCGTGGCCCCACGCCTCAGGCCGAGGAACCGCGAGGAACCCCGCCCGGGCCGGCGTCGCCCAGAGGGGACGGCGTCAGCGTCGAGAGCCTGGTCTCACGCGTCCACTGGTGCACGAACCTGTTCAGGGGGCTCGACGATGATCGTCCGTATCCGTAAGAACCTGCGCCGTGACGAGGGCGCCTCGGCCGTCGAGTACGGCCTGCTCGTCGCCGCCATCGCCGCGATCATCGTGGGCGTGGTGTTCCTCCTCGGCAGCCGCGTGAAGTCCACCTTCAGCCAGACCGAGAGCTGCATCGGGAGCGCCAGCACCACCTGCTGATCCGCAGCACGCACGACTTCCTGGCCCGCCGCACCGACCTGGATGCGGCGGGCCAGGATGCTTCCGTGACCCGAACCCTGCTCGAGCTGGTCGGCTGGACCGGCTCCGCGCTCGTGATCCTGTCCCTGGCCCAGGCGCGCGTGCTGCGCTTCCGCGTGCTCAACCTCGCCGGGGCGCTGCTGGCGACGGCGTACAACGGGGTCCTCGGGATCTGGCCGTTCGCCGCGATGAACGCGGTGATCGCCGTCATCGACCTCTACTGGCTGCGCCGGCTCCTGCGCGAGCGGCACGACCCGGTCGCCTACTCGGTCGTCGAGGTAGGGCCCCGCGACGCCTACCTCGCCCACGTCGTCTCCACCCACCTCCACGACATCCGCCGGTTCCAGCCGAGCTACGCCCTCCCCTCCGACGACGCTCGCCGCCACGCGTACGTCGTGCAGCGCGACGCCGAGACGGTGGGAGCCGTCGTGGTGCGCGACGCCGGCGAGGGCACGGCGGTCGTCGAGCTCGACTACGTGACGCCTCGGTTCCGAGACTTCACGCCGGGCGAGTTCGTCTACCGGCGCAGCGGCATGTTCGCCTCGCAGGGGATCCGCCGGCTGGTCGCCGACGACGAGCTCGGCACGCAGACGGAGTACCTCGCCCGCGTGGGGTTCCGGCAGGAGGACGGCGCCTGGGTGCGCGAGGTGGAGCAGGCGGCCTGACGGTTCAGCGGTCGATGTGCGACATGTCGGGGTAGCGGTCGCCGACCGCCTCGGGCACCGCCTCCGCGAGGGCCTCGGCCTCCGCCGCGGAGAGCACGACGTCGCAGGCGGCGGCGTTCTCCTCGAGCCAACGCCTGCGCTTGGTCCCCGGGATCGGTACGACGTCGTCGCCGCGCGCCATCACCCACGCGAGCGCGAGCTGCGCCGCAGTCACGCCGCGTGCGGCCGCGGCCTCGCGCAGGCGCTCGATCGCGCGCTCGTTGGCGTCGACGTTCTCCGCGGCGTACCGCGGGGCCATCCGGCGGAAGTCGGTGGGCGCCAGCTCGTCGAGCGGCGGCACGGTTCCGGACAGCGCGCCGCGGCCGAGCGGCGAGTAGGCCACGAAGCCGATGCCCAGCTCGCGCGCCGCCGGCAGGATCTCCGCCTCGACCTCGCGCCACCACAGCGAGTACTCCGTCTGCAGCGCGGTGATCGGGTGCACCGCGGCGGCCTTGCGCAGGTTCGCGACGGAGCACTCGGAGAGCCCGAGGAAGCGCACCTTGCCCGCCTGCACCGCCTCCGCCATCGCACCGACCGTGTCCTCGATGGGCGTGCGCGGGTCGACGCGGTGCTGGTACCAGAGGTCGACGTGGTCGACGCCGAGGCGGTGCAGGGAGTCGTCGATGGCCTGGCGCACGTACTCGGGGCGGCCGTCGATCACCCGCTCCCCCGACGGCCCGACCTTGTTGGCGAACTTCGTCGCGAGCTGCACCTGGTCGCGCCGTCCGGCCAGCGCGCGGCCCACGAGCTCCTCGTTGACGAACGGGCCGTAGATGTCCGCCGTGTCGATGAAGGTCACGCCGAGGTCGATCGCGCGGTGGATGGTGGCCACCGACTCGTCGTCGTCACCGGGGCCGTAGGACTGCGACATCCCCATGCACCCCAGGCCCTGCGCCGACACCTCCAGCGCCGCCGCTCCGCTGCCCAGCGTGCGTCGTCCGACCGCCATCGCCGTCTCCTCTCGACTCCCCCACCGTGCCACGCGCGCGCCGTCCCGTCTCGCCCGCGTCTGGCTCGGGACCACGGCCCCGCGTCCTCCTCTCAGGAGCCGGGCACGTGACGACGCGGCACCGACGCGATCACGATCGCCGGCCACAGCGCCTGCGCCCCGGCCGCGACCCGCTCGGTGAGCCCGACGGCGGATCCTGCGCGCAGGGCGACGCCGAGCAGGACGAGCAGCCCCACGAGGACGAGGCCGGCGGCGATCGAGACCGTCGGGCGCAGCCCCCAGGGCCGCGTCGTTCCGCGCCGCCAGGCGACGAGCGGCCAAGCGCTCAGCAGAGCGAAGGCGACGAACGCCGAGATCCCGTGCGGGACGGACCCTCCGTCCTGCGACGGGAGGGGCAGGGCCGCGACCAGGAGGGTCGCGGCGCCGCCCAGCGCGAGGAGCACCCGACCGGCAGGAGCGGCGGGGCGCAGGCCGAGAGCGGTGATCACGTGGCACACGCCGGTGCCCGCGATCGCGACGGTCATCACCCAGCGATCCGACGCGTCGAGCGCCGCGAGGGCGCTGATCGTGCCCTGCACCGGGTCGAAGCCGCCCTGCTGCAGCGCGGCCGCGACGGTCCATCCGCCGATGAGCAGGACCGGCGCGAGGAGCGACGAGGCCCGCGCCCACCACGGCACGGCGGGCGCGGGCACGGCGCTCAGCCCATGTGCGGGTAGGTGTGGTCCTTGGGCGGGACCAGTGTCTCCTTGAGCGAGCGGGTCGAGGTCCAGCGCAGCAGGTTCTGCGGGGCGCCCGCCTTGTCGTTGGTGCCCGAGGCGCGCGCACCGCCGAAGGGCTGCTGCCCGACGACGGCGCCGGTGGGCTTGTCGTTGATGTAGAAGTTGCCCGCCGCGAAGCGCAGCGCCTCGGTCGCGTGCGCGACGGCGGCGCGGTCCTGGGCGATGATCGAGCCGGTGAGGGCGTAGGCCGACACCGACTCCATCTGCGCGAGCATCTCGTCGTAGCGGTCGTCGTCGTAGACGTGGACGCCGAGCAGCGGGCCGAAGTACTCGTCGCGGAAGAACTCGGCGGTCGGGTCGGTGTGCTGCACGACCGTCGGACGGATGAACCAGCCCTCGCTGTCGTCGTAGGTGCCGCCGGCGATGATCGTGGCGTCCGGGTCCGCCTTCGCCCGGTCGATCGCGCCGGTGACCCGGGCGAAGGCACGGTCGTCGATCACGGCCGCCATGAAGTTCGAGAAGTCCGTCGTGGGGCCCATCGACAGGCCGTCGACCGTCGACGCGAGATCGTCGCGCAGCGTCTTCCAGAGCGAGCGCGGCACGTAGGCGCGCGACGCCGCCGAGCACTTCTGGCCCTGGTACTCGAACGAGCCTCGGACGAGCGCCGTGCGCAGGACGTCGACGTCGGCCGACGGGTGCGCGACCACGAAGTCCTTGCCACCGGTCTCGCCGACGATGCGCGGGTAGGAGCGGTACGACGCGATGTTCTCGCCGACCGTGCGCCACAGCTGCTGGAAGACGCGGGTCGAACCGGTGAAGTGGATGCCGGCGAGGTCGGGGTCGGACAGGACGACCTCGCTGGTCTCGACGCCGTGCCCGGTGACCATCGTGATGA
>DASSQW010000279.1:0-3901 GCA_035702165.1 Candidatus Nanopelagicales bacterium
CGCTCGACGCCGCCATCGCCGAGCTTCAGCGCTGCGTCGACATGGGCTTCGTCGGGCTCAACCTCAACCCCGACCCCAGCGGTGGGCGCTGGAGCTCGCCGCCGCTGACCGACCGGTACTGGTACCCGATGTACGAGGTGATGGTCGACCTCGACGTGCCCGCGATGGTGCACGTGTCGGCGTCGTGCACGCCGGTCTTCCACGCCACCGGCGCGCACTACATCAACGCCGACACCACCGCGTTCATGCAGCTGATCCAGGGCGACCTGTTCGCCGACTTCCCCGACCTGCGCCTGATCATCCCGCACGGAGGCGGCGCGGTGCCCTACCACTGGGGGCGCTACCGCGGCCTGGCCGACATGCTCAGGAAGCCGTCGCTCGACACCCACGTGATGAAGAACGTCTCCTTCGACACCTGCGTCTACCACCAGCCCGGCATCGACCTGCTCTTCGACGTCATCGACCTCGACAACATCCTCTTCGGGTCGGAGATGGTGGGCGCGGTCCGCGGCATCGACCCGCAGACCGGCCACTACTTCGACGACACCAAGCGGTACGTCGACGCTCTCGACCTCACCGACGCTCAGCGAGAGCAGGTTTTCAGCGGCAACGCGCGCCGTGTCTACCCGCGTCTCGACGCCCGCCTCAAGGAGCTCGGCCGCTGATGCCCGCCTTCACCCAGGATGCCGACTGGCTCGACTGGCACCCGATGCCGACCAAGCCCACGTTCGTCCCGCCGCCGGGTGCTGTCGACGCGCACTGCCACGTCTTCGGCCCGGGCGACGAGTTCCCGTTCGCGCCCGAGCGGAAGTACACGCCCTGCGACGCGAGCAAGGACCAGCTCTGGGCGCTGCGCGACTTCCTAGGCTTCGACCGCAACGTCGTCGTGCAGGCCACCTGCCACGGGGCGGACAACTCCGCGATGGTCGACGCCCTGCTGCACTCGGACGGCCAGGCCCGCGGCGTGGCGACCATCCGCCCCGACGTCACCGACGGCGACCTGGCCGCCATGCACGAGGCAGGCGTCCGCGGTGTGCGCTTCAACTTCGTCAAGCGCCTCGTCGATCCCAAGCCCGACGCCTACTACCGCGCGCTCGTCGAACGGATCGCCCCGCTGGGCTGGCACGTCGTCATCTACTTCGAGGTCGCCGACCTCGCCGAGCGCTGGAACCTGTTCACGTCGCTGCCCGTCACCGTCGTCGTCGACCACATGGGTCGCCCCGACGTCAGCAAGCCCGTCGACGGCGAGGAGTTCGGCCAGTTCCTCCTGTTCATGCAGGAGAACGCCAACGTCTGGAGCAAGGTCAGCTGTCCCGAGCGGCTGTCGGTCGAGGGCCCGCCGTCGTACGCCGACGTGCGGCCCTTCGCCCGCACCGTGGTCGAGCGGTTCCCCGACCGCGTCCTCTGGGGGACCGACTGGCCGCACCCGAACATGAAGAGCCACATGCCCGACGACGGCCTGCTGGTCGACGTCATCCCGCACATCGCGCCGACGGCCGAGCTGCAGCAGGCTCTGCTCGTCGACAACCCGACCCGGCTCTACTGGGAGGACTGATGGTCGACAACTCCGCGCTCGACGACATCCCCGGCACCACGGTGTTCACGGCCGAACGGTCGAGGAAGGGCTACCACCTCAACCAGTTCTGCATGAGCCTGATGACGGCGGCGAACCGCGACCGGTTCCACGCCGACGAACGGGCCTACCTCGACGAGTGGCCGATGAGCGAGGAGCAGAAGCAGGCGGTCGTCGACCGCGACTTCCAGCGCATGCTCGACCTCGGCGGCAACGTCTACTTCCTGTCGAAGATTTTCGCCAGCGACGGCCTGTCCTACGTGCAGGCCGTGTCCACCATGACCGAGTACTCGGTCGAGGAGTACCAGGCGATGATGCTGGCCGGCGGGCGCAGCCCCGACGGCTGGCGCTCCAAGAGCGAGAGGCCCTCCTGACATGGCGCGCATCACCGCTGGCCTGACCACCAGCCACGTCCCCGCCATCGGTGCGGCGGTCGACCTCGGCAAGACGGAGGAGCCGTACTGGCAGCCCGTGTTCGCCGGCTACGAGTGGACCAAGAAGTGGGCCGACGCCGAGCCTCCGGACGTCGTCATCCTGGTCTACAACGACCACGCGTCGGCCTTCGACCTGAGCCTGATCCCCACGTTCGCGCTGGGCACGGCCGAGTCGTTCCCGCCGTGCGACGAGGGCTACGGCCCCCGCCCGGTCCCGGTCGTGCAGGGCCACCCCGAGCTCGCCGCGCACCTCGCGCAGTCGCTGATCCTCGACGAGTTCGACCTGACGCTGGTCAACGACCTCGCTGTGGACCACGGGCTGACCGTGCCGATGTCGCTGGTCTACGGCCAGCCCGAGGCGTGGCCGACCCGCGTGATCCCGCTCGCGGTGAACGTCGTGCAGTACCCGCCGCCCACCGGCAAGCGCTGCTTCGACCTCGGCAAGGCGATCCGCCGCGCGGTGGAGAGTTACGAGGAGGACATCTCGGTGCAGGTGTGGGGCACCGGCGGCATGAGCCACCAGATCCAGGGCGCCCGAGCCGGCCTCATCAACCAGGAGTGGGACGCCCGCTTCCTCGACCTGCTCATCGACGACCCCGACGCCGCGGCTGCCATCCCGCACATCGAGTATCTGCGCGAGACCGGCTCCGAGGGCATCGAGATGGTGATGTGGCTGATCATGCGCGGCGCCCTCGGCGACCGCGTCGAGGAGCTCCACCGCTTCTACCACGTGCCCGCGAGCAACACCGCCGTCGGCCACCTCGTCGTGCAGCCCACCGGCTGACGACCTCCTCAGAGAGAACTCGCATGCGCATCGCCCTCGCCGGAGCCGGCGCCTTCGGCATCAAGCACCTCGACGGCCTGAAGAACATCGACGGCGTCACCATCACCTCGATCGTGAGCCGTCGCCTCGAGCAGGCCCAGGAGGTGGCGGAGAAGTACGGCGCCCCCCACGCGACCACCGAGCTCGACGAGGCCCTCGCGCGCGACGACGTCGACGCCGTCATCCTCTGCACGCCCACCCAGCTGCACGCCGCGCAGTCCATCGCGGCGATGCGAGCCGGCAAGCACGTGCAGGTCGAGATCCCGTTGGCCGACTCGTGGGCAGACGCCCTCGAGGTGCAGCGGGTGCAGGAGGAGACCGGTCTGGTCGCCATGGTCGGCCACACCCGTCGGTTCAACCCGTCGCACCAGTGGGTGCACCGCCGCATCGTCGACGGCGAGCTCGCCATCCAGCAGATGGACGTGCAGACCTACTTCTTCCGGCGTACCAACATGAACGCCCTCGGCCAGGCGCGCTCGTGGACCGACCATCTGCTCTGGCACCACGCCGCGCACACCGTCGACCTCTTCCAGTACCAGACCGGCGAGCGGGTCACGATCGCCAACGCCATCCAGGGCCCGATCCACCCCGACCTCGGGATCGCGATGGACATGTCCATCCAGCTGCGCACGGAGAACGGCAAGATCTGCACGCTGTCGCTGTCGTTCAACAACGACGGGCCGCTGGGCACGTTCTTCCGCTACATCTGCGACAACGGAACCTACATCGCACGCTACGACGACCTCGTCAACGGCAAGGAGGAGCCCATCGACGTCACCGGCGTCGACGTCTCCACCAACGGCATCGAGCTGCAGGACCGCGAGTTCGTCGCTGCGATCCGTGAGGGCCGCGAGCCCAACAGCAGCGTGAACCAGGTGCTCGACTGCTACCGCGTCCTGGGCGAGCTCGAGACCCAGCTCGCCACCCAGCGTTAACGCCATGCCCCGCGCTCTCGACGTACCGTGCCTGCCCCCTCGCACCCTGACGAAAGGGCAGACCGCGTCTCTTTCGTCAGGGTGCGAGGGGGCAGTCCCGGCCGCTTCTCTCGGTATTTCCGGGTGGGCGCGGCGA
>DASSQW010000280.1:0-5165 GCA_035702165.1 Candidatus Nanopelagicales bacterium
AGTACTCCCCGGTGTACTCGATCGTCGGGGCGCCCGCGGGCTCCACCCCGCGCGAGCTCGACTACCCCACGGACTCGGGCCAGGCCAACTACACCTACACGGGCACCGGCGGGATCCCGATCGGGTCGCTGGTCAACAAGCTGATGTTCGCGGTGAAGTACCAGGAGCCCAACATCGTCCTGTCGGACACCATCAACAGCGACTCGCGCATCCTCGAGGTGCGCGACCCCCGCGACCGGGTCCGCAAGATGGCGCCGTGGCTCACGGTCGACGGCGACCCGTACCCGGTCGTGGTCGACGGCAAGGTGCTCTGGATGGTCGACGGCTACACCACGACCAACGAGTACCCCAACGCGACGCACACCGACTTCGGCGATGCGACCACCGACACCACGACTCAGAACGCGAAGAACGTCATCTCGCAGTCGCGCGACGAGATCAACTACATCCGCAACTCGGTGAAGGCCACGGTAGACGCCTACACCGGCCAGGTCGTGCTCTATGCCTGGGACGAGCAGGACCCGGTCCTGCAGACGTGGATGAAGGCGTTCCCCGGGACCGTGCAGCCTCGCGCGTCGATGCCCGAGGCCCTGCTCGCACACGTGCGCTACCCGGAGGACATCTTCAAGGTGCAGCGCGAGATCTTCGCGCAGTACCACGTGACCGACCCGGGCGGCTTCTACAGCGGCCAGGACTTCTGGACCGTGCCGAACGACCCGACCAAGCCCGCCGCGTCGTCCGCGCAGCCGCCGTACTACCTGCAGGTGCAGATGCCCAACCAGTCGACGCCGGCGTTCTCGCTGACGACGACGTTCGCACCGAACAAGCGCCAGACTCTGGCTGCCTTCATGGCCGCGAACTCCGAGCCAGGCCCGGACTACGGCAAGCTGCGGGTGCTGCAGCTGCCGAGCAACACCACGATCCCCGGACCGGTGCAGGCGCAGAACAACTTCGAGTCCGACCCCTCGACGTCCTCGCAGCTCTCGCTGCTGCGACGCGGCGGCTCGGAGGTCGATCTGGGCAACCTGCTCTCGCTCCCGGTGGCCGGCGGCATGCTCTATGTGGAGCCCGTCTACATCCGCAGCGCCGCCCAGGACGGCTACCCGCTGCTGCAGAAGGTCCTCGCCGGTTACGGCAACAAGGTCTCCTTCCAGGACACGCTGGCCGAAGCGCTCGCCGACGTCCTGGGCACCGGTGACGGCACCACGACGCCGCCCCCGAGCGGGGGCGGCAACGGCACCGGCGACCTGACCGCGCAGCAGCGCCTCACCGCGGCGCTGGCCGCGATCGACAAGGCGTACGCCGACGGCCAGACGGCTCTGGCCAAGGGCGACTTCGCGGCGTACGGCCAGGCGCAGTCGGCGCTCAAGGCGGCGCTCGACGACGCCATCGCCGCGCAGCGCGAGATCACCGGCACGAGCCCCGCACCGAGCTCGAGCGGGAGCCCGTCCCCGTCCCCGTCGACCTCCGGAGCCAGCGCCGCCTGACCGACCGTCGACGTGACGGTGCTCCCGGCCGTGGTAGAGGCGGCCCAGGCTCCCGCGCGGCGGCGGACCGACCCCTGACCTCGCGATTTGGCGGCCTGACGCGACGCACGTAGACTGGGCGCAAGCGTCAGGGAGACCTGATCACCGCGGGGTGGAGCAGCTCGGTAGCTCGCTGGGCTCATAACCCAGAGGTCGCAGGTTCAAATCCTGCCCCCGCTACTCAATGCCAGGAGCCCGGTCCGACAGGACCGGGCTCCTGGCGTTTGCGCTGCCGTCGTGTCAGCGGGCTGCGCCGACGTAGCGCGGTCATCTGGCCTCGGTCGCGAGGCCGACCTGCGACGCGGCCCACGAGCCGAGCATCGCGAGGGCGTCCGCGGTCGGCGTCCCCCTCGCAGCCGTATAGACGTTCAGGATGAGCCCCGGCTCGGACGGCAGCTCCATCGACTCGAAGTCGAGGTCGAGACGTCCTACGACGGGGTGGTGCACGCGCTTGTGCCCGCTGCGGTTGAACTGGACGTCGTGCGAGGCCCAGCGTTGGCGGAACAGCTCGGAGCGGGTGGAGAGCTCGCCGACGAGCTCGATCAAGGCGGGGTCGTGAGGGTTGCGGCCTGCTTCGAGCCGGAGCATGGCGGCGGCGTCGTTGGCGATGCGGTCGTAGTCGACGAAGAAGTCGCGCGCCTCGTCCGGGTGGAGGTAGACGAAGCGGGTGGTGTTGGCCGGGCGGCGGGGATCCGCGAGGACGGGGGAGTAGAGCGCGCGGGCCAGCTGGTTCATGGCAAGGATGTCGTGCCGGCCGTTGCGTACCCACGCGGGCGCCGTCGTCATCGCGTCGAGCACCTGCTGCACGGCAGGGCGTACCCGTAGCGGCGGCGTGCGCCGGCGTCGGCTGGATCCGCCGCTGCGCCGAGCGAGGGCGAGCAGGTGGTCGCGCTCGGCGTCGTCGAGCTGCAACGCCCGGGCGAGCGCGTCCAGAACCCCCTCGGACGCGCCGGCGAGGCTGCCGCGCTCCATGCGCACGTAGTAGTCGACCGACACCCCGGCAAGCAGCGCGACCTCCTCGCGCCGCAGCCCGGTCACGCGTCGGTTCCCGCCGTACGCGGGCAGTCCGGCCTGCTCGGGCGTGATGCGGGCTCGACGCGTGCTGAGGAACTCGCGGATCTCGCTGCGCAGCTCGGCGTCGGCCATGCATCCACGGTAGGCGGCGGCGCGACCCGGAGACAGGCACTGCCAGTACCGGTCATGGCAGGCACTCCCCGGATGCTGCTGAGCAGCGTTTGATGGCAGGTATGAGAGCCACCTACATCTACGGCGCGGGCGACGTCCGCGTGATCGACGCCCCGGACCCCGGACTCCAGCAGCCGGCAGACGCCCTGGTGCGCGTCGTGCGGGCCTGCGTCTGCGGGAGCGACCTGCACCCGTACCACTCGCGGCCGGCCACGCCCGCGGGTTCTTCGATCGGCCACGAGTTCATCGGCATCGTCGAGGCCGTCGGGCCCGAGGTCGCGACGGTGACGGTCGGCGACCTCGTGATCGCACCGTTCGCGGTCTCCTGCGGCGAGTGCGAGTTCTGCCTCGCCGGCCTGCAGACCTCCTGCGCACGCGGCGGGTTCTGGAACGACACCCGCCTCGGCACCGGCGGCGGGCAGGCCGAGGCCGTCCGGGTCCCCTTCGCCGACGGCACCCTCGTCGCCGTGCCCGGCGTCGACAGCGCAACCGACGAGCCGCTCCTCGCGAGCCTGCTGACGCTGTCCGACGTGTACGGCACGGGATGGCACGCAGCCGTGCGCGGCGGCGTCACCCCGGGCAGCACCGTCACCGTCATCGGCGACGGCGCCGTGGGCCTGATGGCAGTGCTCTCGGCACACCAGCTCGGGGCCGAGCGCATCGTGCTCATGGGCCGCCACCAGACGCGGACCGACCTCGGTCGCGAGTACGGCGCGACCGACGTCGTCGCCGAGCGGGGCGAGGAGGGTATCGCCGCCGTGCGCGACCTCACCGCGGGCGGCAGCCCCATCGTCGTCGAGGCCGTGGGACTCCTGCCGGCGTACCACCAGGCGGTCGGCGTCGTCCGCCCCGGTGGCGTGATCAGCCGCGTCGGTGCGCCGCAGTACGAGGACGCGCCTGTCGGGTTCGGCAGCCTGTTCGGCCACAACATCACGCTGACCGGCGGCCCGGCACCGGTGCGCGCCTACATCGAGCAGCTCCTCCCCAGCGTGCTCGACGGCGTCGTGAACCCCGGCAAGGTGTTCGACCTCGAGGTCGGCCTCGAGGACACGCCGAAGGCCTACGCCGCGATGGACGCACGAACCGCTCTCAAGGCGATGGTGACGCCATGACGAACGACGGCCGCATCATGCCGATGCTCACGTCGAGCAACGGCGTCGAGCTTCCCGCGCTCGGCTTCGGCGTGTTCCAGACCCCGCCGGACGAGACCATCGCTGCGGTCGAGGCCGCCCTGGAGGTCGGCTACCGGCACATCGATACGGCGGCCGCGTACGGAAACGAGCGCGAGGTCGGCGAGGCCATCCGCCGCTCAGGGCTCGACAGGTCTGATGTCTTCATCGAGACCAAGGTGTGGATCTCCGACTACGGCTACGACGAGACGCTGCACGCGTTCGACAAGAGCGCCACCAAGCTCGGCATCGAGCAGATCGACCTGTTCATCCTCCACCAGGCGCTGCCCGGCGAGTTCGAGCTCACGGTCGGCGCCTACCGCGCGCTCGAGACCCTCCTGGCCGACGGCAAGGTCAGGGCTATCGGCGTCAGCAACTTCATGCCCGACCACCTGGCCGCGCTCATGGAGGCGACCTCGGTCGTGCCGGCGGTGAACCAGATCGAGGTCCACCCCTACTTCCGGCAGTCCGACGTGCTCGCGACGAACGCCGAGCACGGCATCCTCTCCCAGGCGTGGTCGCCCATCGGCGGGATCACCTTCTACCGCGACGGCTCGCGCGGGAGCACACTCGCCGACCCGGTCATCAACGCCATCGCCACCGACCACGGCAGGACGCCGGCACAGGTGATGCTCCGCTGGCACCTCCAGCAGGGACGCCAAGCCATCCCGAAGTCCGTGACCCCGTCACGGATCGCCGAGAACTTCGACGTCCTCGGGTTCGACCTCACGTCCGAGCAGCTCGCTGCGATCGACGCTCTCGACACGGGCGTGCGCGGCGGCCCGGCACCGGAGCAGATCACGCGGGAAGCGTTCGGCCGACCGATCCCCGAAGCCTGAGGAGCCCCCATGCACATCGACCCACGACCCGCGACGACGAAGAACCCGCCCGAACGGTTCACCGGAGACGTCTGGCTCGACCCCCTCGCACAGCCGCGCCAGGAGGACCAGCGGATGACCGTCGCCAAGGTGCGTTTCGCGCCAGGCGCCCGGACCGCCTGGCACTCCCACGCACGCGGCCAGACCTTGCACGTGACCCAGGGCGTCGCGTGGGTGCAGCCGCGCGGCGCGGCGAAGGTGGAGCTCCACGCCGGCCAGACCGCCTACTGCCCGCCCGGGGAGGAGCACTGGCACGGTGCCGCCCCCGACTCCTTCATGGAGCACCTCGCGATGCTCGACAACGCCGACGACCCGGCCACGTCGACCACCTGGCTCGAGCACGTCACCGACACCGACTACCTCGCCTGAGCCGGGCACCCTGCTCGAGCTCACCACGCGCCGAGACG
>DASSQW010000281.1:0-2624 GCA_035702165.1 Candidatus Nanopelagicales bacterium
TCTGATGAAGGGCAAGCAGGTCGACGTCGACGTGCAGGTGCCCAAGGCGCTGCGCAAGGCGGCCGCGAAGCGCGCGAAGTCCGAGGGCCTCGACCTGCAGACCGTGGTCATCGACGCCCTGCACGCCTACGTCACCGCACCCCCGCGCTGACGAGCCGTTAACCCTTGCGCGCGATGCCGCGTCGTACCACCAGGCGCGAGGGCGTGACCGCAGTCCGTGGAGCGACCCTGGGCACAGCTCAGCCCTGGACGCCCTGGGCCTGCCAGCCCTGCATGACCAACGACGCAACACCCTCGTTGAAGAACGCCCAGAGCACGGTGGCGACGTAGAGGCCGAGCAGGACTCCGACCACCCCCACAAGCGACGCGAGCCAGCGCGGACCCGCCCCGCGGGCCAGCACGCCGCCCACCCAGATCGACACGAGGATGCCCAGGACGACCAGGACCGTGAGCAGCGCGAGGTGGTCGGCCCAACCCCAGTAGCGCACGACGGTGTCGACCGCGTTCTGCGACGAGAGCAGGTAGCGCCACAGCCCGAAGTACTCGTTGTAGGAGAACGCGATCGGGACGCTGTACCACAGGACGTAGACCATGAGCCCGAGCCCGATGCCGCGGAAGCCCCACCAGAAGGCCCGCAGGTCCATGAGGAACCGGGGCGCGTGACCTCGGATCCCGGCGCCGACGCTCGCGATCCAGGCCGAGAAGCCGTGCCGCTCAGGCGCGTACGGCGGGAGGCCTACCGCGGCGCGCAGCTCGTCGGCGTACGCGGCCGGCTCCCCGAGGAGGTCGCGCAGCGCAACCCCCGTGTGCTCCGCGCGCACCTCCTCGAGATGGGCGCGCAGCTCCTCGACCGTCTCGTCGCGGTCGGGGATGGCCCCGAGCCGCGCGGTCACCGCGTCGACGTAGCCCTCGAGCTCGACGTCGGCCATGACTCCCCCTGTCGTGCGCTCGTTCATCGCCGTCCCCCTCCTGCGACGCCGGCCTCGGCCAGCAGCGTGTCGACCGTGCTCGCGATCCGGCCCCACTCGGTCGCCGACGTCCGCAGCATCGCGGTGCCGGCCTTGGTGACGCCGTAGTACTTGCGGTGCGGCCCCTCGTCGCTCGGGACCACGTAGGAGGTCAGCGCGCCGGCCGCGAAGAGCCGGCGCAGGGTGCCGTACACCGAGGCGTCGCCGACGTCGGCGAGACCGGCCTCGCGCAGGCGGCGTACGACGTCGTACCCGTACGCGTCCTCCTGCGCGACCACCGCGAGCACCGCGACGTCGAGCACGCCCTTGAGCACCTGGCTCGTGTCCACCGTCGACCTCCTACGGATGCCACGGTACTCCGCAATCCGCACTAGCGGCAAGAGGGCGAGGAGAATGACCGGGAAGGCTCGCATCGAATCGTGACGTGACCTCGGGTCGTCGTTCCCCCGACATGATCATGTTGGGGGAACTGCGCAGGGCCGGGGACCCGCGGATCGAGGGTGCTCTGCAGGCTCGTCAGGGGACGGGGTGCTTGGCGTCGTACGTGAGGAAGGAGGGCACGGCGGCGACGAGGGCGAGGGTCGTCACGATGCAGAGGATGCCGCCCGAGACGACGGACACGGTCTCGCCGAACAGCGCGGCGACGGTGCCGGACTCGACGTCGCCGAGGCGCGGGCCGCCCGCGACGACGACGGTGAAGATGCCCTGCAGCCGCCCGCGGTACTCGTCGGGGGTCGCCGCCTGCAGGATCGTCGAACGGAAGACGGCGCTGATGTTGTCGGCGGCGCCGGCGAGCGCGAGGAAGAAGCACGCGAGCACCAGCGAGCTCACGAGCCCGAACACCGCGATGGTGAGGCCCCACGCCAGGATCGCCAGGATGATCGCGAGGCCCTGCCGTCGGACGTGCCCGAGCGGCCCGGAGAAGATGCCCGACAGGGCTGCGCCGAGCGCGGGCGCGGCGGACAGGAGACCGACGGCGGTCGCGGCCATCCGCGGGTCGTGTGGGAAGAGGCCGACAGCGATCGCGGGGAAGAGTGCGCGCGGCATCCCGAAGACCATCGCGGCGATGTCGACGTAGAACGACATCTGCAGGTTCTTCTTGCCCTTGAGGAAGGTGATGCCGTCCTTCACCGCGGCCCAGCCGGCCTTCGTGATGGTGGTGCCCTCGGGCTTGATCGGGCGCAGCCGCCACATCGCGTAGACCGTGCTGGTGAAGGCGATCACGTCGACGGCGTACGCCGCGGTCACCCCGCCGGTGGCCGCGATGACCAGGCCGCCGAGCAGCGGGCCCAGGGTGAAGCCGACACTCCACGCGAGCATGCCGAGGGCGTTCGCCGCGGGCAGCAGGTCGGCGCTCACCAGCCGCGGGATGATCGACGAGCGCGCCGGGTTGCCGACCGCGAAGAACGCCGACTGCACCGCGACGACGAGGTAGAGCAGCGCGACGCTGCTGAGACCGGCGAACGCTTGCGCGACGAGCACGATCGAGCAGCTCATCAGGCCGAGGGACGCGACGAGACCGAGCTTGCGGCGGTCGTGGACGTCGGAGAGCATCCCGCCGTACAGCCCGAAGCCGATGAGCGGGACGAGCTGGAAGAGGCCGACGAGCCCGACCGCGAAGGACGACTGCGTGATCGCGTAGACCTGGATCCCGAC
>DASSQW010000282.1:0-6064 GCA_035702165.1 Candidatus Nanopelagicales bacterium
CCAATCACGGCTCTGCGGCGCAACACCGATCTCGAGCTCCGTCGCGCGGAACGAAGAACCGGCAAGACGGGTGTCGAAGCTAGCTCGAAGTGTCCGATGGCTAGTTCCGGATCGTGCGAGCGGGGCGGGTCAGAACGGCACCTATGCCTCATCGGGTGGGGTGACCGGGCGCACCCCGTACTTTTCGATCATGAATCGCCAGAAGAGTGGGACGGCTTCGGCGACAGGTCGTGCGATCTCGTCGTTGTGACCGGTCACGCTGAGGTGCTGAATCAGGACCGTGCCGTTCTTCGGGTGGGTCAGCGAGCTGGGTGATCGCACCGCGACAACGCCGTAGGGCGGCTCGGGGAAAGGGGTAGGTACCACGATGAGGTCGTGCATCGATGTGCATGCCGCTAGCAGGTCTGAGGACCTGGAATTGATGACGCTGTGGACGATGTCTGACATGTGTCGAAACTCGGCGTTCTCGGCCGCTATGCCATCAAGGAAAGCCGCGATCTCCGACCACTCCCGCTGGCGAAAGGGATATGGCCAGCCATGAGTCCTCGGGCGATGGGGTGAGGTCGGTCCGTCGTCGGTCACAACCCGGATCCTGCCGGACGAGGCGGGTCAGAACGCCCGAAACGTGGGTCGGGAAGCGAGTCAGAACGGCACTTCGGCGCGCCACGAACTAGGCGCTAGCCGAGGGCAGCACGGATCGACTCGAGTGTCTGTCCGGGAATCAGGCCGCCACGCGAGCGCCAGACATCGGTTGCTGACGGATCGAAGACGCCTTGGTCGAGACCCACTACGTTGTAAGTGCTTCCCGACCTGTGAAGGAAGAGGATCACCCGCTGACCAGACGCGAACGGAGTGAGGTACTCACTGAGACTGTCGGCGTCAATCCGTGCCACGGCAATCTCAGCGGGGACACTGCCTCTGAGTGTTCCTTCGACCGCCACTGAGTAGATCGCGATTGGCAGGGCACCCTCTGCTGTCGTCGAAATCTTCGCTTGCACCTTCCCGAGCACAACCACGTCAGCGCGACTGGCCAAGGCGGCGATGGAGTCGTAACTGGGGCCGTCGATCTGGACCCTCGGGGCTCCGGCGCGCGTGCTCGGCGCATTGGTTGCGTTCACGGAGCGGTTATCCGGGCTTGTGGAGCTGCAGGCGGTCATACCGAGCACCGCCGTAAGACCGAATGCGAGCCAGCGAGCCGCTGGGGGCCTCAGAGTCGTCACCACGCTTGGACGCCTCTCGACCGACTCCGGTTCCACGCGAGTCAGAATGCCGGATATTCGCTCGCGTGGTCGAGGCCCGAGGTGCTGGGTCAGTACTCGCCCTTGATGACGAAGAAGGAGCCGCGGATCGTGCCGGCGAGCTTGGACTTCTGACGGGCGAACTTGAACGAGGACAGCTCCTCGGGGACCTCCATGCCCTCGGAGAGCTTGAATCCGACGGCACGCTTGCCCGTGTCCGCGAGCGTGTAGAGCACGTTGATGCCCAGGCCGTCCTCGTAGAAGACGTGGGTCCAGCGGATGCCGTCGACGACCGCCTCGCTGGCCTCGAGGGCGGGGGAGGAGATGACGATGCCGCGCTCCTGCTCGAGCACCTTCGCCACGTACGCCACGAGCTTCTTGCCCTTGGCCGAGGTCGCCTTCTCGGTGGTGAAGACGTGGTCGTACTTGTTCTTGAAGTAGCGGGCCTCGTTGGCGCGGAGGCCGGCCAGGGCGTCGGCGACGGGGGAGGACTCCAGGCCCTCGGTGGAGACGTTCACGAAGTCGACGACGTACGCCACGGGGGCCTCCGGATCTCGGGCTGCGGGGCGCCCAGCCTAGTCGGCTGCGCGCGATCGCAGGTGCGCGCGACCGACCGCCACGGCCACCACCAGGCACACGGCCGCGAGGACTGCGAACGCGACCTGGTCGCCGGCCCACTCCGCGAAGACGCCTCCCACCACCGGTCCGACGATGCCTGAGATCGCCCAGACGATGTTCGACAGCGCCGACATCACCGCGACGGTCACGTGGCCGCGCTCGACCGCGAGGAGGCCGAACGGGAACGTCAGCGCGATCGTCACACCGGTGGTCACCGATGCGCCGAGGAGGAACACGACCGACGCGGGCACGCCGGCGAGCAGGGCCGGGATCACGGTGAACGCCGCCAGCACGCCGGTCGCGGCGGCCACCACCGAGTGCCGGGTGAGCCGGTCCGCGCGTCGCGCGGTCAGCGCGCTGGCCCCCACGAAGATCAGCGACGACAGCGAGAACACCACCCCGATCTGCGCGGCGTTCCAGTCGGCGCGGCCCATGCGCAGCGGCACGAGCAGGTCGGCGGTGAGCCACACCATCGACGCGGCCACCGTCAGCAGCAGCATCGTGCTGAGGTCCCAGTCGCGGCCGACGGCCGACACCAGCTCGCGCACCGGAGGCCCCGGCTCCTTGCGCATGCCGGTGCCCGAGCGGTCCAGCGCGAGCAGGACGAGCAGCGCCAGCGTGATCACGGCGAGGCCCACGAAGGGAGCCCCGATGCCGAACCGCTCCGCGACCGCGCCCGTGTACGCCGGACCCAGCAGCGCACCGACGCCCACGACCGCTGTCGTGGCGGCGAGCACGCGCGGGCTGTCGTCGCCTGCGGCGTCGGCGAGCCAGGCAGCCATCGACACCCACAGCGCGCCGAAGCCGATCCCGAACACCAGGCGTGCGGCGACGATGAACGTGTACGACGGCGCCACGATCATCAGCAGGTCCGAGACCGCGATCACGCCCATCGCGGCGATCGTCAGCATGCGCGGCGACACGTGCCGCGTGAGGTAGCCCGCCGGCAGCGACGTCACGAGGATGCCGACGCTCGCGAGGGACAGCACCGCCCCGCCGGCGGCATCGGTGAGGTCGTAGGTCTCGACGTACGTCGGGATCAGCGGTGCGACGCCCTGCCACGACAGCTCGCCCACGAACAGGGCGAGGTAGACGAGCAGGACGACACGGCGGCGCATCCCCGGATTCTGCCCTATCGATCGCTAGGCGTCGTCGGCGAGAGCAGCTGGTTGCCGTCCCGGACCACCAACCGGCGCCGCGGCCGGGGGAGCACGTCGTCGATCGCGGCGGCGTACACCTCAGCGGTGCGGTCGGCCACGGTCGACCAGTCGTGCTCGCGCAGCCGCCGCGTCATCGCGCGGACCTGCGTCGCTGTCGCCGCCTCGTCCCGCAGCGAGGCGGTCACGGCGTCCGCGAGGGCAGTGGCATCGAGCGGAGCGAACGTGCGCCCCGTGCAGCCGTCCTCGACGGTCTCCGCGAGACCTCCGGTACCGCTGACCACCAGGGGTGCCCCGGCGACGGCGGCCTCGAGCGCGACGAGGCCGAACGGCTCGTAGACGCTGGGGAGCACCACGGCATCCGCGGCACCGAGGAGCGCCGCGAGGTCGCGTTCGTCGAGCCAGCCGGCGAACGACGTGCTCCGCCCGAGCCGGAGCCGACGGGCCTGCTCCTCGAGCGCGCCCTGCTGCGAACCGCGGCCCGCGATCACGACGCGCAGCCCGGGGAACCGGCGGCGCAGCCGCGGCACCGCGTCGAGCAGCGTGTGCACGCCCTTCTCCCACTCCAGCCGCGACGCCGTGACCACCAGCGGGCCCTCGCCGGCGTACCGCTCGCGCGTCGCTGCCACGGCGCCGCGCGACGGCCGCCACCTGCGCCGGTCGATCCCCGACGGCACGACCGCGAGCTGGTCGGACGGGACACCGAACATCGTCGCGGCGTCGTCGCGCATCGCGTAGGAGAGAACGATCACGCGGCGAGCGTCGAGGGTGAGCCGGAACTCCGCGCGGTGGATCGCGTGCGAGAGGCTGCCCGGCAGCCAGCCCTGGTGCCGCCCTGCCTCGGTGGCGTGCAGCGTCGCGACGAGCGGTACGCCGAGACGGTCGCGCAGGCGACGCCCGGCGCCGCCCACGACCCAGTCGTGCGCGTGCACGACGTCGGGCGTCCACCGGGCTCGCAGCGCCGCACGCGCGAGGGCGCGGTCGAGACCCGCCACCCAGCCGAGCAGGTCGGCGTCGGGGAGCCGCAACGCTTCGTACGCGGCGCGCACCACGCGCACGCCGTCGAGCAGCTCCTCGTCGGACGTCCCCTCCGGCCGTTGCGTCACCACGACGACCTCGTGCCCGGCGGCCGCCTGCGCGGTCGCCAGGCCGTGCACGTGGTGGCCGAGGCCGCCGTACACCAGCGGCGGGTACTCCCACGAGACGTGCAGGATCCGCACGTCAGTCCTCCGCGCGCAGCAGCCGGGCGTCGAGGTGTCCGAACGGTCCGTCGACCGCGCGCAGCCGGTCGGCGAGCACCGTCGCGGCGCGGTCGTCACCGCGCTCGACGAGATCCGCGAGCATCCGGGCATCGCGGTGATGGCGTGCATGGCGGTCGCGCGCGTACCCGGCCGCGGAGTCCTTGCTCACCATGAACGCCCAGTCGCTCTGCAGCGCGAGCAGCGTCGAGCGCGCGAGCTGGTCGCGCACGCGGTCGCGGTCGGGCGTCGGGACCGCGAGCACCTTGAGCACGCGGTCGCGCAGCCGCTCGTCGTCCTCGACGATGTCGCGCACCGCCTCGCCGTCCCACACCCGCCAGTCCTTGCCCGAGCCCCAGGACCCGGGGCCGAGGTCGACCCGACCCTCCACGTGCCCTGCCTCGACCGCGCCGCGCAGCGTCGTGACGCGCACGCCCGCCTCGGGCAGCAGCCGCAGCACGGCCTCGAGCCACTGCGGACCCTCGTGCCACCAGTGGCCGAACAGTTCCGTGTCGTACGCCGCGACCACGACGGCGTCGCGCCCGTCGCGCTCGGCGGCGAGGTCGACGAGGCGCCGGCGTACGACGTCGACGAAGTCGAGCGCGTCGGCGCGCACCGCCTCGGCCGCGCGCTCCGGGTCGTACGGCGCCTTCTCGTGCGACGGTGTCGACGTGCTCGTCACGCGCGCGGCGCGGAACCCCGAGTCGTGGTCGAAGGTGTGGAAGTCGCGGTACCAGCGACCCCCGGGGTAGCCCTTGCGCGGAGACCACACCCGGTAGGTCACGTCGAGGTCGCGCGCGAACGCGACGACGTCGCTGCTGCCCACCGTCGCGCCGGCCGCGGTCGTGCCTCCGGCAGCGAGCATCGTCGGCCCGTCGACGAGGAACCGGCGCACGCCGAGGTCGGCGTAGTCGTCCTCGAGCCCGGGGCGGTAGCCGCACTCCGGCGCCCAGATGCCCTCCGGCCGCGAGCCGAGGCGCAGCGTCGCGTCGTCGAGCCCGGTGCGCAGCGCGAACCGCTGCCACGGCCGGTCGAGCAGCGGCTGGAAGGGATGGGTGGCGGGGCCGCCCAGCAGCTCGATCGCGCCCGCGTCGACGAGCGGGCGCAGCACCGGCGACATGCCCGAGGACCACCCGCTCGCCGCGGCGTCGAGCGCCCGCTGCGCCGCGACGAACTCGCGCGAGCCCAGGTCGCGCAGCAGCGGGTCGCGGTGCGAGGCGAGGCTCTCGGCGCGGACCTGCCAGAAGCCGAGCCAGGTGCGGAACTCGCCGACGAACCAGGGGTCGTCGAGCTGGGCGGCCAGCACCGGGGTGACGCCCAGCGTGAGGAGGTCGCGGCGCCCCTCGGCGGCGAGACGGTCGAGAAGCTCGAGGACGGGCAGGTAGCTGGTGGCCCACGCCTGGTGCAGCCACTCCTCGCCCACCGGCCAGGAGCCGTGGTGGGCGAGCCACGGAAGGTGCGTGTGCAGGACGAGGCAGAAGCTGCCGACCGGACGGCCCGTCACGGGGCGACCGCCACCGCGACGAGGTCCTGCGACCCGTCCGCGCCTCCCATGACGAAGTCCTGCACCGTCACGGACGCGACGCACTCGGCGAGCCCGGACGGGCCGGCCGCGTCGTCGCCGACGGCCAGCGCGGCGGCGATCTGCGCGGCCACCATCCCGACCCCGCTGCGCCGCTCCCACTCCTCGATGCGCGGGCCGTGGTGGAGGCCGTGGACGACGACCTCGGCGAACCCGGCCGCTGCCAAGAGGTCGCGCAGCTGCTCGGCATCGAGCTCCGCCACGTGGAAGGGGTTCGTGGGCTTCTCGCCG
>DASSQW010000283.1:0-2449 GCA_035702165.1 Candidatus Nanopelagicales bacterium
GATGGAGACACTCCGGCCCGTCGGTGCTCATCGGACCGGCGTAGGCGGGGGACGTCCCCGCGCGACGACGAGGAGCACGGTGCCCCCCAAGGCCAAGGCGACGGCGGCGAGCGCGCCGACCCGCACGCTCGTGATCGTGGAGTCGCCCGCGAAGGCGAAGACGATCCAGGGCTACCTCGGTGCCGGCTACGAGGTGGAGGCCTCGGTCGGCCACATCCGCGACCTGCCCAAGCGCGCCGCCGACATCCCGGCCAAGTACAAGGGCGAGGCCTGGTCGCGCCTCGGGGTCGACGTCGACCACGGCTACCAGGCGCTGTACGTCGTCGATGCCGACAAGAAGAACAAGGTGTCCGAGCTGAAGAAGAAGCTCGCCGACGCCGACCAGCTCCTCCTCGCGACGGACGAGGACCGCGAGGGCGAGGCCATCGCCTGGCACCTCCTCGAGGTGCTCAGCCCGAAGGTCCCGGTCAAGCGGATGGTCTTCCACGAGATCACCCGTGACGCCATCCAGCGCGCGGTCGACGAGACCCGCGAGCTCGACCAGAGCCTGGTCGACGCCCAGGAGACCCGCCGCATCCTCGACCGCCTCTACGGCTACGAGGTCAGCCCGGTCCTCTGGAAGAAGGTCATGACCGGCCTGTCCGCCGGCCGCGTGCAGTCCGTCGCCACCCGCCTGGTCGTCGACCGCGAGCGCGAACGCATCGCGTTCCGCTCCGCGTCGTACTGGGACATCGAAGGCCTCTTCGACCCGGGCTCGTTCACCGCGAAGCTCGTCGCGGTCGACGGCGCGCGCGTCGCCACCGGCAAGGACTTCAGCGACGCCGGCGTGCTCACCCGCAGCGACGCCGCCCACCTCACCGAGGAGACCGCGACGTCGCTCGCGCTCGCACTCGAGGGCGCTGCGTTCACCGTGCGCTCGGTGGAGGACAAGCCCTACAAGCGCTCTCCCGCAGCGCCTTTCATGACCTCGACCCTCCAGCAGGAGGCCAGCCGCAAGCTGCGCTGGGGCGCCCAGCGCACGATGCGCGTCGCGCAGGGCCTCTACGAGCGCGGCTACATCACCTACATGCGCACCGACTCCACGACGCTGTCGGAGTCGGCGATGAACGCGGCGCGCACCCAGGCCGCGCAGCTCTACGGCAGCGACCACGTCAGCGAGGTCCCGCGCCGCTACGACCGCAAGGTGAAGAACGCGCAGGAGGCGCACGAGGCCGTCCGCCCGGCGGGCGACGTCTTCCGCACGCCGGCCCAGGTGGCCGGCGAGCTCCGCGGCGACGACTTCCTGCTCTACGACCTCATCTGGAAGCGCACCGTCGCGTCGCAGATGGCCGACGCCCGCGGCCAGACCGCCACGATCCGCCTCGGCGCCACGGCGTCCGACGGTCGCGACGCCGAGTTCTCGGTCAGCGGCACCGTGATCACGTTCCGCGGGTTCCTCGCGGCGTACGAGGAGTCGCTCGACGACGAGCGCGAGAAGGACGACTCCGACGACTCCGAGCGCAGGCTGCCGCCGCTCAAGGTCGGCGACAGCGTCACCGCTCTGCGCCTCGAGCCCGAGGGCCACTCCACCAACCCGCCGCCGCGCTACACCGAGGCCTCGCTGGTGAAGGCGCTCGAGGAGCGCGGGATCGGCCGCCCATCGACGTACGCCTCGATCCTCGGCACGATCGTCGACCGCGGTTACGTCGTGAAGCGCGGATCGGCGCTCGTGCCGACGTTCCTGGCGTTCGCCGTCGTGCGCCTGATGGAGGAGCACTTCACCCGCCTCGTCGACTACGACTTCACCGCGCAGCTCGAGGAGGTGCTCGACTCCGTGGCCTCGGGCGATCTCGATCGCGTGGCCGCGCTCGACCGCTTCTACCGCGGCGACGCCGCCGAGCAGTTCGCCGGCCTGCACGCGCTGGTGAACGACCTCGGCGAGATCGACGCCCGCGAGATCTCGTCGTTCCCGATCGCCGACAGCGACATCGTGCTGCGCGTCGGTCGCTATGGCCCCTACATCGAGCGCGGCGAGGAGCGGGCCAACGTGCCGCTCGACCTCGCGCCCGACGAGGTCACGAAGGAGAAGGCCGAGGAGCTGCTCGCGCTGCCGTCGGGCGACCACCCGCTCGGCGTGAACCCCGAGACCGGCCTCGAGATCGTCGCGAAGACCGGCCGTTACGGCCCGTACGTCACCGAGCTGCTGCCCGACGACGCGCCGAAGTCGGCCAAGCCGCGTACGGCGTCGCTGTTCGCCGACATGGCGGTCGACACCGTCGACCTCGACACGGCGCTGAAGCTCCTGTCGCTGCCGCGCACGGTGGGCGAGGACCCCGCGGACGGTGTCGTGATCACGGCGCAGAACGGCCGCTACGGCCCGTACATCACCAAGGAGAAGGACTCCCGGTCGCTGCCGAGCGAGGAGTCGATCTTCACGGTGACGCTCGAGGAGGCGCTCGCGCTCCTCGCG
>DASSQW010000284.1:0-11264 GCA_035702165.1 Candidatus Nanopelagicales bacterium
AACGTCGCCGCGCGCGACCTCGTCACCGGTCAGACCTGGGTGTGGGGGCAGTACCCGTACGTCCGTCTCGATCCGCACCAGCACGTCGCCCACATCGTGCACGTCCGACCCGGAGCAGTCTGATGCCTGAGACGCCTGACATCCCCCAGCCCCCGTTCACGCCTGCTCCCCCGCCGCCCGAGCCCGCCACCGCGGTGCCGGCACCCGCGCCGCCTCCTGCCCCGGCTGCTCCGGCAGCCCCTGCCCCGGCCACCCCGCCTGCCCCGGCACCGGCTGCTCCGGCCACCCCGTCTCCTCCGGCCACCCCGGCTGCTCCGGCCGCACCGGCCGCACCGGCGGCACCGGCGGCGCCGCCCGCGCCGAAGGGCCCGCAGCGCGCCCCGGTGGCGACCCACGACCTCGATCGCGTCGTCGAGGGCCGCCACCACGACCCGCACTCGATCCTCGGCCCGCACCCGCACGACGGCGGGGTCACCGTGCGCGTCCTGCGCCCGTGGGCGACGTCGATCACGGTGGTCGCCCGCACGACGAGCGGCGAGGTCAGAACCGACCTCGAGCACGAGCACGGCGGCATCTTCTGCGGCGTCCTCGACGTCCCCGAGGTCCCCGACTACCGCCTCGACGTCGCGTACGGCGGCGAGCCGCAGACCGTCGACGACCCCTACCGCTTCCTCCCGACCCTCGGCGAGGTCGACCTGCACCTCATCGCCGAGGGGCGCCACGAGACGCTCTGGACCGTGCTCGGCGCGCACGAGCACACCTACCCCAGCGCGATGGGCGACGTGCGCGGCACGGCGTTCGCGGTGTGGGCGCCGTCGGCTCTCGGCGTGCGCGTCGTGGGCGACCACAACCACTGGGACGGCACCGGCAGCCCGATGCGCTCGCTCGGCTCGAGCGGCGTGTGGGAGGTCTTCCTGCCCGACGTCGCCACCGGCACGCGCTACAAGTTCGCGGTCCTCGGCCGCGACGGCGTGTGGCGCACGAAGGCCGACCCGATGGCCCGCCACACCGAGCACCCTCCCGCCACCGCGTCGGTCGTGTTCACCTCGGACTACACGTGGGGCGACACCGACTGGATGACCGCCCGCCCGGGCAAGGACGCCTACAACGGGCCGATGTCGACCTACGAGGTGCACCTCGGATCGTGGCGACCGGGTCTGTCCTACACGCAGCTGGCCGAGGAGCTCACGGCGTACGTCGTGGAGATGGGCTTCACGCACGTCGAGCTGATGCCGGTGATGGAGCACCCGTTCGCGCCGTCGTGGGGCTACCAGGTCACGTCGTACTACGCGCCGACGTCGCGGTTCGGCTCGCCCGACGAGTTCCGCCACCTCGTCGACGCGCTGCACCAGGCCGGTATCGCCGTGATCCTCGACTGGGTGCCCGCGCACTTCCCCAAGGACGAGTGGGCGCTCGCGCGCTTCGACGGCACGCCGCTCTACGAGCACGCCGACCCGCGCCGTGGCGAGCAGCCCGACTGGGGCACGTACGTCTTCGACTTCGGACGCCGCGAGGTGCGCAACTTCCTCGTCGCCAACGCGTCGTACTGGCTCGAGGAGTTCCACGTCGACGGCCTGCGCGTCGACGCCGTCGCGTCGATGCTCTACCTCGACTACTCGCGCAAGGCGGGCGAGTGGACGCCGAACATCTACGGCGGGCGCGAGAACCTCGATGCGGTCTCGTTCCTGCAGGAGGCCAACGCCACGGCGTACAAGCGCAATCCCGGTGTCGTCACCATCGCGGAGGAGTCGACCGCGTGGCCCGGCGTCACGCGGCCCACGCACCTCGGCGGCCTGGGGTTCGGCCTGAAGTGGAACATGGGCTGGATGAACGACACGCTGCACTACGCGAACCGCCAGCCCGTCCACCGCCAGTGGCACCACAACGAGATGACGTTCGCGCTCATGTACGCGTGGAGCGAGCAGTACGTGCTGCCGATCAGCCACGACGAGGTCGTGCACGGCAAGGGCTCGCTCGTCTCGAAGATGCCCGGCGACCGCTGGCAGCAGCTCGCTCAGGTGCGCGCCTACCTGGCCTACATGTGGGCGCACCCCGGCAAGCAGCTGCTGTTCATGGGCTCCGAGCTCGGCCAGTACGCCGAGTGGAGCGAGGCCCGCGGTCTTGACTGGTGGCTGCTCGACAACGCCGACCACCGCGGCGTCCAGCAGTGCCTGGCCGACCTCAACCGCGCCTACAAGGACCACGCGGCGCTGTGGAGCCGCGACAACGAGCCGGCCGGCTTCGAGTGGATCGACGCCGACGACTCGCAGGGCAACACCTTCTCCTGGCTGCGCTGGGGACACGACGGCGCCGTCGTCGCGTCGCTGGTCAACTTCTCCGGCGGCCCGCACGAGGACTACCGCGTCGGGCTCCCCTACGGCGGAACCTGGCGCGAGGTCGTCAACACCGACGCCGAGGTCTACGGCGGCTCCGGGGTGGGCAACCAGGGCGCGGTGCACGCCGAGGAGATCCCCTGGCACGGCCTCCCGTTCAGCGCGCTCGTCCGCGTCCCCCCGCTCGGAGCCCTCTGGCTCGCCCCCGAGTGACCCCGCTCTGGAGGTCTCAGAGGGCGCCCTCGCGCACTCTCAGACCTCCAGATGGGTGGTCCGGCTGCCACGCGGGGCCGGCGTCCGTAGCCTTGCGGGACTGCAGGCAGGACGAGGGGGAACCGTGGTCGACGAGGCGTTCGAGAACCCGCCGGTGCGCCGGCGCGTCATCCTCACCGGCATCAGCTCGCGGGCCTGGGAGCATCCGGCGGATCGCGGCGCCCTCACGGCGCTGCGCGAGCTGAAGGGCTTCGACTCCGTCCTGCGCACGCTGTTCGCGCTCTGGGACGAGAAGGCGTTCCGCCTCGAGCACCTCGCGAGCTCGATCCGCGTCGACCACCGGCAGTACCCGCACGTCTACCAGGCGTGGACCGACGTCACGCGCACGCTCGACGTCGCCGAGCCGCCCGAGCTCTTCGTCCGCCAGTCTCCGCTGCTGGGCGCGGAGGCGGTCGGTATGGACAGGCCGTTCGTCGTCATCAACACCGCCTGCCTGCAGCAGTTCGACGACGACGAGCTGCGCGCCGTCCTGGGCCACGAGCTCGGCCACGTGCTCTCCGGCCACGCCGTCTACCGCACCCTGCTCGACCTCCTCACCCGCTGGGTGCTCGGCTTCTCGTGGCTGCCCGGGTCGGAGCTCGCGGCACGGGCGATCACCGCCGCGATGTACGAGTGGTGGCGCAAGGCCGAGCTCTCCGCCGATCGCGCCGGCCTGCTCGCCGGGCAGGACCCGGGCGCGTCCCTGCGCCTGCTCATGAAGCTCGCGGGCGGCGGCGACCTCACCCAGGTCGACACCACCGCGTTCCTCGAGCAGGCGGCCGAGTACGAGGGCGGCGGCGACCTGCGCGACAGCCTCATCAAGCTGCGCCTGCGCACCTTCACGACCCACCCGGTGCCGGTCTCGCGGGCCGCGCACCTGCGCCGCTGGGTCGATTCCGGCGACTACCAGCGCATCCTCGCGGGCGCCTACCCGCTGCGCAGCGAGGACGCCGAGGCCTCGGTCAGCGAGGCGGCGCGATCGGCCGCGAGCGAGTACCGCACCGCGTTCGCCGAGTCGCAGGACCCGCTCGTCTCGCTGCTGCGCAAGGGTGCGGGCGGCGCCGGTCAGATGGGCGCCTGGGCCGGCGACGGCGCGGTGCGCGCGGCACGTGCCGCGGGCGATGCCGCCCGTGCCGCGGCCGACGCCTTCCGCAACGCCCAGTCGAGCTCGGGCAACGGGTCCTCGCCCGAGAGCACGGACGAGGACGAGAGCACCGACTGACCCCGCTCTGGAGGTCCGAGGGTGCACCATCGCCGACTCTGGGACCTCCAGAGCGGGGGGTCAGAGGGCGGCGGCGATCGCGCGGCACATCGCCCGGTTGTCGTCGTGGTCGAACTCGGGATCGGGCTCGTCCCACGACGACTGGATCGCGACGACCACCTGGCGCGGCAGGTCGACGTGGAGCATCTGCCCGTGGATGCCCACGCCCATCACGACGTCGGGCTCGATGCCCGGGTGGTACCAGTACGACCGGTAGCGCCCGCCGGGCATGTTCTCGGCGAAGTCGCCGACTGCCCACGTCTCGGGGTTCCCGTTGTGCACGAGGTCGTCGACGAACGACTCGGGCACCACCCCCTCGCCCCCGCGGGCCACCATGAGTCCGAGCCGGGCGAGGTCGCGCGGCACGACGCACAGACCGCCCGCCGCGCGCGGCGTGCCCTCGCGGTCGACCGTCACCTCCGCGTCGTGCTCGGCACCGAGGGGTCCCCAGAGGTACGTCGACACCGCCTCGGCCCACGTCGTGCCAGCCGCCCGGGCGCAGACCCAGCCCATGAGGTCGGTGGTGGGCGACAGGTAGCGGAAGCTGCGACCGTGCTCGCCCTCGGGCGCACGCGAGGCCAGGAACCCTTGCAGCGCAGGCGCATCCGCGGGTGCGGGGTACCAGCCGGCCGCGTGGCGGTAGGCCACGACGTCGGGCCCGGGCGAGTAGTCCTCCACGAACGCGTACGACGCCTCCATGTCGAGAACCTGCCGCAGCGTCGCGTCGGCGAAGCCGGAGCCGGCGATCTCGGGCAGGTAGTCCAGCGGCGACGCCGACAGGTCGAGCTTCCCCGCGCCGGCGAGCGCACCGGCGAGCAGGCCGGTCACCGACTTGGTCACGCTGAAGATGAGGTGCGGCTCGTCGTCGCGCACGCCGTCGGCCATCCAGTCGACCAGCAGGTCGTCGCCGTGCAGCACCACGAGCGCATCGCGGTCGTGGTGGAGCAGCTCGCTCACCCGCAGCCGCCCCATGTGCGTGTCGACCTCGACGTCGAGCAGGTCCGGTCGCGGCTGCGGGTTCAGCGGCCGTACGTCGGCGCCCCGTCGGATCCGCTCGGTCGGCACCAGCTCGCGCGTGTGCCGGAACGACCAGAAGACGTTGCCCGGCTGCAGCCAGGTCGCCAGCGTCGGACGCTCGTTCATGCACCGATCCCTTCGTGGATGAGGGCGAGCGTACGGCGCGTCACGCGGGCGGCGGGGGCGCCCTCGGCCACCGCCTGCGCCGCCGCGCGCACGACGCCGGAGACCAGCCGTGCCGTGAGCGCCGAGTCCGCAACGTCCATCTCCTCGAGCGCCTCGACCAGCGGCGCGGTCTGCGCCCGGTGCAGCTCGTCCATCCGCGACCGGCACTCCTCCGGGAGCTCTGCTGCGGAGAGCGCGCGCAGCGACCTGTGGGTGCGGTCGTCCGCGAGCGCGAGCGCCGTGCGGACGTAGGCGTCGACCTGCCGCTCCGGGGTCGTGGCCGCGGCCATCGCCGCCCGGAGCTGCTCGGTCGCGCGCGGGAACGCGTCCTCGACGACGGCGGCGATGATCGCCGGCCCCGACGCGAAGTACTGGTAGACGCTGGAACGGGCCAGGCCGGCGCGCGCGCCGACCGCGGCGGGTGTCACGGCATCGACGCCGGACTCGGCGAGCAGCTCCTCGGCGGCTGCCAGCAGCGCGGCCCGGCGCTGCGCGTGGTGCTCGACCACCGTGGGTGCGTCGATGCGGGGCACGTCACCCTCCTCGGCCTTGGTTTCTCGACAACAGTGTCGATAAGATACCGACATGACCGTCGATAACACCACCGGGTCCACGCCGCTGACCCGCGCCCCCCACCGCTGGTGGGCGCTCGTCGCCGTGGCACTCGGCGTCTCCCTCATCATCATGGACGCGACCGTCGTCAACGTCGCGCTCCCCACCATCATCGAGGACCTCCATCTCGATGCCACCCAGGCCGAGTGGATGAACGCCATCTACTCCCTCGTGTTCGCGTCGTTGCTGCTGACCGCGGGCCGCGTCGGCGACATCTACGGCCGCAAGCGGCTCTTCCTCGTCGGCATGGTCGTCTTCGTCCTCGCCAGCGTGCTCGCCGGACTGGCCGGCGGACCGTCCGCCCTGCTCGCCGCGCGGCTGCTCCAAGGACTCGGCGGAGCGATGATCCTGCCTGCCACGCTCTCGACCCTGAACGCGGTCTTCGTCGGCCGCGAGCGCGCCATCGGCTTCGCGGTGTGGGGCGCGACCATCGGCGGCATGGCCGCGATCGGCCCCCTCGTCGGCGGCTGGCTCACGACGTACGAGACCTGGCGCTGGGCGTTCTGGCTCAACGTCCCCGTCGGCCTGCTCGTGCTCGGCCTCATCGTGTGGGCCGTACCGGAGACGCGCGACGAGACCTCGCCGCGACGGCTCGACCTGTACGGCGTGGCCCTCTCGACCGTCGGCCTCGCCGGCATCGTGTTCGCCCTCATCGAGGGCCAGAACTACGGCTGGTGGCGCCAGGACGACGGTTCGCTCTCACCCGTCCCGATCGCGATGGCAGTGGGCGTCGCGTTCCTCTGGCGGTTCTGGGTCGTGCAGCGCAAGCGCAGGGCGGCGGGCAAGATCGTGCTCGTCGACCTCGGCCTGCTCGACGTGCGGTCCTTCCGCTTCGGCTCCATCGCGGCGCTCATCGTGGCGCTCGGCGAGTTCGGTCTGCTCTTCACCCTCCCCCTGCTGCTGCAGAACGCCCTCGGCTTCTCGGCGCTCGGCACCGGCTGGCTGATCGCCGCGCTGGCGATCGGAACCTTCGTGATCAGCGGTACGACGCCGCAGCTGACCCAGCGGTTCGGCGGCCGCGCCGTCGTGCGCGCCGGACTGCTCACCGAGGCGGTCGCCGTCGCGGGTCTCGCCGTCACGCTGAGCGCCTCGATCAGCGGCTGGCTCATCGCCGCGTGGCTGTTCCTCTACGGCATCGGCGTCGGCATGGCCACCGCGCAGCTCACGAGCGTGATCCTCGCCGACATCCCTGTCGCGGAGTCCGGCCAGGCGTCGGGCGTGCAGAGCACGTTCCGCCAGCTCGGCTCGGCGCTCGGCGTCGCCCTCCTCGGCACGCTCCTCCTGACCGGCCTCGGCCGCGCCACCACGAACGAGCTCGAGGCCGTCGGCGTCCCCGCAGCCGCCACGAGCCAGATCGTCGACGCCGTGACCGGCTCCGCAGGCGCGGTGATCCCGAGCCTGCAGGCCCACCCCGCCACGGCCGCCGCGGGCGACGCCGCCGCGAGCGCGATGATCACTGCGAGCAAGGTCACCACGGGCATCGCGTCGCTCGTCATCCTCGTCGGGCTCGCCGCGACCTGGGCGCTCCCCTACGTGCCACCGCCGGCCACCGAGCCACGTGCGAAGTCCCGCAAACGCAACGGGAGCAAGGGATCACGGGATTCAGGCGAGTCCGGCCCCCACGGCGCAGAGGAGCCGGCAACCGCCTGACCGCAGCCGGACGGCGCGGACGTCACCGATCCGTGACCGTCGACGCCGTCCTTCGTCGCGGGCACTCGGCTGTTTCTCAGGGTTCGCACAGTTTCCTGGCGTCGTATGGCGGGGTACGGATCCCGACGTACAGCGACGGCTTGCGAGAGGCAGCGATGACCACCCCGACCTACGACCCGAACCGCGGACCTTCGGACCCGTGGAACTCCCCGCTCTGGGGCCGGCCCGACACCGTCGGGGGCTACTGGAACGACGAGCCCGCGGTCGACCCGCTGCCCGCCGAGCCCGTCGTCGCCGCGGCGCCGAAGCGCACGTACGGCGGCGCGATCCTCGGCCTCGCGGCACTGCTGGTCGCCGCGCTCGTCGGCGTCGGCATCGTGAAGGCGCTGCCGACCGATGACGCGAGCACCGCGCTGCAGAACCCGGGCCCGAGCACGTCGGCACCCGCCACCCCGACCCCCTCGGCCAGCGACCCGGCCCAGGGCTCGGGCGATCAGGGCAGCGGCACCGATCCCGGCGACGTCCTCCCCTCCCTGCCCGCGATCCCGGGCCTGCCCGGCAGCGACCAGGGCGGCAGCGCCGACGGCGGCAGCTCCACCTCGGGGACCACGAGCTACCCGGACGCGGTCGACAAGGTCGCCCCCGGCCTGGTCAACATCACCACGACGGTCGGCTACGACGGCAACGAAGCAGCGGGCACCGGCGTCGTGCTCACCTCCGACGGCGTCGTGCTCACCAACCACCACGTCATCGCGGGCTCGACCTCGATCAAGGTCGCCGTGGCAGGGACCACGAAGTCCTACACCGCGAAGGTCGTCGGCTACGACGCCACGCACGACATCGCCGTGATCCGGCTCGAGGGCGCCTCGGGCCTCACCACCGCCCCGCTCGGCGACTCCGACTCGGTGAAGGTCGGCGACGTCGTCATCGGCCTCGGCAACGCCGGAGGCAAGGGCGGCAAGCCGATCCCCGCCGACGGCAAGGTCACCGGCCTCGGCAGGTCGATCACCGCCATGAACTCCGAGAGCGGCACGTCGGAGAACCTCTCCGGTCTCATCGAGACCGACGCGAACATCCGCCCCGGAGACTCCGGTGGCGCGCTGGTGAGCAAGGACGGCAAGGTCATCGGCATCGTGACCGCGGGCTCGGTCAACGGCGGCAGCGACACCGACGGCTACGCCGTACCGATCAACCAGGCGTTGGACATCGCCCAGCAGATCCGCGACGGCAAGGCGTCGTCGACGGTGCACGTCGGCGACAGCGCGTTCCTCGGCATCCAGGTGTCGTCGTCCTCCGGCAGCGGCAGCGGCGTCAAGGTGGCGGGTGTCGTCTCCGGCTCCGCCGCGGCGAGGACGGGCCTCAAGGCCGGCGACCGGATCACCTCGCTCGACGGGCAGAAGGTCACCGACAACACCTCGCTGCGGGCCATCATCGCGCCGCACCACCCCGGCGACACGATCTCCATCACGTGGGTCGACTCCAGCGGCAGCACCCACAAGGCCAGCCTCACGTTCGGGACGGGCCCGGTCGCATGACCCCCAACCCGTTCCGCCCCGACCCGACCCCGTACGCGCACGAGGAGAGCCCTGTGACCAACCCCGACACCACCCCGGTCGTGACCGACCCGACCCAGCTGCTCGCGGAGGCGGTGCGCCAGGTCAAGAGCGTCGTCGTCGGGCAGGACCGGCTCGTCGAGCGCGTCATGGTGTCCCTGCTCGCGAACGGCCACGTCCTCATCGAGGGCTACCCCGGCCTCGCGAAGACGCTGACGGTCGCGACGATGTCGCGGGTGATGGGCGGGTCGATGACCCGCATCCAGTTCACGCCCGACCTCGTGCCCGCCGACCTCGTCGGCACGCGCATCTGGCGCCCCTCGACCGAGGACTTCGACATCGAGTGGGGCCCGGTCTTCGCCAACCTCGTGCTCGCCGATGAGATCAACCGCGCCCCCGCGAAGGTGCAGTCGGCGCTGCTCGAGGCGATGGCCGAACGGCAGGTCAGCATCGGCGGCCACACCCGGGCGCTCCCTCAGCCCTTCGTCGTGCTGGCGACGCAGAACCCGATCGAGTCCGAGGGCGTCTACGCGCTGCCCGAGGCCCAGCGCGACCGCTTCCTCATGCACGTGACCGTTCCGCAGCCGTCGTACGAGGAGGAGACGACGATCGCCTCCCGGATGAGCACGGCGCACGCGCCGCAGGGCCGCCAGGTGCTCACGACCGACCAGCTCCTCGAGCTGCAGAAGGTCACCGACGAGGTCTTCATGCACGACGCCGTGAAGGACTACGCCGTACGCCTCGTCATGGCCACGCGCGAGCCCGCCCGCTGGGGCTTCGACGACCTGGTCCGCCACATCGCGATCGGCTCGAGCCCGCGAGGCACGCTGAGCCTGCTCGCCGCCGCGCGCGGCATGGCCGTGCTCCGCGGCCGGCGCTTCATCGTGCCGCAGGACGTGTTCGACGTCGCACCCGAGGTGCTGCGCCACCGCGTGACCCTCACCTACGACGCGCTGGCCGAGGGCGTCTCGCCCGACACCGTCATCCGCGAGGTGCTCTCGCGCGTCCCTGCGCCGCGCATCGCGGCCTCGGCCGAGGCGCCCGTGCGCGTCGACGCTGTGCCTCCCTCGACGGGTTACCCGACCCAGGTCCTGCCCGGCTCGAACCCGGTGCCGGGCCTCGACGGCCAGCAGGCCGCCGGATGACCACGCAGCATCGCTTCCGCTCCGTGCCCGCCACCGACGGGGCGGCGCGGTCGGACGTGCTGCGCCGCCTCGAGCTCGAACTGCTCCGCCGTCTCGACGGCCGGGCCAGCGGCGACCACCAGACGGCGTCGCTCGGGCCCGGCAGCGAGCGCGCCGGCGCGAGGTCCTACGAGCCGGGCGACGACGCACGGCTCATCGACTGGAACCTCACCGCGCGCGCGGGCGAGACCTACGTGCGCCGCACCGAGGCCGACCGCGAGGTCGAGACGTGGATCGTCGCCGACCGCTCCGCGAGCCTCGATTTCGGCACGGCGAGCAGCGAGAAGCGCGATGTCGTGCTCGCCGCGACCGCCGCGTTCGGCATGCTGCGCCTCGGCGGCAGCAACCGCATCGGCGTCGTCGTCGCCGGCCTCGACCGGCTGGTGCAGCGGCCGGCCCGCCAGGGACGTGCGGCGTTCCTCGCCGCGCTCGCGACGGTGCACGCCACCGAGCGGCAGGACCGCGGACCGGTGCAGACCGCCGACCTCGGCGCTGCCCTGCGCTGGGTCACCGGCGCGGTGCGCCGGCGCGCGCAGGTCGTCGTCGTCAGCGACTTCCTCGACACCGGTCGCTGGGAGAAGGAGCTGCGCCTGCTCGCCCTGCGGCACGACGTCGTCTGCGTCCACGTCTCCGACCCGCGCGAGCTCTCGCTGCCCGACGTCGGGATCCTCGGTGTCGTCGACCCCGAGACCGGCCGACAGCGCTACGTGCAGACCCGCACCCCGGGCCTGCGGCAGCGGTACGCCGAGGCCGCCGCGCAGCGGGCCGCCGGCATCCGCTCGACCATCCACTCCTGCGGCGCCGACTACCTGCACCTGTCGACCGACCGCGACTGGCTCGGCGACACGGTCGCGTTCGTGACCCGCCGCAAGACCCTGCGCACGCCCGCCTCGCGCGGTGCGCTGCCCATGCCGACCGAACCTCCCGTCGCCTCGGCGACCGTCCCCGGAGCGACCCGATGAGCTTCCTGTCCGGCTGGCGCCTGCTCTTCCTGCTGGCGCCGATCGCCCTCCTCGCGGCGTACCTGATCGTGCAGCGCCGCCGCCACGCGCAGGTCGTGCGGTTCACGAGCGTCGACCTGCTCGACTCGGTCGCACCGCAGCGCTCGGGGTGGCAGCGCCACCTCCCCGCCGCCGGCGTCCTGCTGTCCCTGGTCGCCATGACGATCGCCTTCGCGCAGCCGGTGATGGCCGTGCCCGTGCCCCTCGACCGCGCGACCATCCTGCTCACGCTGGAC
>DASSQW010000285.1:0-2870 GCA_035702165.1 Candidatus Nanopelagicales bacterium
GAGGTCGCGAGCCGCGACTCGCTCCTCGACCCGACGACGCTCGACGAGTTCGTGGACCGGCGGCTGTGACGACGCGGACGGTCGGCATCGTCGGGACCGGCGTCATCGGTGCCGCGTGGGCGGCGCTGTTCCTCTCCCGGGGCTGTACCGTCGGCGCGCACGATCCGTCGCCCGGCGCGCGCGAGCGGCTCGAGGGGTCCATCTTCGCGGCGTGGCCGGCGCTCTCCCGGCTCGGCGACGTACCCGAGGAGCCGCTCGCCGGGCTGCGGTGGAGCGACGACGTCGCCGGCGCGGTGCGCGACGCCTCGTTCGTGCAGGAAAGCGGGCCGGAGCGGCTCGACCTCAAGCAGGCGCTGATCGCCGAGATCGACTCGCACGCACCGGTTCCCGCCGTCATCGCGAGCAGCTCGTCGGGCCTGCGGCCCACGCAGGTCCAGGCGACGTGCGCGCACCCCGAGCGGGTGCTCGTCGGCCACCCGTTCCATCCCGCGCACCTGATCCCGCTCGTCGAGGTCGTCGGTGGCGAGCAGACCTCGCAGCAGGCCGTCGACGACGCGATGGCGCTGTACGCCGAGGCCGGCAAACGGCCGGTGCACGTGCGTCAGGAGCTCGACGGCCATCTCGTGAACCGGCTCCAGGCGGCACTCTGGCGCGAGGCCTACGACCTCGTCGCGCGCGGAGCCGCCACCGTGGCCGACGTCGACGCAGCGATCACGAACGGTCCCGGACTGCGTTGGGCCCTGGTCGGGCCCTTCGCCGGGCAGCACCTGTCCGGCGGGTCGGGCGGGATCGCGCACAACCTCGAGCACCTCGGCCCGCCGATGGTCGCGTGGTGGGACGACCTCGCGACGCCGGAGTGGACCCCCGAGCTGCGGGCGCGTGTCACCGAGCAGATGGCAGCGGAGATGGGCACGACGACGTCGGCCGAGCTCTCCGCCGCGCGCGACGACCTCCTGCTCGGCATCCTGGCGGCCAAGCGCAGCACCGACGGCCTCACGACGTGACAGGAGCAGGCATGGCGCTCGACCTGGAGAACCTCGTCGCGATCGACGTGCACACGCACGCCGAGCTGTCCGAGGACGGCGAGCACCACAGCCTCCCCGACAGCCTGATGGCCGCCTCGGCGGCATACTTCAAGACCGACGACGGCCGTGCCCCGTCGCTCGACGCGCTCGCCGAGCACTACCGCGAACGCCGGATGGCCGCGGTCGTGTTCACCGTCGACTCGGAGCACGAGACCGGCCACCCGCCGATCCCCAACGACGACGTAGCCCGCGCGGCGCAGCGCCACCCCGACGTGCTCATCCCGTTCGCCAGCATCGACCCGCACCGCGGTGCCGCCGGGGTCGAGGAGGCACGGCGGCTCGTCACCGACATGGGGGTGCGCGGCTTCAAGTTCCACCCCACCGTGCAGGGCTTCCCCCCCGACGACCCGATGGCCTACCCGCTCTACGACGCGATCCAGGAGCTCGGCGTACCCGCGCTGTTCCACAGCGGGCAGACGGGGATCGGAGCCGGCACGCCGGGCGGCAGCGGGCTGCGGATGAAGTACTCGAACCCGATGCTGCTCGACGACGTCGCGGCCGACTTCCCGCACCTGCAGATCGTCATCGCGCACCCGTCGTTCCCGTGGCAGGACGAGGCGCTCGCCGTCGCGACGCACAAGTCCAACGTGTGGATCGACCTGTCGGGCTGGTCGCCGACCTACTTCCCGCCGCAGCTGGTCCGCTACGCCAACACCCTGCTCAAGCACAAGGTGCTCTTCGGCTCGGACTACCCCCTCATCACGCCCGACCGCTGGATGCGCGACTTCGCTGCGCTCGACATCAAGGAGGAGGTGCGCCCGCTGATCCTCAAGGAGAACGCGATCCGCCTCCTCGCCCTCGACCGCTGACGACCCGCGCGACGTAGTTCCCGAACATGATCATGTTCGAGGGGCTCGACCGCCTTCCGCACGTATGAACCGTGTCTGCGGGCGCACCCGAGGAGTGCTTCAGCCCACGGTGCGTACGTCGAGGCGGTGGCGGGCCTCGGTCTCGGCCGGACGGCGCAGCCGCTTGTCGATGCGTCGCTGGAGATCCCGGGCCTCGAGGGCCGGCCACGGCGACGGCAGCAGCGCGAGCGGGAGGCGCGGGTCGGAGCGCAGCACCAGGCCCCAGTCGGTCGAGAGCACGACCCGCGCGGTGAGCGGGTCGTCGACGTCGTCGGCCTCGGCCACCGCCTGCCAGCGATCGAGGAACGCGACGTACCTAGCCGCGATCTCGTCGAGGTCGAACGCCTCGGCCACCAGGCGCGCTGTCTCGGTCGGGGCGAGCGGTTCGCCGCGGAACGCGGTGACGTGCTCCACGACGTCCAGGTCGTCGAGCAGCGCGACGACGTCGACCTCGTGCGGCGAGGCCCACAGACCGCTCTGCACCATGCCGAACCCGGCCCACACGAGCCGCGAGCGGAGCAGGTGGCGCTCTCGCTGCGACGCCTCGGGCAGGGAGAAGCCGACGAGGGTCCAGCGTCCGTCCCACGACCGGTCGACGACGTCGGCCACCTGCGCGCGCTCGCGACCGCCGAGCACGGTCCTGCGACCGACATCGGTGAGCCCGAAGTAGGCCTGCCGTCCCTCGGCGACCCGGTGCAGCAGACCGCGCTTCACCATGCGCGACAGGGTCGCCCGAGTCGCGTGCGTGCCCACCCCAGCGGGCTCGAGGACGTCGAGAAGCCCGGACGCCGCGACGACGGTCCCAGGGTCGGCGGCGTAGTCGCCGAAGAAGACGAGCAGCACCGACTGCGGCCGCAGGTCGACCTGCGGTATCGGCACCGACGTCACGCACCGAGCCTAGCCATCCCACGGGGCTGCGCCGGCGACGTCGCCGAGA
>DASSQW010000286.1:0-5251 GCA_035702165.1 Candidatus Nanopelagicales bacterium
GGCGTGCACGTAGCCCTGGGCGAAGAACAGGTCGGCCGGGCTGTCGGCGTAGAGGTCGGGGATGCCGCGGTCGTTGCGGTAGACGTCGACGCTGCCCTCGAGCCCCTGCAGCGTGAGGGTGCCGCTCGTCTGCGGGAACGAGCGGTGCACGGTCCACGCGGCGAAGGTCACCCCCGCGACGACGAGCACGAGCAGCACGATCCCGACGATCGCGACGACCCTGCCGAACCTGCGCACGCGCACACCCTAGGCGTGGGTCACCCCGCCCCGCCCAGCAGCGCGACCGCGCCCAGGTAGCCGACGAGGGCGACCGCGACGCACGCGAGCACCGAGGCCACGGCGTACTCCGCCGCGTGACGCACCCGAGCGCTCCCCGGCGTCGCGCGCGGTGCCGCGACGAAGTCGAGCACCTGGGCGGCGTATCCGCCGAAGGTCGTGAGCGAGCCGCAGAACCCGACGCCCACGAGGGTGAGCACCCACGACGTCGACTCCCCCTGCGCCCGGAGGACTCCGAGCAGCACGCCGAGGATCGCCGATCCGGTGAGGTTCACCGCGAAGGTCCCCCACGGGTACGCCGAGGCCAGCCTCCGCTCCACGGCGAAGCGCAGCGGTGCGCCGACCGCCGCACCGAGGGCGACGAGAAGGGCGGTCATGGCCGTCACAGCTCCTCGTCCCCCTCGAGGTCGTAGGGCGCGGGCCCGAACAGCGCCGACCCGAGCACCCGGCCGAGCGCCACGAGCGCGACTCCGAGCACCACGCTGGAGACCGCGTAGCCCAGCGCGCCTGTGGCGTTGCCCCAGCGAGCCATGCCCACGGCTTCGACGGAGAAGGTCGAGAACGTCGTGAAGCCGCCGAGCACGCCGCTCGCGAGCAGGGGACGTGCGAGCCGGGCGCGGCGCGGGTGCAGGACGAGCCAGTCCGCGTGCCGGCTGTCGACCCAGTCGAGGACCACCCCGAGCACGAAGCAGCCCAGCAGGTTGGTGAGGAACGTCGCCCACGGCCACGCGACCGGGTCGGCGTGCGGGACGGTCAGGGAGATCCACGCCCGCGCGAGCGCACCGACGACGCCGCCGACGGCCACCGCGGCGAGCTCGTCGCGGCGCACGGTGCTCACGCGCCCGAGCCTAGGCGTCAGGCGTCGCGCCGCAGGAACGCCACGACCTCGAGGACGACGAGGACGACGACCCAGACCGAGAAGATGCCCAGACCCTGCCAGCCGGTCGGCGGGAAGTGCTGCTCGATGCCCTCGGGCGCGACCAGCGGCTCGGCGAACCACCGCGACGCGTTCGACCAGGGCAGGACGTCCTGCAGCCAGGGCACTCTCTCGGAGAGGACGCCGCCGAGGATCTGCTCGAGGATGAAGCCCGACACGACCGGTACGGCGATGCCGATCGCGGTCTGCCGCGTGATGCCGGCCAGCGCCCAGGCGCTCAGCGACCACAGGACCAGGAACACGGCGCCGCGCAGCAGGATCGCCGGTTCGCCCGGTGCCGCGACGGCTGGCGGCGTCGGATACCCGCGCAGCGCTACGCCGATCCAGCTGGCGGCGTACGACACCACGGCGAAGACCAGGCCCGTGGCGACGACGGAGACGAGCTTCGCGCCGAGGACCGACCAGCGCTGCGGGAAGGCGGTCAGCGTCAGCCGGATCAGCCCGAACCGGTACTCCTGTCCGATGTTCTGCGACGCGACGATGGCGGCGAAGATCGCGGTGAGCAACGTCGGCTGGGTGAACGCGCCCCACCACTCGACGGTCGGATCGCCGACGGGCCCGTTCTGGTCGAACTCGTGGTAGGTCGGGGCGGACGCGGCCCAGGCGATGAGGCCGATCGCGAGGAAGCACAGCACCAGCGCGAAGCGCGTGGAGCGGATCGTGGCGACGCGCACCCACTCGTAGCGCAGGGCGGCGATCACGCGGCGTCCTCCGGACCGCCGCCGACCGCGAACTGCTGCTCGCCGCTCGTGAGCTCGAGGAAGGCCTCCTCCAGGCTCGCAGTGCGCCGGGTCAGCTCGCGGACGCCGACGCCGGCGCGGAACGCCAGGTCGCCGACCCGGTCGGTGTCGGGCGTGCTGACGGCGATGCCGTCGGCGCCCTCCGCCACAGCCGTGAGCCCTTCTGCGGCGAGCGCACGCAGGAGGGTGTCGCGGTCGGTGCAGCGCACGAGAACGTCGTTGCGCGTGCTGCGCGCCACGAACGCGTCGAGGCTCTCGTCGGCGACCATCCGCCCGGCGGCGATCACGACGAGATGCTCGGCCATGAGCTGCATCTCGGAGAGCAGGTGGCTGGAGACGAAGACGACGTTGCCCTGGCTCGCGTAGTGGCGCAGGAAGTCGCGCAGCCACTGGATCGACTGCGGGTCGAGGCCGTTCGCAGGCTCGTCGAGCAGGAGCACCTTCGGCTGGGCGAGGATCGCGCCGGCGAGACCGAGCCGCTGCCCCATGCCGAGCGAGAAGCCGCTCGGCCGCTTCTTCGCGACGCCCTCGAGGCCGACGAGGCGGATCACCTCGTCGATCCGGGACAGCGGCACGGAGGCCTCGGTCGCCAGCATCCGCAGGTGGTTCCGCGCGCTGCGCGAGGGGTGGAAGAACTTCGCGTCGAGGTGCGCGCCGACCACCTGGGTCACGTGCCGGTGCGAGGCCAGGGGCTGACCGTCCCACAGCGTCGTGCCGTCGCCGCGGTCGAGACCGAGCATCAGGCGCAACGTCGTCGACTTGCCGGATCCGTTGGGGCCGAGGAAGCCGGTGACCACACCGGGCTGCAGCGTGAAGCTGAGCTGGTCGACGGCCCGCGTGGCGCCGTAGGACTTGCCCAGGCCGACCGCGTCGACCGTACCCGTCACGAGGAGCGCCCCAGCATGCGCTCGACCCTAGCGGCAGGCGACGGCCCCGGTGCCTGGGGCACCGGGGCCGTTCGTCCCGTCGTGGAGCGGAGGCGTCAGACGTTGATCGTCTCTCGCTCCGGGGCTCCGACGAGGACGTCCTGGCTCACCTTGTGGCCGTGCACGAAGCCGACGATCGCGAGGACGGTCATGACGACCGCGGCGACGAGGGCGACCCAGCCGGCGATGAGGGCGATGAGGCCGAAGATCGAGAAGGCGTAGACGTTGAGCAGCAGGCCGCGGAGCGTCTCACCCATGAACAGCGTCTGGCGCTGCGCGCCGAGCGCGGGGTCGCGCTTGGTCGGGTCCTGGCTGGAGGCGATCCACTCCTCGCTCACCTGCGAGTAGGTCTTGCCGTCGGCGACCTTGGACAGGTGGACGGCGATCATGTCGCTGTAGGCCTTGGCCTGCGCGCCGGTCGTGACGTCCTGGCCGGCGAAGCCGTTCACGGTCTCGCCGTACTCGGCGACCGGGAGGGCGGAGGCGGGCGGGAAGGCGATGTGCTGGGCCGACAGCTGGTCGCTGATCGTGGTGTTGGTGAAGTTCGCCGCGTAGAGCAGCAGCGCCCCGCCGATGGCCAGCACGACGGCCATGACGGCGCCGAGGGTGGCGAGGGTGTAGTCGAGAGTCCTGCGCTTCATGATGAGCCCCTTGGTCTTCCGTGTTCCTTCTGTTCGGACACGAACGACGCTACTCCCATCTAGTTCAACGTTGAATATCTGAGCAGTGTCTGACCCGTCACGCAGGCGACCCTTACCAGGACGCACGCGTCCCCCGGCGACTCGTGGCCGGGGGACGCGTGGCCGGTCAGGCGACGCGGGAGAAGACCTCGTCGATCTCGTGCACCTCGGCCTCGCTGAATGCGTTGGCGCGCAGGCGTTCCCAGGTGGCGTAGTACTCGGCGAGCTCCTCGGGCGAGAGGCCTTCGAGCACTCCGGTGGGGTGGTTGGTCATGCCCCCTCCTTCCTCGGCCGCACGGTGCGCGCGACCGTCACCACCACCGTGGTCGACCGAGGTCACGGGGCGGTGAGGAGGGTGTTGCGGGCGCGTGAACTCCGGCGCGGCGTCGCGTCGCTGATCACGTTTTCAGCGCGGCGACCACTCGCCGATCGCGTCGAGGCGCGAGCGCTGGTGCGCGGCCACCGCACCGTCGAGGCCGTGGCCGCGCTCGTCGAGCAGACCGGCCACGCGCAGCCGTTGCTCGACCGGCTTCGCGTCGTCGTACTTGAACTTCGCGTCGACCCGCACGATCGCCAGACGCAGCGCTCGGATGCCCGGCAGCAGCCGGGCGTAAGGGCCGTCGTCGACGGCGATCTCGCCGTGGCGCCCCTCGGGCTGAAGGTCGCCGACCTGCGCGCGCAGCACCTCGACCTTGCCGGCCGGGTCGTCGACGATCGTCGGTGCGCAGACCAGCTGGACCGAGGTGTAGTAGCTCGTGGGTACGCCGTCGGTCTCGGCCGCGCCGGATGCGTTGCGCCAGTAGGACGGCACGTAGGCGTAGTCGCCGGCCAGGGCGTAGCGCACCTGCTCGGCGGCCTCGAGGTGCGGCCACACCGGGTTGGGGCGGGCGAGGTGCAGCAGCACCTCGTCGCCGCTGAGCGTCGCGTGCGTCGGCACCAGGATCGGCGCCTCGGCCGGATCGACGTTGTTCACCGCGAGGACGCCGAACAGCTCGACGCCGGCCAGCCAGGTGCGCCACTCGTCCTCGCCCTGCGCGGCGTCCCACGGATGGATCAGCACGGCCCGACCTCCTGCTCGCTGCGACAGACGCACCAGCCCCGGCACCGTACCTCCGTGCCGGGTGGTGCACGATGCGCGCAGGCCCGGCCGCACGTGCCCTCGGCCCCGCATCGACGGACCCGCCCTCTCCGGAGCCGCCATGACCTCGCTCGCGCCCGCCGACCTGCTCGCCGCAGCCGGCGTCGACGACGCCGTCCTCAGGCTGCGCCCGGACTACCGCGCCCTGCTCATCGGGGTCACCGGCGTACGCGGCGGTCCGAGCGACGAGCAGAGCGACGCAGCCCTGCGTCGTGCGGAGGGCAGCGTGGGCGCGCGGCTCGACAGCAGCGCTCCGGAGTCCTTGCCGCAGATCGCGTCCTGGCGCGCGGCGTTCCTCGGCTTCGGTGTGAAGCCGCGCGCGGCGCGCAGCAGCGTCGAGGCGCTCGTGCGCCGCATCGACACCGGCCTGCCGCGCATCGACCGACTCACCGACCTCTACAACTCGATCTCGATCGAGCACCTCGTGCCGGTCGGCGGCGAGGACCTCGACCGCTACGCCGGTCCGCCGCGGCTGGTCCGGGCGCTCGGGGACGAGCCGTTCGACACCGTCGCCGACGGCGAGCCGGTCATGGTCACCGCCGATCCCGGCGAGG
>DASSQW010000287.1:0-15252 GCA_035702165.1 Candidatus Nanopelagicales bacterium
TGGGTGCGGATCGTCGGGGTAGTGTCGCCAGCAGGCTCCACCCGATCCGTGCCACCGACGAGAGGTCACTCATCATGCGCCGTCTGTTCGCGCCGACCATCACCGCCCATGCCCACTGCGACCTGCCCTGCGGCGTCTACGACCCCGCTCAGGCCCGCATCGAGGCGCAGTCCGTCAAGGCCATCATCGAGAAGTACAACGCCGCCGAGGCCACCGACCCGGCGTTCAAGGCGCGCTGCCTCGTCATCAAGGAGGAGCGCTCGGACCTCGTGAAGCACCACCTCTGGGTGCTCTGGACCGACTACTTCAAGGCCCCGCACTTCGAGAAGTACCCGCAGCTCAACGGCCTGTTCAACGAGGCCACCAAGCTCGCCGGCGCCGGCGGCACCAAGGGCTCGCTCGACGTCGCGGTCGCCGACAACCTCATCGCGAAGATCGACGAGATCGCCGAGATCTTCTGGGAGACCAAGAAGGCCTGAGGCCGACGACCGACGAGGCCCGCACCCCGAGGGTGCGGGCCTCGTCGCGTCCGGGCCCGCGCGGGGAGGACCGGCGGGCCGTGCACGGATGCGCTCGGGCGAGCGCATAGCCTGACCCGAACCGATCTGGGGGGAGCTCCACCATGGATGAGACGACCGGTACGCCGACCAGCGAGACGCCCGAGCCCGTCGAGCCGACGGCTGCGGCGGCTCCTGCCGCGCCCGAGCCCGCGCCCGAGACGGCGCCCGAGCCCGCGCCGGGAAGCGCGCCCGCGGCCACCGACGACCTGGCCGCCTTCGGCGAGCCCACCCCGCCGCCCGCTGCGCCGCCCGCGGGCGCGCCGCCGGCTGCGCCGGGCTGGTACACGACCGAGAGCGGTGCCCGCTACTGGGACGGCACGACCTGGCACCAGCAGGCGGTCGACACCTCCGCGAAGGCGACGTACGGCGAGAAGTGGAAGCGCCGGTTCCCCGTCGTGCTCCTCATCGCCGGCGTGCTCAACGTCATCACCGCCGGCACGATCGCGTTGACCGGCAACAGGTACGACCTCGGCCTCTCCGGCGCCGGCGTGTGGATCTACGCCGTCGGGATCGGTGTCGGGATCATCGTCAGCACCGCGTTCTGGACCTCGATCGTCGCGCTGTTCGGCGGCAGGCGGATCCCGGCGGAGGAGAAGGCGTCCAAGCCCTTGTGGCGCAAGGCCTGGCTCTGGGCGCCCATCGCGCTCGTGGCTGCTGTGCTGGTCTCCAGCCAGACCCTCAGGCCGGCTCCCGAGGTCGCAGCCGTCACGATCACGTCCGAGGCTCAGGGCTGCAAGCAGTTCCTCACCACCTTCGAGGACGCCGCGAAGGCCAACGCCTCGGTGCTCGGTGCCAAGCGCTACATCCAGCCGCTCGCCGACGCAGCCGCGACCTCGGCCCCGCAGCTGGCCGCGGACCTGCAGCCCTTCCTCGCCAGCCCGACCGAGGCGAACCTCACGAGCGTGACCGAGGCCGTCGTCCAGCGCTGCGTCACCGACGGCCACCTCACCGCCGACGAGGTCAACCAGTTCGCCCAGCGGATGCAGTCCCTCGGCGGCTGATCAGCGGTAGGGCAGCGACCGCTGCTGGTGCGCCGCGACGGCGTGCCAGTGGCGGTGGCGGCGGACTGCGAACGCGAACCAGGCCACGGGGAGCAGCAGCCACAGCGCGTGCCCGCCGGTGACGAACGCGAGGGCGATCACCAGCGCCAGCGCAGCGAACGCGAACGGCGCACGCGCGCCGCGCGGGCCTCGGCGTACCGGTGCTCGTCGAGGAGCGGGCCGGTTCGCCGGCGCGACGCGGCCGGGCAGGTCCGCGAAGAGCGGGTCGAGGTCGGAGAGGTAGGTCGCCACCAGCGCACGCGACTGGCGAGCCTCGAACTCCTCGGAGTCCAGTCGCCCCTCCGCGAAGGCGTCGGCAAGAGCCAGCACCGCCTCGTGACGGTCCTGGTCGCTCGCCCGCATCGGCGCTCGGCCGCCGGGCGTCGCGCTGCTCACGACTCGTCCTCGGCGAGGATGAGGTAGAGCTCGCGACGTGCGTTCGACAGCACCGTGCGTGCAGCCGCCACCTGGTCGGGCGTACCGGTCGTGACGACCTGGACCGCCGCCGCGCCGACGCCCATGAGCAGCTGGCGCAGGTCAACCACGCCGGAGTCCTCGTCGGGGGTGTTGGCGTCGAAGACGTGCGCGAGCTCCTCGGCGCGCTCCTGCGCGTAGGCCCGGCCCGCGTCGGTGAGGGAGAAGACGCGCTTGCCGTCGATCTTCTCGTCGTCGACGAGACCCTCGTCCTGCAGCGCGGAGAGCACGGGGTAGATCGAGCCGGGGCTCGGCTTCCACGCACCGCCGCTTCGGTCGGCGATCTCGCCGATCATCTGGTAGCCGTGGCGCGGACCCTCGGTGAGCAGGGCGAGCACGGCGGTGCGGACATCGCCGCGGCCGGCTCGTCGGCCCTCGCCCGGTCCGAAGCCCCAGCCGCGCCCCATCATCGGGCCGAACGGCCCGGGGAACCCGCGGCCCGGACCTCCCGGTCCGCGACCACGGCCGCCGTGCGGGTGCCCGCCCATGTGCGCGCGCATCCGGCGCTTCATGTCGCGCAGGTTCTCGTCGGTGAAGGCGCCCGGGCCGAAGACCCAGGCACCCGGAGCTGCATAGCCGGTCATGTCGTCCTCCACGGATCGGTGCGGCGACGGGCGGTCCGGTTTGCTTGCCCTATCGCGATGGGTTGACGATATATCGCGTTCTGTCGGCCGTCAACACGGCGGTCCCCCGTGCATCGAGTCCGGGGCGTGCGGTGGGATGAGGGCATGAGCCCCGTCCCCGTCGCCGGGCGGCTGCGTGCCGCCCGCCCCACCGACGTCCCGGAGATCCTCGACCTCATCCACGACCTCGCCGAGTACGAACGGGCGCGGCACGAGGTCGAGGCCACCCAGGAGCAGCTGCGCACCCTGCTCTTCGGCGGTACGCAGGAGGCTGCCGACCTCGCGTCCGCGGCACCGAGCGGCGCGCCGGCGGCGTACGCGCTCGTCGTCGAGCACCCCGACCCCGAGCGCGGCCACCTGCTCGGCGCGTTCGCGCTGTACTTCCTCAACGCCTCGACGTGGACCGGCACTCACGGGATCTACCTGGAGGACCTCTACGTGCGGCCCGAGCTGCGCGGTCACGGATACGGCACCGCGATGCTGCAGAAGCTCGCGCGCGAGTGCGTGGAGCGGGGCTATCGCCGGCTCGAGTGGTCGGTGCTCGACTGGAACGAGCCGGCGCTCGGCTTCTACCGCCAGATCGGCGCGGTCCCGATGGACGAGTGGACCGTCCAGCGCATGACCGGTGACGCGCTCCTCCAGCTCGCCGCGCACGACCCGAGCGAGCCGCACCACTGACCCTGCGGGGGGTGCACCGAGCGGCGCACCCGCGGGATACCGTGACGCCGTGAGCTCCACGATCCGCCTCAGCGTCCCCGCCTCGTCGGCCTGGGTCGTGCTCGTGCGCACCGCCGCCACCGCGTGCTGCGCGCGCCTCGACTTCGACGTCGATCGCCTCGAGGACGTCCGCCTGGCCGTCGACGAGGTCGTGTCGCTGCTCATCGGTCAGTCGATCGACGACGGCGAGATCGGCTGCGCCTTCACGACCCACGACGACGGCCGCCTCGACATCGCCCTGCGCGCGCGGACCACCACGGGCACGCTCCCCGACACGTCGACCTTCGCGTGGGCGGTGCTCACCGCCCTCGTCGACGAGGTCACGGCCACGGTCGACGCGCTCGATGTCACCGTCGTCCTGCGGACCTCGCGCGCGGCCGCGGTGAGCGCATGACCGAGACCACTCCGCCGACCGTCCCGTTGCAGGACGGCGCGATCCCTGAGACGTCGAGCGCCCCGGACGCTGCGGTCGAGCCGGCGCCGACGCCGGCGCCGCGCACGTCGCGGTGGGACGCCGCAGCGCGCGAGCGTGAGAAGGACCTGCTCGCCGTCCTCGACGGGACCGAGGAGGACGACCCGCGGCACGCCGCGGCTCGCGACGAGCTCGTGACGATGCACCTGCCGCTCGTGCAGTTCCTCGCACGTCGGTTCCGCGACCGCGGCGAGCCCTACGAGGACCTCGTACAGGTCGGCACCATCGGCCTGATCAAGGCCGTCGACCGCTTCGACACCGAGCGCGGCGTGGAGTTCTCGACGTACGCGACGCCCACCATCGTCGGTGAGATCAAGCGTCACTTCCGCGACAAGGGCTGGGCGATCCGCGTCCCGCGCCGCCTGCAGGAGCTGCGCATCTCCATCGCGCAGGCAACCGCGGAGCTCGCGCAGAAGACCGGCCACTCCCCCACGATCGCCGAGCTCGCGACGCACCTCGGCATCACCGAGGACGAGGTCATCGAGGGCCTCGAGGGCGCTCAGGCCTACTCGACCAGCAGCCTCGACGCGCCCCTCGGCGACGACGACGAGGCGCCCATGCTCTCCGACCGGCTGGGCGACGAGGACCCCGGCATCGAGAGCATCGAGTACCGCGAGTCGTTGAAGCCGCTGCTGGCGGCGCTGCCGTCGCGCGAGCGGCGGATCCTCGCGCTGCGGTTCTTCCACGGCATGACGCAGAGCCAGATCGCCGAGGAGGTGGGCATCTCCCAGATGCACGTGTCCCGGCTGCTCGCCAAGAGCCTCGCCAGCCTGCGCGAGGGGCTCGAGGCCTGAGCCTCAGGTGTCGAGGTCGCGTCCGAGCGCGGGGTTGATCACCAGCGCGACGCCGACCAGCGAGAGGGCCAGCACGCCGTAGCCCGCGTAGTGCGTGGCGTCGCCGTCGCCCTGGGTCAGGGTCCAACCGGTGACGAGGCCGAAGAGCTGCACCACACCGAAGGGCGTGCGCGCCGCCCGGCGATGCAGCCAGAGACCGCGGGCGCAGGCGGCGATGCCGGCCGCGAAGAGCAGGAAGATCACCACGACCACGGGCGCCGACGACACCGAGCCCGACGATCCCAGCGCGGCGATCCCGATGCCGACGGCGTACGCCGCCACCGCGACGGCCTCGACCGCGGCGACGACGATCGCGGCGGTGGTCGCGCCCTCGCGCTTCGACCGCCCGGCGTCCTCGGACGTGGGATCCCGCTCCTCGCTCACGGCCGTCAGCCTGCCAGACACGTATCGTTCGCCTATGCGCGCGCTTCTGGTGGCCAACCCCAAGGCCACGACCACGAGCGCCCGCACCCGCGACGTGATCGCGCACGCGCTGTCGGCGTCGATCGACCTCGACGTCGTCGAGACCACCCACCGCTCGCACGCCACGGATCTCGCCCGTCAGGCGCGGCGCGACGGCCTCGACGTCGTGCTCACCCTCGGCGGCGACGGCACGGTCAACGAGGTCGTGAACGGCCTGCTGGCCGAGGGCCCCGGGCACGACGTCCCCGTGCTCGGCGCGATCCCGGGCGGCAGCGCCAACGTCTTCGCCCGGAGCACCGGGCTGCCCGACGACCCGGTCGAGGCCACCGGCGCGCTGCTCGAGGCGATCGAGCACAAGCGCACGCGCACCATCGGACTGGGGATCGCCGACACCGGTGAGCGCCAGCGCTGGTTCCTGTGCAACGCCGGCGTCGGGCTCGACGCCGAGATCGTCGAGGACATGGAGCACCAGCGGGCGAAGGGCAAGGAGGCCACGCCGGGCCGGTACTTCCAGACCGCGCTGCGCCACATCCTGGTGACGGCCGAGCGCAAGCAGCCGGCGCTCGCGGTGCACCGCCCGGACGTGCCGGTGGTCGAGGGCGTCTTCCTCGCGATCGTGCAGAACTCCTCGCCCTGGACCTTCCTCGGCCCGCTGCCGGTCGACCCGTGCCCGCGGGCCTCCTTCGACACCGGCCTGGACCTCTTCGCACCGCGCAGCCTGGCCGTGCCGCACGTGATCAGCCACGTCCGCCGGTTCCTCACCCGAAGCCGGCGCGACTACCCCTTCGGCGGGCTGCTCGCCCTGCACGACCAGCCCGAGTTCACGGTGCGGGCCGACCCGCCGATGTCGCTGCAGATCGACGGCGACTCCGCAGGCCCGGTCCGGGAGGTCACGTTCCGCTCCGCGCCCCAGGCCCTCTCCGTGCTCGTCTGACCCGCGAGCTCCGGCGCACGGTCACTCTGCGTGACGTGGCGCTCGGGTCCATGTACCCGGTTGCACACCGTGGGACGGCCCATTCCCGCCACCCTCTGTGAGCAAGGACACCGGGGAGCCGGGGCCAGCAGTTGGTCAAAAGTCTGGACACTCCCCGCGCGGTGTGTGAGGGTCGTCTAGTCGGTGTGCCGGTCAGGTCACGCCGACGTCTCCGTGTGCAGCCCCGGCCCCGGCCGCGGCCGCTCCCGGCGACGGGCTCGTGACTGCGTTCACAAGGTGAGCAGGCACCGGGCCGGCACCACACCGGACGACGACCGCCCCGGCCGCACCGGCCCGGGCACAGGAGGAAGCACATGGACTGGCGTCACGACGCGGCCTGCCGCGACGAGGACCCGGAGCTGTTCTTCCCGATCGGCAACACCGGCCCGGCGCTCATGCAGATCGAGGAGGCCAAGGCCGTCTGCCGTCGGTGCCCGGTCGTCGACACCTGCCTGGCCTGGGCCCTCGAGAGCGGCCAGGACGCCGGTGTCTGGGGCGGGCTGTCCGAGGACGAGCGCCGCGCCCTCAAGCGCCGCAACGCCCGGGCCCGCGCCGCCCGCGCCGGCCTGTAGGGCCAGCCGCTGCTCCGGCCCTGGGTTCAGGAGGCCGGCGTCAGCGCGCCGACCGCCGTGCGCGTCACCGACGCGAGCGCGCCGGCGCCCGAGCCGCCGACCTCCACCACCTGGACGAAGCCTGTGCCCGAGCGCACCCAGGTGCACACCGACGCGGTCAGACCGTCGGGCCGCGGCAGACCAGCGCAGAGCATCGTCGCCCCACCGGCCTCGTCGTCGTACTCGGTGATCCCGATCGCCTGGGACTTCACCATCTCCCGGCGCACCCCGTCGATGAAGCTGTGCTGCGAGAGCTTCTTGCGCAACGGCGTCCACGACAGGTAGGCCACATGGCGCGAGTCGCTGGAGTAGGCCTGGACCTGCGTGCCGCCCGCGCCGCCCATGAGCTTCGACCCGTTGTCCGCCGAGGACCGGATGCCGTCGAGCGCCTTCTGCCAGCGCGTGTCGCTGCTGGCCGCCATGCCGTCCAGGGTGGCCGGCGCGGTGCTGGCGAACGCGGGCCCCGACGGCGATGCCGCCTGCTGGACCGCGCGGCCGACGAACGACGCGCCCACCGCGAGACCGCCGACGACGAGCAGTCCCGCCGCGCCGACCAGCAGCCAGACCCACAGCGGGGTCCTGCCCCTCGGCGGATCAGCCGTCTGCCAGCCGATCGCTGCCGCTGGCGACGGGGCGGAGACCTGGTCGGTCCACGCGCCGCCGTCGAACCAGCGCCACCGCCCCGGATCCTGCGGGTCGGCGTACCAGCCCGGCGGTGCCTGTCCGTCGCTCATCGTGCCCCCCGTCGACGCCGGCCCTCGGCCGGACGGACAGAGTGTGTCAGCCCGTGCGGTCGTGCACGGGGAGGATCACCCGGGCGCACGTGCCCGTGCCGCCGTCGCCCGCCAGCAGCTCGAGGCGGCCGCCGAGCTCCTCGGTGATGAGCGTGCGCACGATCTGCAGCCCGAGCCGGCCGGTGCCGAACGGGTCGACCGCCGGATCGATCCCCGGGCCGCCGTCGACGACATCGACCACGAGCTCGCCCGCAGTGCGCCGCGGAGCCAGGACGACGTCGCTGCCGGCGCCATGCTCGACCGCGTTCTGCAGCAGCTCGCCGAGGGCCATCGCCAGAGGCGTCACGACCTCGGCCGGCAGCACGCCGAAGCTGCCGTCGCGGCGCACCGAGACGCGGGCGCCGAGGGACATGTCGCGCACGAGCGCGACCAGCCGGTCGGCGACCTCGTCGGCGTCGACGCGCTCCGCGGGCGTGTGGGCCAGCGTCTCGTGGACGAGCGCGATCGCGCCCACCCGCCGGACCGCCTCGTCGAGCGCGGCACGGGCCTCGGGGGCGTCGATCCGACGCGCCTGCAGCCGCAGCAGCGCGGCGACGGTCTGCAGGTTGTTCTTCACCCGGTGGTGGATCTCGCGGATCGTCGCGTCCTTGGACAGCAGCGCGCGGTCCCGACGGCGGATCTCGGTCGCGTCGCGCACGAGCACGATCGCGCCGGTGTGCCGGCCGCCGCGCAGCAGCGGCACCCCGCGCAGCGTGACGACCGCACCGGAGTTCTCCACCTCGGCACCGCCCGCGGCGCGGCCTGCGGCGACGACGGCCAGCGCCTCGTCGACCTGGCCGGGCCGGCGCGCGAGCTTCGCGCTCGTGCGCGCGAGGTCGACGCCCACGAGGTCGGTCGCGAGGCCCAGCCGGTGGTACGCCGACCGCGCGTTGGGGCTCGCGAACGTGACGATGCCCGCGTCGTCGAGGCGGACGAAGCCGTCGCCGACCCGCGGCGGAGAACCCGTGCGGGCCAAGGGTTTCGAAGGCGGGAAGGCGCCCTCGACCGTCATCGCCGCGAGCTCGTCGGCCGCGTCGAGGTAGGCCTGTTCCAGCGGTCCGAAGTCGCGACCGGCCAGCGCCGAGTGGCGCTCGACGACGCCGACCAGGCGACCCTCGCGCAGCACCGGGATGGCCTCGACCGCTGCCGGGGCACCGTCGACCCGGTCCGCGACGACCCGCCGCGCCGCCGCTGCGCGGTCGAGGATCGGCCGGCGCCCGCGGGCGGCGTACTCGCCGACGATGTCGTCGAACATCCCGGTGGGGCCGGTGGTCGGACGCACCTGCGCCGCGGCGACGAAGCCGGCGCCGTGCCAGGTCGGCAGCCACAGGACGAGGTCCGCGAACGCGGTGTCGGACAGCAGCGTCCAGTCCGAGATCAGCGCGCGCAGGTGGTCGACGTCGGCCTCGGAGAGGTCGGTGCGCTCGCGCGCGAGGTCGTCGAACCTGGCCATGCGGGCAACGGTAACGGCGCAGGCATCCGGGGCTCGACTCCGGCATCCTTCGAGGAGCACCCCAGACTTCCAGGAGGGCTCGTGCGTACCAGGCTGCTCGACGACCCCCGCGACTTCCTCGACGCCACGCTCGAGCTGCGCGCCGCGGACCCCGTGCGCACGAACGTGATCGGCTCGGTCGCCATCGGGGTCGTCGAGGGGGCGTCGTACGACGCCGAGTCGTGGTTCGTCGTCGAGGACGACGCCGGCGCGGTCGTCGGCGCCGCGGTCTGGACCGCGCCCTACCGCCTGCTCGCCTCGCCCATGGACGACGACGCCGCGCACTCGCTCGGGCTCGCGGCCCGCGAGCGGTCGGCGCAGATCGGCGTCGCGATCCCGGGCGTCGTGGGTCCTGCCGGGGTGGCCGAGGTCACGGCTGCCGCGCTCGGCGGCGTGTGGCGCACCTCGATGGCCGAGCGGCTCCTCGTGCTGCACGACTACCTGCGCCCCTCGCCCGTCCCCGGAGCCGGGCGTCCCGCGACCGAGGCAGATCTGCCGCTCCTCGTGGCATGGCACACGCAGTTCGTCGCCGACGCCGGGGTCACCGAGCACGACACCGAGGCCAGCATCCGGCGCAGGCTCCCCGCCCTCCGCATCTGGGAGGTCGACGGGACGCCGGTCGCCTACGCCGGTCACTCCCCGGTCGTGTCGACGCCCTCGGGTGCCGTGGGCCGGATCGGGCCGGTCTTCACCACCAGGGACCAGCGCGGCCGCGGCTACGGCACGGCGATCACGGCGGTCGTCGTGGAGGCGCTGCTGCCCGTGACCAGCGCCGTGATGCTCTACACCGACGACGCCAACCCGACGAGCAACCACGTCTACGAGAACCTCGGCTTCGTGCACGAGGACGACATGGTCGAGCTCACACCGGTCGAGTCCGCGTCCTGACCGGACCGCCCGACCACCGGTTACCAGCGGGTAGGTTGGCGCTCATGACGGACGAGACCCCCACCCTCAACGGCCACGGCGGCACCCACGCGGTGACGGCAGCGGCCGCGCACGGCGTCGAGACGATGTTCACGCTGTCGGGCGCTCACGTCTTCCCGCTCTACGACGCGGCGGTCGGCGGCAAGGAGGGAGCGGCGTCGGGCCAGGGGCCGTTGCGCCTGGTCGACGTGCGCCACGAGCAGACCGCGGTGTTCGCGGCCGAGGCGACCGCGAAGCTCACGCGCACACCGGGTCTCGCGGTCGTGACCGCCGGCCCCGGCGTCACCAACATCGTGAGCGGCGTGACCACCGCGCACTTCAACGGCTCGCCCCTCGTCGTCCTCGGCGGCCGCTCCCCCGACGCGCGCTGGGGCACCGGCGCCCTGCAGGAGCTCGACCAGCCGCCGCTGCTCGCGCCCGTGAGCAAGCACGCCGCGACCGTGCACTCGCCCGCCGAGATCGGCGGTGCCGTCTCGCAGGCCTTCACCACCGCCGGCTCGCCGCACCGCGGCCCGGTCTTCCTCGACATCCCGATGGACGTGCTCTTCTCCTACGCCGACGTCGCGCCGGCCACGGCCGTGCGGCCCGATCCGCAGGCACCCGACCCCGACGACGTCGAGGAGATCGTCGGGCTTCTCGCCGAGGCCTCCCGCCCGGTGCTCGTCCTCGGCGGCGATGTGTGGGCCGGACGAGCCGAGGAGGCGGCGCTGCGCTTCGCCGAGGGGTCCGGCGTACCGGTGATCGCGAACGGCATGGGCCGCGGGATCCTGCCGCAGGGACACCCGCTGCTCGTGACCCGTGCCCGCGGCGCCGCGTTCTCCGGCGCCGACCTCGTCGTCGTGGTGGGCACCCCGCTGGACTTCCGCCTCGGCTACGGCGTCTTCGGCGGCAGCGAGGACGCCGGCCCCGCGCGGGTCGTGCACGTCGCCGACGCGCCCGGCCAGCTCTCGCGCCACGCGTCGCCCGCGGCCACGGCGAGCGGCGATCTCGGGCTCGTCCTCGACGCCCTGCTCGACGGCCTCGAGCACCAGCTCCGGCGCCCGGACTACAGCGGTTGGGCCGACCGGCTCCGCGGGATCGCCATGTCGGCGGTGGCCAAGGACGCCGCCGACCTCGCGAGCGACCGCGACCCGATCCACCCGGCGCGGATCTACGGCGAGCTCGTGCCCCGCCTGGCCGACGACGCCGTCGTCATCGGCGACGGCGGCGACTTCGTGTCCTACGCCGGCAAGTACGTCGAGCCCCGGCGTCCCGGCGGCTGGCTGGACCCGGGGCCCTACGGCTGCCTGGGCACGGGCCTCGGCTACGCCATCGCCGCGCGCGTCGCGCGCCCGTCGTCGCAGGTGGTCCTCCTGCTCGGCGACGGCGCTGCCGGCTTCTCGCTGCTCGACGTCGACACCCTCGTGCGCCACCGCCTGCCGGTGGTGATGGTGGTGGGGAACAACGGCATCTGGGGGCTGGAGAAGCACCCGATGCAGTTCCTCTACCAGTACGACGTCGCGGCCGAGCTGCGGCCCGGCACGCGCTACGACGAGGTCGTGAAGGCGCTCGGCGCCGACGGCGAGACGGTGACGGACCCGGCGCAGATCGGCCCCGCGCTCGACCGCGCGTTCGCAGCGGACGCGCCGTACCTGGTGAACGTCCTCACCGACCCCGCCATCGCCTACCCGCGGAGCACGACCGGCATCTGACACGAGCGCCGCCCCGCGTCCCTGTCTGTCGCCGAAGGCCGAGCTTGGGCAGCAGGTGCGGACGCGAGGCGGCGTCGGTCGGTGCGCTGATGTCAGCAGAGGCTGTGCAGCAGCGGGGCCGGGTCGACGGCGGCGGACTCGCCGCCGCTCCTCCAGTACTCGAAGTGCAGGTGCACCGCGCCGGGGCTTCCGGTGTCGCCCATGAGCCCGATCACCTGGCCGCGCTTCACGCGCGAGCCGGCGTGCACGAGGTCCTTGCTCATGTGGCCGTAGAAGAACTTCGAGCCGCTGCGGCCCTGCAGCACGATGCGCAGCGCGCCGTTGGACTGGATGCCTTCGCGGATGACCACGCCGTCCTCGATCGCGAGGATCGGCATGCCGCGGCGACCCATGAGGTCCATGCCCTGGTGCCGGTGGCCCGAGCGCGCGACGCCGAAGCCGTCGCCGAACGAGGCGCCCGGGGCCGGGCAGACGCGCCCGGCCGTCACGGGGGCGGACACCCGCGGCGCGGCCGCCGGCGGGCGCGGTGCGGTGCGGGCGGTCGGGCGCGAGGACACCAGCGCCCGCCACGTCATCGGGCCGACGATGCCCCGCGCCGGCATCCCATGGCCGCGCTGGAACGCGACGACCGCGGCGAGGGTGAGGCGGCCGTAGTAGCCGGTGGGCGTCACGTGCAGGCGCCGCTGCACGAAGGCGATCGCGCGGCCGCGGTCGCCCGGTCGCAGCGTCGGCATCCTCGAGGCCGACGCCGTGATCCAGCGACCCGTCGCGGACCTCGAGGTCGTCTTCGCGGTCGCGCGCACCTTCGCCGAGGTGAGGACCGCCGACAGCGCGACCGGGTCGTCGGCGCCATCGACGTCGACGCTCACCACCTCGCGCTCGGAGGACGCCGCGGCTGCGCCCGGCAGATCGCTGCGCGGCGCCGCGACGAGGCCTCCGAGGGCCAGGGCTGCGACAGCGCCCGCGGTCACGAGGGCGCGACGGCGGGGCGTGAGTGCGGACAGGGGCGAGGTGGGTGTGCGACGGACGTCGTCCGCCGTGCTCGGCGTACCCGGCATCGGGTGATCCTCCGGCCACGCCTGCGGGGTCAGCTGTCGGGTTCGGCCGTCGGAGCTGGCCGGCCACGGCGCTCACCGTGGCTTCACCCCGAGGACGCGGAGGGTGCTCGCGCCCGGAAGTGGGTCCCCCGCTCCTGCCCTGAGCGGTGTGCTCGGTGTGCGTGCGGGTCGGGGCAGAACTCGGCGTCGGGCCCGCACCGGCCGCCCGGACTGCCCCGGACGACCGCTGCCGACGCTACCAAGGCAGGATGCCTCCGTGTCCAGAACGTCCGGTTCGGTTCCCCCGGTCAGCATCAGGCTCGCCCGCCCCGAGGAGTACGCCGAGGTCGGCGAGCTCGTGGGCTCGGCGTACGTCGAGGGTGGAGCGCTCAACGGCGACTCCGGCTACGTCGCCCACCTGCGCGACGTGGCCGGTCGCGCCGGCGAGCATCCCGTCCTGGTGGCCGAGCGCGAGGGCCGGCTCGTGGGCACGGTGACGCTGACGCCGTACGGCACGGCGCACTCCCACGACGCGCGCCCCGGCGAGCTGGAGTTCCGCTACCTCGGTGTGGCGCGGGAGGCGTGGGGCACCGGCGTGGGCGAGGCCCTCGTCGACGCCGTCGACCAGGCCGCCCGCGAGGCCGGCGACACCGCGCTGGTGCTCAGCGTGATCGAGACCAACGGCTCTGCCCAGCGGCTCTACCGCCGCCTGGGCTTCGAGCCCGACCCCACGCGCGACCGCGAACCGGCTCCCGGCGTACGCCTCACGTTCTGGTCGCGCCCGGTCCGCTAGGCACGCGCCGGCTCCGCGCCCGGGACCGATCCACGCTCCCTCGCGTCCTCGGAGGCGGGAGTGCATCGCCGGAGTGCTCACGCGGAGCGACCCGACCTCAGCCGAGGCGGGCGAGGAAGCGGTCGCGGTCGACGACGACGCGGGTCACCTGACCGCTCGCGACCAGGACGGGGTCTCCGCCCGCCACCCGGTGCTCCGCCGCGACCTCGAACCGTACGAGCCGTCCGTCGACGTAGGACACCGACGCGACCGCAGTCACGTGCGCGCCCACCGGCGACGCCGCGACGTGCTCGATCTCGAGCCGGGTGCCGACGCTCGTCGCACCCCCGTCGAGGACGTCGTCGAGGCACGCGACCGTGGCCGCCTCGAGCCAGGCCACGACCCGCGGGGTGGCGAGCACCGGGACGTCGCCGCTGCCCAGAGCCACGGCGGTGTCGACGTCGGTGACGGTGAACTCGCGGACGGCCGAGAGTCCGACGGTGGGCACGCTCATGCCGCGACCCTAACGAGGCCGGACTCCGCAGGACCGCGCCCGTCGGCGACGAGCACACGCCGGCACGGCGTGAGTCGTCGTCAGCGGTCAGGCGACGAGGCCGAGGCGGCGCAGCTCGACCATGAGGTCGTGCGGGCTCGTCGAGGCGTCCATGGCGGCGTCGAGGGTGATGACGCCGTCGCGGAAGAGCTCCATGAGGTGCTGGTCGAAGGTCTGCATGCCGTAGAAGCCGCCCTCGCCCACGAGCTGGGGGATCATCGCGGTCTTCTCCGGCTCGGCGATCGCCTCGGCCACGCGGCCGGTGTTGATGCAGATCTCCATCGCCACGCAGCGGCCGAGGTTGTCGGCGCGCGGCACGAGGCGCTGGCAGACGATGCCGCGCAGCGCAGCGGCGAGCGAGAGCCGGATCTGCTGCTGCTCGTGCGGCGGGAAGAAGTCGATGACGCGCGTGATGGTCTCGCGGGCGTCGGTCGTGTGCAGCGTCGACATGACGAAGTGACCGGTCTCGGCCGCCGACAGCGCCGCCTTCACCGTCTCCTGGTCGCGCATCTCGCCGACGAGGATGACGTCGGGGTCCTGGCGCATAGCAGCGCGCAGCGCGACGGCGAAGTCCGCGGTGTCGACGTGCACCTCGCGCTGGTTGACCATCGCGCGCTTGTCGAAGTGCAGGATCTCGATCGGGTCCTCGATCGTGACGATGTGCACGTCGCGGTGCTGGTTGATGTTGTCGACCATGCCCGCGAGCGTGGTCGTCTTGCCCGAGCCGGTCGGGCCGGTGACGAGCACCAGGCCGCGGGGCTCCAGGGAGAGCGGGCCGATGACCTGGGGCAGGCCGAGGTCGTCGAGGGGCAGCGCGCCGATCGAGACGCGGCGGAACACCAGGCCCGCGCTGCCGCGCTGGCGGAAGATGTTGACGCGGAAGCGACCGACGCCCTCGATCGAGTAGGCGAAGTCGGCCTCGTTGGTGCGGGCGAAGGACTCGATGAGGTCGCCGCGCAGGACCTCGCGGACCATGTGCTCGGTGTCCTCGGGCGTGAGGTCCGGTACCTGCAGCTTGCGCAGGATGCCGTCGACGCGCACGCGGGGTGCGGAGCCGACCTTGCAGTGCAGGTCCGAGCCGCCGCTCTCGACGAGCGCACGCAGGAACGGGATCGCCGACACCGGGATCGGCCGGGTGTACGCCGGAGCAGGAGCCGGAGCCGGAGCAGGAGCCGGAGCAGGAGCAGGAGCCGGAGCAGGGGCCGGAGCAGGAGCCGGAGCAGGCGCCGGGGTCGGCGTGGTGGAGGTCGAACCGCTGCCGGTCGGGGCAGGTTTCGGGGT
>DASSQW010000288.1:0-4784 GCA_035702165.1 Candidatus Nanopelagicales bacterium
GAGGATCTCGAGCAGCCAGCCGTCCTGGGTCGCGACCTCCGCGAGCTACGCGAACAGCGGCGGGACGACGAGCTGCTCGTCGTCCAAGCCGTGCCTGGTGGCGACGGCGGCCTTCCCGTCCAACGGCTCCTCGCAGACCGGCTACCTGGTCGTCTCGTTCTACCGATCGAGCACGAACACGAACGGCTCGGGGACGCTGCTCGGCTCCGTCACGAGCCCCTCGTTCTCGGTGCCGTCGGGATCGTCGGCGACCTGGTCGAAGACGGTGGCGTACCAGTGCAGGTCGGTCTCGTCGACGACTGCCTACTTCTGGACCAAGGCCCAGTTCCGCAACAGCTCGCTCACCGTCTCGTCCGACACCCCCACCCCCTCCATCACCCTCGGCCGCGCCGGTTGCGCCAGCTGATCGTGATCGCCCGGCATCGGTCGGGACCGACCGTCGTGCCGCCCGGGAGGTCGACCCATGAGGACTCCTGAGACGACGTCGGCCGCGCAGGCGCGCCTCGAGGACGTCGCCCCCTCGGCTCGGCGACCGCTGCCCTCCGTCGTCCTGCTCGCCGCGATATCCCTGCTGCTGTCCGGGCTCGCCGAGTGCGTGTCGGTCCTCAGCGACGGCGCGTGGCGGCTCGAGGTCGTCGTGCTCGCGCTCGTCCTCCGCGAGAGCCAGGCATGGTGGGTGCGCTTCGGAGCCGCCTCCGTCGTGGTCGCGACGTCGGTCGGGCTGCGTCACGAGCTCCTGCCCTCGGTCGCCACCCCGCTCGTCGGGATCGCGCTCGCTGCGGCGATCGTGCTGCTGCTGTGGCGGACGCTGGCTCCCAGCGCGCTCGGGGTGTCGTTCGCCCGGCGCTTCGCCGCCTCGATGGCGGGTGTGCTCGTCGCCGGTCTCGTAGCCGGGCTCGTGCAGACGAGCCTTCACGGCTGGCCCACCGATGTCGCGTCGTGGCGCTCAGCGGTCGTGACGGTCATGCTGCCCCTCCTCACGGCCGCCTTCGTCGGCGCGACGCTCATGGCGCGGCACTCCCTGCTCGTCGACAGCCCTCGCTCGGGTGGCCGCCTCACCGGGCCGTTCGCCGCGATCGCCGTCACCGTCATCGCCATCCAGCTCGTGACCGGCTACTGGGGGCGGTCCGAGCAGCAGTCGCTCGACACCGCGGCGCAGACCGTGGCGGCGTCGTTCCAGCAGGTGCTGGCCGACGACCTGACGACGGTGCAGGCACGCACGTCGACCCCTCCGACGACCCCGCTCGCCAGTCGCGACCAGGCGGCGTTCACGCGATATGCGCAGCCGCTGGTGTAGGGCAGCCCCTCCATCGTGGCCGCCGCGCTGGTCGTGCCCGGCGCCACGGACCCGGTGCCGTTCATGCTCGGCGAGGACCCGGCGCTCACCGCAGCGCTCGCGCAGGTCCCGGCCGACGACCGGGCGGCGGCCGATGTCATCCAGGCCGCCACGGAGGCCGACGTCGCGGCGCTCGTCGGCGTCACCGAGGCCACGGACTCCAGCGGTGCCTCGGTCCCGATCGCGATCTACGTCGCCCCCATCAAGAACGCCGACGGATCCCCCACCAGCGAGCTGCTCCTCGCCGCCGTCTCGATCCCGGCGGCCTTCGACCAGAGCGCCGCGGCGATCGGGGCGCTGCGCGAGCAGGTCAGCTCGACGCTCGGCCTGGTCGCCTCGCCGTCGGGCCGCACGGAGCCGGTCGTGGCCGTCGACTCCAGCGGGGCGGCGACGAGCGCGGTCCGCTCGCAGCTGGCCGGCACGTCGCTGGCGGGCATCGGCGACTACACCTTCTCGGTGGTCGTGCGGCCCGGACCGAGCTTCGGGACCTCCATCCTGGCGCGTGCCGGCATCGTGCTGTCGATCCTGCTGTTCGGGCTCCTCGCGGCGGCGCTGCAGCTGCAATCGGTCTCCTCCCGCGAGCGGCTGCGGCGCGACGCCGCCGACCGCGAGGCACTGCTGGCCACCGCGCTGGGCGCGACCCCCGGTCAGGTGCTCATCGTCGACGCGACCGGTCGGGTCCTGATCAGCAACGGCGACCATTCGTCGGCCGGGAGCGCGGGCGGCCGTCGGGCGATCGACATGCTCCCGTTCTCGCTGCACGGCGACGACGGCGACCGCGTGCGCCGGCTCCTCGAGCGCGCGCGGCACGGAGAGGGCGGTGCTGTCGAGTACGTCGACCCCATCGGCGAGCAGGGTGCAGCGACGTGGCTCGTGCAGGTGACGCCGGTGGCCAACGACGTCGCCGGTCGAGCACGGTCGGTCGTGAACATCACGGACCTCACCGAGGAGCGCGCGCGTGCGGTGCGCTCGGCGCAGACCGAGCGGTTGCGCTCGCTGGGCACGATGGCCGGCGGCCTGGCCCACGACTTCAACAACTTGCTGTTCATCATCAGCGGCTACCTGCAGATGGTGCGCGATGACGACGTCGTGGCCGACCAGCCGCGGCTGACGCGGTACGTCGACCGCGCGGCCGACGCTGCCGAGCGCGGCGCCGAGATCGCGTCGTCGCTGCTCGCAGTCGCGCGCAGCCAGCCCCTCGAGGCGACGGCCATCGAGGTCGGCTCGTTCGTGCAGCGGCTGGCGCCGCTGGTCCGGCAAGCCGTGGGCAGCGAGCGCGTCGTCCGCCTGGAGATCGGCGACGGACCGCTCGACGTCGTCGTCGACTCCGGCCAGCTCTCCGGGAGCCTGCTCAACCTGGTCATCAACGCGCGCGACGCGATGGAGCCCGGCGGCACGGTGCTGGTCCGCGTCACGCGCGAGCTCGTCGACGATCCCGAGATGGAGCTGCTCCCGGCTGAGTACGTCGTCATCGACGTCGTCGACGACGGCATCGGCATGACGCCGGAGGTCCAGCAGCGGGCGTTCGAGCCCTACTTCACGACCAAGGGCGTCGGTGACGGCACCGGCATCGGCCTCGCGGCCGTCTACTCGTTCGCCCAGCAGAGCGGCGGCCTGGCCGTCATCGAGTCCGAGGACGGGCGGGGCACGACGGTGCGCGTCTACCTCCCGGCGGTGTTCGCCGAGCACATCGGGTCCGGCGCCGTCACCGGTGTCACGGGCGACGTGGTGTCGAAGGTGCTCGTCGTCGACGACGAGGCCGCTCTGGCGGGGCTCATCGCGGGCTGGCTCACCGAGCACGGCGCCGAGGTGCGGGTCGCGGACACGCCGGCGCAGGCGCTGCGCGTCGCCGCCGACTTCCAGCCCGACCTGCTGCTCACCGACGTGCGGCTGGGCGACCCGCTCGGTGTCGACGGCCCGGAGCTCGCGGACCGCGTGGCCGACCTCGTGCCCGGCGTCGACGTCGTCTTCATGACCGGCTTCTCCGACCGGATGGACGAGCTGATGGAGAGGGGCGCACACACCCTCGCCAAGCCGTTCACGAAGGAGGCGCTGGTGCGCGTGCTGTTCGTGATGCCTGCGACCGGCGACACCGGGGCCGGACGTGCCTGAGCCGCTCGGGCGTCTGCTCGTCGTCGACGACGAGCAGGCCGTGCGCGAGCTGGTGGAGCTGGCCGCTGAGGCGTGCGGATGGTCGTGCGACGGCGCCGGCACCGTCGCGGACGTGGAGCATCGGACCGTGGCCGACTACGACCTGGTGCTCGTCGATCTCGCGCTGGGCGACGCGGACGGCACGTCGGTGCTCGAGCTGCTCGCACGGCGATCCGTGCGCGCCGACGTGCTGCTCATGAGCGGAGGCGGCCGCGAGGGCTTCTTACGGGCGGCCGTGGTCGCATGCCAGGACGGCCTCGCGATCGCGGGGACGCTGCACAAGCCGTTCCCGCTCGCGGACCTGCGGGAAGCCCTCGGCGCCTGCGTCGGGAAGCGCCGCGGCTGACCGCGTCAGGCCTCGGTGGGCGCCGGGGACGCGGCGGCGAACGTGCGCGCAGCGCGACGGCTCCACGTCACCAGGCAGAGCACGCCGACGATGATCTGCGGGACGAAGCTCGACGCGCGCCACACGAGGTCGGCCGCTGTGGCGTCGCCGCTCGGGACGCCCATCGCCGTCATCAACGAGATCATGAACGCGTCGACCGTGCCGAGACCGCCGGGGGTGATCGGGATCATGATGCCGATCTGCGCGACCGCCCATGCGCCGAACGCGACCAGCAGCGGCGTCGTCGGCCCCGACCCCTCGACGCCGCGCAGCGATGCGTACAGGATCGCGAACTGGCACAGCGACACCGCCACCTGCGACACCGTGATGACGTGCCACCGGCGGGTGACGAGCCCGACGATGTCGGTGCGGAACTTCACGACGGTAGGGACGAGGTCGGGGGCGTCCTTCTTGAGGACGCGCATCGCGGGAGCGGCGACGGCGTTCGCCCAGCCGCCGATGCGGATGGCGAGCTTCTCGCTGCGCATCACGAGCGCGAAGACGATCACCATCGCGAGCAGGGCTGCCAGGCCGATCGCGCCGATGTAGACGTAGCTGCCGGCGTCGATCGTGCCCGACGCCGCGATGGCGATCAGGCCGAAGACCGGCAGGCCCAGCGTGACGAAGATGCTCCAGACCCCGGTGGCGCCGATGGCGGCCGTCGCAACCGTGGGCTCGACCTGGTACGACGCGAGCATCGCGTACTGGATCCCGAGGCCGAACGCGCCGCCGGCCGGCACGCCGTTGCTGATCGCGAAGGCGCCCTGGTTGAGCTGGAAGGACTGGCGGTAGGGCAGGCCGGGCGTCGCTGCCATGAAGGGGAAGCCGTAGACCGCGAGGTAGACGACGACCGTGATGGCGATGACGATGATGTCGAACGCGTCCATCGCCTTGATCGCCGCGAAGGCCTCC
>DASSQW010000289.1:0-2730 GCA_035702165.1 Candidatus Nanopelagicales bacterium
GGACCTCGACGCCCTGTTCGACACCATCGGCGCCGGGGCCGCGAGCTCGTGGCAGATGGCCAACCGCCACGCCACGATGGCCGCCGACGAGTTCGAGTTCGGGTTCGCGGTCGAGCACATGCGCAAGGACCTCGGGAACACCCTCGCCGAGGGCCGGGCGGTCGGCGCGTCGCTGCCCCTCACCGCCCTCGTCGACCAGTTCTACGCCGAGGTCGAGGCGGCCGGAGGGCGTCGGTGGGACACCTCGAGCCTGGTCACCCGGCTCCCGCGAACGTCACACTCCTCGCCGCGCCCCTGACGTCGGCGACGCCTACGCTCGCGAGCAGGGAGGTGCGCGCATGAGCGGACGCAGGCCGGTCGGACCGGTCGACACGCTGTGGCTGCGTGCCGACCATCCCACCAACCTCATGGTCATCGACTCGCTCATGTGGGTCGAGGGACGCATCGACGTCGACCGGCTCAAGGCTGTCGTCCAGCACCGGATGGTCGACCGCTTCCCGGTGTTCCACCAGAGGCTCGCCCCCGACGCGACCCTCGTGCTGCCCAACCAGTGGGAGGACGACCCCGGCTTCTCCCTCGACCGTCACGTGCACGTCGTGGAGCTCGACGAGCCCGGCGACGACGCCGTGCTCGCGGCGTACGTCGAGTCGCAGATGCATGTCGCGTTCGACCGCGAGCACCCGCTGTGGGAGGTGCACGTCCTGCAGGGCCACCGGGACGGCGCCGCGCTGTTCGCCCGGTTCCACCACGCTCTGGCCGACGGGATCGCGCTGGTCGCCGTGCTGCTCTCGCTGACCGACGAGGAGCCCGACGCCGACCTGCTCGACCTCGACCACCCCGAGCGCGCGGCCGTGAACCGCCTGGTGCTGCCGGGGTTCGGCAGCGTGACCCGGCTCGCCGGCCAGGCCGCGAGCCTGATGCGGCCGTCGGTGGTGCGCGACGCCGCGGTGCTCACGCGGCAGACGCTGCACGTCGCGGACAAGCTGCTGCTCTCGTCGCTGCCCGAGAGCCCGCTCGCGGGCGAGCCCGGCATCGAGAAGCGTGCCGTGTGGTCGCAGCCGCACGACCTCGCCGCGGTGAAGAAGATCGGTCGCGGTGCGGACGCGACCGTGAACGACGTGCTCGTCGCGGCGGTGTCGGGCGCGATCGGCGACTACGCCGAGGAGAAGGGTGTGCCGCGCCACGACATCACGACGATGGTGCCCGTGAACATGCGCGACCTCACCAAGCCGCTGCCGCGCGAGCTGGGCAACCGGTTCGCGCTGGCGATGCTCCCGCTTCCCTCGGGCGTCGGTCCCGTGCAGGAGCGGCTGGCCGCGAGCAAGGCCCGCATGGACGCGATCAAGGCGTCGCCGGAGGCGCTCATCACCTACAGCATCATCACCGCGATCGGCATGACGCAGCGGGTCGTCGAGGACCTGATGGTCGGCTTCTTCTCGAGCAAGGCCATCGGCGTCACGACCAACGTGCGCGGCCCCGCCACCACGCGGTATCTCGCGGGAAGCAGGATCATCGGAGCGCTCGGCTGGGTGCCGGGTTCGGGCAACCAGACCCTCGGCGTCTGCATCTTCAGCTACGACGGCACGGTGCGGATCGGCTTCAAGTCCGACGCCACCGTGCTGCCCGACCCCGAGATCCTCGTGCAGGCCTTCGACGCCGGTCTCGACGACATGGCCGCCGGTCGGCACTGAGCCGACACGCACGAGAGCCCCGTCGAGGGGCGACGGGGCTCAGGAGCTGGGTGGTTCAGCGGGCGTCGGGGCCGGCCGGCCACCAGCCGGCGGCCGGACGAGCCGCCTCGGCGTGGGCGTCGGACGAGTCCTTCGCGAACAGCGGGGTCGCGAGCAGGAACGCGACGACGGCGGCCAGGAGCAGGATCTCCATGGAGAGCACCTCCTCCCGGCAGGTCGACGTGATGCAGTCAGCGTCCCCGCCACGGTGCTCGAGGAAACGCGAAGGTGCGCGACATCACCTGGTTCGGAGGTCTGCGCGCGCGATACCGCGCCCCGGACCTCCGGATAGGTGGTGGGACGAGGATCCGCGGTTCGTCGGCCCTACCGTCTGCGCGTCTGCTCGCAGGACGGCAGCGCGACGCTCGTCAGGAGGGGGCGGGGAGGTAGTCCTGCAGCGATGCGATCCGCAGGCCGTCGCGCTCGGCCTGGTCGAGCACGACGGGGAGGTCCTGGGCGAGGTTCGGGCGCCAGTGGATCAGCACGATGTCACCGGGGTGCAGACGCGATCCGCTCGCATAGCGCAGGACGTGGTGGGGCAGCGAGACGTCCCAGAGGACCAGAGCGGTCATGCCGCAGTCCTTGGCCGCGCGGCGCGTGGTCTGCGAGTAGTCGCCGTACGGCGGACGGAACAGCCACGGGCGCGTGCCGTACCAGCTGCCGAGCTGGTCGGCGGCGCCGCAGATCTGGTCCTTCTGCGCGGCGTACGACAGCTTCGAGAGGAACGGGTGCGTCATGGTGTGGTCCTGCACGTGCTGGCCAGTGACGTCCTGCACCGTGCCGAAGTAGTCGTGGTCGGTCTGCAGCGCGTTGACGGCGAGGAACGGCGTCACCGGCACGTGGCGATCGCGCAGCAGGGCGAGGACCGCGGGATCCTTGTGGTAGCCGTCGTCGATCGTGATGAACACGACCCGGTCGGTCGTCGGGATCGACCGCAGCACCGGCACGAGCGCCGGGTCCGAGCCGGGCAGGCTCACGGCCGGGGTCGGCGCCACGGGGT
>DASSQW010000290.1:0-3217 GCA_035702165.1 Candidatus Nanopelagicales bacterium
CAAGCAGTCGCGACGCCCGTTCGTGCCCGAGGTGCGCGGTCTCGCGTCGACCGCCGACATCGCTGCGCGCATCCGCGCCGCCGTCGACCGCGGCGGCGTCGCTGCGGTGCTGCACGAGTCGGCGACGTACCGGCTCGCCGACCTCGCGCTGCCCCGCTCCGGCGACGTCGTCCTCGTCGTCGGCCCCGAGGGCGGCATCGCCGGCGACGAGCTCGAGCACTTCGCCGATGCCGGCGCGAGGGCCGTGCGCCTCGGCCCGTCGGTCATGCGCACCTCCACCGCCGGAGCCGTGGCGGCCGCCCTCGTCCTGGACCGCACGGGCCGCTGGGCCTGACCCCTCCCGTCCGCTGCGATCCACTGCCTGAGATCGACCGCAGATGCGCACCTTCAGCCTGTTGCTCGCGGAGAGTTAGGGTCGCGACGTGGACGAGGTCAGCATCCAGGACCGGCTGCTCGCCGGCACGTCGTGCTTCGGGTGCGGCCCGGAGAACGCGAAGGGCTTGCGGCTCAAGAGCTTCCCGGTCGACGGCGAGGTGCGCGCGGTGTTCCTGCCCTGGCCCGAGCACGACAACGGGCTGGGCTTCCTCAACGGCGGCATCATCTCGACGGTGCTCGACTGCCACAGCGCGGCGGCGGTGCTGCACGAGGCAGACCTGCGGGGCTGGAAGCCGTTCGAGGGACTGCCGCTGTCCTACGTGACCGCCGGCCTCGACGTGAAGTACCTGCGGCCCTCGCCGCTGCGCGAGGAGTCCGAGCTCGTCGCGCGCGTGGTCGAGGCCGACGAGAGCCGGATGCTCGCCGTCTCCGAGCTCCTCCACGACGGCAAGATCCGCGCGAGCGCCACCGCCGAGTGGAGGCGCTGGCGCCCCCGCAGCTGACCGCCGCGCTCACACTCCGACGTCACTGCCGCAATGCACGAAGAACCGGCCGCATTGGCTGCATCTCGGCAGTGACGTCGCGGGCTGGGGTCAGCGGGGGAGGCGGGTGGCGGAGGCGCAGGAGGCGATGACGGCGATCGTGCCGCGCAGGTCGTCCTCGGTCGTGCGCGGGTTGATGGTGCACAGGCGCAGGACGCGGCGGCCGCGCAGGACGGTGCTCGTGATGGCGGCGTACCCGTGCTCGGTGACGTCGGACGCGATCCTCGAGTGACCCTCGTCGTCGACGTCGGGCACCGCGAAGGTGACGACGCCGAGGCTCGCGGCCGACGTGATCTCGAAGCCGGCCTCGACCGCGAGCGCCTCGGCGGCCTCCGCCAGCGCGATGCCGCGCTCGACCGCGTCCTCGATCGCGTCGAGGCCGTACGTGCGCAGCGTCAGCCACAGCTTGGCCGCGCGCGCGTGCCGGGTCAGCTCCAGGCCGCGGTTGTGCAGGTCGACGACGCCGCCCTGCGTGTCGGTGAGGTACTCGGGGTGCATCGCGAACGTCCGGTCGAGCGCGCCCGGTCGCGCCACCCAGAGGCAGGCGGCGTCGTAGGGCTGGAACAGCCACTTGTGCGGGTCGAGCACGAACGAGTCGGCGAGCTCGAGGCCGCAGATCCCGTGGCGCTCAGGGGAGAGCGCCGCCGGCCCGCCGTAGGCGCCGTCGACGTGCAGCCACAGCCCGTGCTCTCGGGCGATCTCGGCGATCGCCGGGATGTCGTCGACCGTGCCGGCGTTGGTCGTGCCCGACGTCGCGACCACCACGGCCGGGTGCAGCCCCGCGGCGAGGTCCGCCTCCACGGCGGCGCGCACGGTCCCGGGAGCGAGCCTCAGGTCGTCGCCGGTCGGCAGGACGCGCACGAGCGCGGGGTCCCATCCGGTGGTGACCGCACCGCGCTTGATCGACGAGTGCGTCTGGTCCGAGAGGTAGACCACGCCGCCGCCCGTCTCGGCGCGCGCCACGATCAGCGCCGTCGTGCTCGCCATCGAGCCGCCGGTGAGGATGATCCCCTCGCTCGCCGGTGCCAGGCCGAGGGCGTCGCGCAGCCAGTCGAGCACCACGAGCTCGAGCGTCGCCGTACCTGATCCGCCGCCCCACGACGACGCGATGGCCTGCATGCCGACGGCGAGCCACTCGCCGAGGATCGCGACGTCGGACGACGGACCCGGCACGCGCGCGAAGTAGCGCGGGTGGTCGCCGTGCTGCTGGGCCTCGAGGGCGACGTCGGCCAGCAGGGCGAGGCCCTCCTCCACATCGCCGCGTCCGCGAGGGGCAGCGCCGCCGAGCACAGCCGACAGGTCGTCCCACGACCGCTCGGTGATGGCGGGCCGGTCGCGCAGCGTCTGCAGGTGGTCGACCGTGCGGTCGACCACCCAGTGCCCGAGGCGGCGCATCTGCTCGGGGCCGAGGTCGAGGACGTCGGGGGCGACGTCGAGTCCGGGCGAGTCCACTAGACGATGTTCAGCTCGTAGAGGGTGTCGCCGGCGGTGAACCGCTCGGCCGACATCGACGACACGTCGATCACGGGCTCGCGACGCAGGTAGAGGTCGCGCAGGACCTCGCCGACCGCCGGTCCCTGCAGGAAGCCGTGCCCCGAGAAACCCGTGGCGTAGAGGAACCGCGACGCCGCCCACGCCTCGCCGATCACGGCGTTGTGGTCCGGCGTGACCTCGTAGTAGCCGGCCCACTTGTGCGCGATACCCACCTCGAGCAGTGCCGGCGCGCGGCGCTCCATCGCCTCGAGCAGGTCGTCCTCCCACGCGTCGGTGAAGCCGTCGTGGAAGCCGATCGTCTCGTCCTGGTAGGACATGCCGACCAGCAGACCCGGGCCCTCCCGGTGCAGGTAGAAGGTCGATGCCGCGTCGATCGTCATCGGGGTGTCCATCGGGTAGAGCGCGAGGAGCTCCTCGGACAGCGGTTCCGTGACGAGGATCTGGCGGCGCAGCGGCGAGACTGGGAGGTCGACGCCGACCCACGAGCCGACCTCGCGCGACCACGCACCCGCCGCGCAGACGACCGTCGACGTCTCGACGACGCCCTCGTCGGTGACGACGCCGGTGATCTGGCCGTCGTGCGACTCGATGCCGGTGACGCCGAGCCCGACACGTACCGTCGCGCCGAGAGAGCGGGCACCGGCGGCGTAGCCCTGCACGACGTTCTCGGGGCTGCAGTAGCCGTCGCGCGGGTGGAACGTCGCACCGATGACGTCGCCGACGTCGACACCCCTGCTCAGCGCACCCGCCTCGGCGGCGCTCAGCAGCTGCGTGGGCACGCCCATCGAGTTCTGCAGCGCCACGGC
>DASSQW010000291.1:0-8012 GCA_035702165.1 Candidatus Nanopelagicales bacterium
CCGGCGAGCACCACCACCGCGGTCGCCGACTCGTCGAGCGCGTCGAGGCCCGCGACGACCGCTGCGTACGGACCGCCGAAGGGCGGCTCCTCGCGGGTGACGACGACGTCGGCGGGCAGTCCCTCGGGTGCCGGGCCGACCAGCACCACGCGCGCCGCGACCCCCCGCGCGGCATCGATCGCCCGGTGCAGCAGGGGGGCGCCGTCGACCTGCGCAGCGAGCTTGTCCGACCCGAACCGCGACGAGCGACCGCCCGCGAGCACGATCGCGCCGATCTCCGTCCGCTCCATGCCGGTCACCGTAACGGCCCCCTGTGCCGCTGCGTCGCCACCGGCCAGGTGCTGCCGTCCGGCGCGGTTCCGTCGCTGTCGGACGGGTGGCGTCGCGACGGACGGGGCCGCCGTGGGAGCGGTCCTCCGGGGCCGGCGCAGGCGTCGACGGAGGTGCAGCGCGGGGTGTAACGCCGTGTCTCCGTTGCACCGGGATGCGGACCTGGAGTCCGACCCAGCGGTCGCGAGCACCGCCCCGACCCGCGTGCAACACCCCGTTTCACACGGGAATTGGCGCACCGGGACGGTCTCCCGAGCCGGCCCGGCGTGAGAGGTCGTGGCCGTAAACGCTTGCACAGCGGTGTCATCGGCACCTACCCTGAGCGCGCACGCCCGCGAAGGAGACCTCACGCCCATGGCCATGACCATCCGCGACATCGCGCGCGAGGCCGGGGTCTCCACCGCCACCGTGTCCCGCGCGCTGCGCGGCCTGCCCAACGTCGACCCCGCCACCCGAGAGCGCGTCCGGCAGGTCGCCGAGCGCCTCGACTACGTCGTCTCGCCGGCCGCCTCGCGCCTGGCCAGCGGCCGCGCCGGCAGCATCGCCGTCATCACCCCGTGGATCGCGCGCTGGTACTTCGGCCGCGTGCTGTCGGGCATCGAGAAGGTGCTCGCCGGATCCGACCTCGACCTGCTGCTCTCGAGCATCGGCGACCCGAGCGAGACCCATCTCGTGCCGCCGCACCGCAAGCTGCGCCGCCGGGTCGACGGCTTCCTGGTCATCTCGCTGTCGACCGATACCGAGGGCGTGAGCGAGATCTTCGAGTCCGACGTCCCGGTGGCGCTGATCGACACCGAGCGCGACGGCTGCTGGTCGGTCGGCATCGACGACGTCAACGGCGCGCGCATGGCCGTGCAGCATCTGATCAACCTCGGCCACGAGCGCATCGGGCTGATCTCGGGCCGCGTGATGCCCACACCGTTCCGCCCGGAGGAGAACCGCTGGCGCGGCTACCACGACACCCTGGTCGAGGCGGGGCTGCCCGTGGAGCCCGACCTGGAGGCCTGCGGCCACTTCACCATCCAGGGCGGCGAGCAGGCGATGACGACGCTGCTCGCCCGGCCCAACCCGCCCACCGCCGTGTTCGCGATGTCCGACGAGATGGCCTTCGGCGCGCTGAGATCCCTTCAGGCGCACGGGCTCCAGCCCGGTCGCGATCTGTCGGTCGTGGGCTTCGACGGCCACGAGCTGTCCGAGCACCTCGACCTGACGACGATCGTGCAGCCGGTCGAGCAGGTGGGGGAGCGGGCGGCGCAGTCGCTGCTCGACGCCCTCGACGACCCCACCCGCAAGCCCGAGCAGGTCACGCTGCCGCTGTCGATGGTCGTGCGCGGCTCCACCGCACTGCGCCGCTCGTAGTCGACCCACCCCGACGTCACTGCCGCAATGCAGGCATTCCGACCGGAATTCCCTGCATTCAGGCAGTGACGTGCGGTCGATCAGTACGTCGGGATGCGGCGCGCGATGAGGTCGTCGGCGCGGCCGGCGACCTCGCTGTTGCCGGTGACCGCGGCGAGGAACTCGTCGCGCTCGAGGTAGAGCAGCACCGAGTCCTCGTCCGCCGTGACGGTCGCGGTGCGCGGGACGTCGCGCAGGAGCGCGATCTCGCCGAACGGGTCGCCGGGTCCCTGCGACGAGAGCACCTGGCCGCCGTGCGTCGCCGTCGTACGACCGAACTCCACGATGTAGAACCGGTCGCCGACGTCGCCCTCGGTGATGACCGCCTCGCCGGCGCGGACCTCGCGCCGCTTGAGCTGGCGGGCGACATCCTCGAGCGACTTGGGCTCGAGCGGGCCGAAGAGCGGGATCTGGCTGAGCAGCTCGAGCTCCGCGCTCGCCCCGAGCATCGCGTCGAGGCGCCGCAGCCGGCCGAAGGTCGGCAGCACCAGCGCCGTCACGGCGACGCCGAGGATCGCCAGGGACCAGCGCAGACCCACCCAGTTGAACAGCAGGGGATAGATGATCGAGCCGAGCGCCATCGCTCCGATCAGTGCACCGTCGAGCGCGCCGAACACGCGGCCGAGCACGTTGTCGGGCGTGAGCCGCTGCAGGATCGTCGAGGCGTTGACGTCGACGATGGGGTTGGCGAACCCGATGATGAGCACCGCCGCCAGGGCCGCCCACATGGCGTTGCCGAGCGCTGCGATGACCAGCGGGATGGCCCAGAACACGACGCCCCAGCCGAAGTCGGTCGCGATGCGCTGCTTGCTCGCACGTCCGATGGCGACCAGACCGCCGAGGATCGCGCCGATGCCGAGGACGCTGTCCATGTAGCCGACGCCCTGCGCGCCGAACGACGTCATCTGCACCGCCATCTCGACGGTGTAGACGATGGAGGCGCCGGCGACGATGGTCTGCGCGCAGTAGACGCCGGAGACCAGACGCAGGTCCTTGTCGGCCAGGATCGCCCGGAAGCCGGCCATCGACTCGGCGAGGAAGCCCTCGGTCTTCTTGTCCTCGGCCGTCGCGACGGCGAGCACCCCCTGGCCCGCCACGTCGTCGGCGTCGGCAGGGTCGACCGCCGCAACCGCCTCGGCGTCGAGACCGGTCTGCAGGTGGCGCTGCGGCACGTGGATCCGGCTGACGAGGAAGGCCGACCACGCGAAGGTGAGGCCGTCGAACACGATCACGGCGGGCGCCGACCAGATCGTGAGCATCAGGCCGCCGAGCGCGGGGCCGACGAAGAAGGCCAGGCTCTCGATCGTGCTGCCGGCACCGTTCGCGGCCGTGAGCTCCTCGGGCTCCTCCACCAGCGAGGGCAGCAGTGCCGCGACCGCGGGACGGAAGGGGGCGGCGACGAGCGCCGTCACCGTGCCGAGCACCAGGATCACGACGTAGTTGAAGTCGATGAGGATGAGGAACGCGACCAGCAGCACGAGGGCGCCGCGGATCAGGTCGGTCGAGATCATCACCATCTTGCGGGGGAGCCGGTCCACCAGCGTCGACGCGAACGGCGTCACCACCGCCATGAGGAGCAGGCGGATCGTGCCCCACAGACCGACGAGGGTCAGACCGCCCTGGCCGTAGGCCCAGACGACGATCGCCGTGGCGTACGCCCAGTCGCCGATCGCGGACCCGGCGAACGCCAGGTTGATGTTGCGCAGCCCGGGATTGCGGAAGACGGTCGCGAGCGACGTCCTGGTCTCCCCGAGCGCGGCGCCGACTCGCGACATGGCGTGCGGTCCCCTCCCTGTCGTCGAGCAGGCGTCGTGCCCGGGACGCTAGCGCGGCGGCCCGGCCGAGTCGGGGCTTTCGCGAGGATGTGTCCGCACATGACACAGGGATGCCCCCGTACGATCGGCGGACGCCCCTGACGACCCCGCTAGACCCCGGTGGACCATGGCCCTTCCCGCGACGTTCCAGGCGCTCGGCTCGAGCCGGGGGCTGCGTCGCGTGCTGGCCGGGTTCGTGGCCTTCACGCTCGTGCAGTGGTCGGCCTGGATGGCCGTGATCCTCTACGCGTTCGACGAGGGCGGTCCGGGTCTCGCCGCGATCGCATCGGTGGTCCTGCTCCTCCCGGCCGCGCTGTTCTCGCCCATGATCGGCGGGATCGGCGACCGGATGCGCCGCGGCCGCGCGCTCGTGCTCGCGTACTCCGCGGTGACGATCGGTGCGGCGCTCACGCTCGCGGCGCTGCTGCGCCACGCGCCGGTGTGGGTCGTGCTCCTCGCAGGTGCCGTCTTCATGCTCACCGTGTCCGGCGTACGACCGGTGCACTTCTCGGTGCTGCCCAACCTGTCGGGAGGCCCGGAGGAGCTGGTGTCGGCGAACGCGATGTCGGCGGCGTCCGACGAGTTCGCCGAGTTCCTCGGCCCGGTGCTCGCCGGTCTGCTGTTCGCCCTCGTCGGGGCCTGGTTCGTCCTCGCGGTCGGGACCGGGCTGGCGCTGCTCGCCGTGCTGCTGTGCCTGCGGCTGGACGCCGGCTCGCCCTCGAGCGAGGACGAGGCGGAGGGCTGGCGCGCCGCGCTCGAGGGGCTGGTCGCGCTGCGCGGCGACGGACCGGCCCTCGCGCTGCTCGTCGTGCTCACGATCGACTTCATCCTCGCCGGCACGCTCGGCGTCATCGGTGTCTCGTTCGCGGAGGACGTCCTCGGCCAGGGCTCGACCGGTGCCGGCCTCGTCATCGGTTCGATGGGTATCGGCGGCGTCGTCGGTGCCGTCGTCGCGGGCGGGCTGTCGCGGCGCCCTGCTGTGGCCGCGCTCGTGGTCGGCGGTGCGGTGCTGTCAGGCGTCGCGTACGCCGTCGTCGCCGGTCTCACCGCGCTGCTCCCCGTGATGCTCGTGCTCGCGATCGTGGGCGCCGGCGGTGCCATCACGCTCGTGTCGGGTCGCACCCTGCTGCAGCGGACCACCGACGACCGCATCCTCACCCGCGTGTTCGCCGTGCAGGAGAGCACCGCGTTCCTCGCGACCGCGTTCGGTGCCGCCCTCGCGCCTCTGCTGCTGCGCCGGTTCGACGTCGCGCAGGCGTTCGTGCCGATGGGCGTCGGTGCTGCCGTCCTCGGCCTCGCGTGCTTGCTGCTCATCCGCCACCTCGACGAGCGCGCGGTGCTGCATCCGGCCGAGGTCGCGCTGCTGCGCCGCGTCTCGTTCCTCGACGTGCTGCCGCCGTACGACCTCGAGCGCCTGGCCGCCCGCGCGACGTGGCGCCACGTCGACCCCGGCACGGTGATCGTGCGCCAGGGCGACCCGGGGTACGAGTTCTTCATGGTCGGCGACGGCGAGCTCGCGGTGACCATCGACGGCCTGGAGCGACCGCACCTCGAGGCAGGCTCCGGCTTCGGTGAGATCGCCCTGCTGCACTCGGTGCCGCGCACCGCGACGGTGACCGCGCTCACCGAGGCGACGCTCCTCGTCGTCCGCTCGGAGGACTTCCTCGCCGCGGTCACCGGCAGCGAGGACGGGCAGGCGCTCGCCCGCGACGTCGCCGCGGCGCAGCTCGAGCGCGACCGCGGCTGACCCCCTCGCCACGTCACTGCCGCAAGGCAGCCAGACGGGCCCAGTTCGCCTGCGTTCGGGCAGTGACGTCGGGGTGTCCCCGTATCGAGCGTTCGTGATCTGACACGGAGTTCCGGCGCGGGGCACGCCGCGGATCCCTACTGTGTCGGGAACCGGGGGCGCGCCTCGGCGGACGCGTGGACGCGAGGTGAGCGAGCATGGCTCTCCCGGCAGCGCTGTCCGCGTTGCGTTCGCGCACGGGTCTGCGGCGCGTGCTCCTCGCCTACGGCTTCTACAACTTCGTCGAGCTCGCGTGCTGGCTTGCGATCGTGCTCTGGGCGTACGGCGTCGGCGGTGCGGCTCTGGCCGGGACGGCGGCCGTCGTGCAGCTCGTTCCCTCGGCGCTCATGGCGCCGGCCCTCGCCAGCGCCGGCGACCGGATGTCGCGCGGCACCGCTCTGGTCCTCGCCCACGGCGCCGTCGCGGTGGCCACGGCGATCACCTGGGTGGCGCTCCAGCTCGACGCCCCCGTCTGGGCGGTCATCGCGGCATCGACGTGCATCACGACCACGGTGGCCGTCGTACGGCCCGTCCATTACGCCGCGCTGCCGCAGCTGGCCCGCGGCGCCGACGAGCTGGTGTCGGGCAACGCGCTGTCGGCGGTCGGGGAGCAGCTGGCGCTCTTCCTCGGCCCGGTCGTCGCCGGTGTCGTCGTGCAGGTCTCCGGACCCGAGCTCGTGCTCGCCATCGCGTTCGTGGCGTCGGTGATCGGGACGCTGCTCTGCCTGGCCCTGCCCCTCGGGATGCCCGACGGCGAGGCCGAGCCCGACGGCGGCAGCCTGCGCGCGGCGCTCGCAGGGCTGATCGCGCTCAAGGGCGACCCGGCGTCGATCGCCCTGCTGCTCGCGATGGCTCTGACCTTCGTCGTCGGCGGCTCCATCGACGTCCTCGGCGTCGCGTACTCCGACGAGGTCCTCGGGCAGGGCGAGTCCGGCGCCGGACTCGTGATCGGTGCGGTCGGCGTGGGCGGCCTGATCGGCGCCGCGGCGGCGACGACGTTCGCCGGCGGTCGGCGGCTCGTGCCGATCATCGCCGCCGCGGGCGCGGCGATGGGACTGCTGCTCTCCACGCTCGCCGCGGTGTCGCAGCTGTGGCCCGCTGTGGCCGTCGTGGCGACGGTCGGCCTCATCGACTCGGTGCTGCTCGTCTGCGCTCGCACCCTGCTGCAGCGCGCGACCGACGACCGGGTGCTGTCGCGCGTGTTCGCCGTGCAGGAGAGCATGTCGCTGCTCGGGCTCGCGGTCGGTGCCGCGCTCGCACCGGTGCTCCTCGAGCGCTTCTCGCCGTCGATGGCGTTCCTGCCGCTGGGCATCGGCCTCGCCCTCCTCCTCGTCGTGGCAGCGTTGCTCAGCCGGCCGCTCGATGCGCGCGCCGTGTTCCGTCCGCGGGAGACCGGGCTGCTGCGGGCTGTGTCGTTCCTCGGTGCGCTCCCGGCGTACGAGCTCGAGCGGCTGGCTCAGCGCGTGCGCTGGGTCGAGGCAGCGGCCGGGGCCGAGGTCGTGACGCAGGGGGACTGGGGCGAGCACTTCTACGTGATCGAGGAGGGGCGGTGCACGGTGCAGGTCGACGGCGTCCTGCGCGACCATGTGCTCGGCCCGCGCGACTCCTTCGGCGAGATCGCGCTGCTGCACCGGGTTCCCCGCACCGCCACGATCACGGCGTCGGAGCCGAGCTGGCTGCTCGCGATCGACGCACCCGACTTCCTCGCGGCGGTGACCGGCAGCGCCGACGGCGGCTCGCTCGCGCGCGAGGTCGCGGCTGCCTCCTTGGCTCGTGACAGCCCTTAACCGCTGGCCGTCTTCGACGGCGGAGTCCATCAGATCGCAGGCAGCACAGGGGATCTGGGGGCTACGCTCCGGTCGTGGCCAACCCTCCGTCGGTGCTCTACGTCGAGCTCGTGATGTCGATCGATCGGATCGGTGACGCGGCGCGCGAGAGCGAGCCGATCGAGGGGGAGTGGCCGCCCGCAGTCGTCGTCGCGCACCTGGGCGACGTCGACGAGCAGGTCTGGCACGCGCGGATCGACGCCATGGTCGACGCTTTCGAGTCGGGTGCCGCGACGCCGGAGTTCGCGAACTGGGAGCCGGACCCGGTGGCGACGTACGACCGCTACCGCGACTGGTCCGTCGACGACGCGGTGGCGCGGGCGATGGCTGCGCGCATCGCCTTCGTCACGCGCCTGCGCGACCTGTCGCCCGAGCAGTTCGCCGGGATCCGCGGGCAGCACGAGGTCTTCGGCACGATGGACACCCACGCTGTCGTCATGGCCGTGCTGACGCACGACGAGGAGCACCGCGCCTCGCTCCTGCGCGTCCCCGGCCCTGCGTGATCTTGGTCGTCAGCATGCTTCCGACCGTCCCCGCGCCCGGGTAACCAGCGCTCGACCAAGATCACGCGGGAGAGGGCGTCGGTCAGGAGGAGCGGACGAGGGCTCCGAAGGCTCCCGCCACGGCGAGGGACTCGTCGAGCGACGCGCGGTGCACGCCGGTCATCGAGAAGTAGCCGTGGACGAGACCGGGAGCGCGGCGCAGCACCGTCGGTACGCCGGCCTCGCGCAGCGCCGCGGCGTACGCCTCGCCCTCGTCGCGCAGCGGATCGAACGCCGCGGTCGCGACGAGTGCCGGTGCCAGTCCCTCGAGGCTGGTCGCGCACAGGGGCGAGAGACGAGGGTCGGTGCGGTCGCG
>DASSQW010000292.1:0-2843 GCA_035702165.1 Candidatus Nanopelagicales bacterium
GCGCAGCGCGGCGAGCTGCGACTTCGACCGCAGCACCACGCGCACGATCGCGGTGCGCTCGGTCTGCAGCAGCGCCTCGCGCAGCAGCACGTAGGGCTTCACCGCGCGCGCCTCGGGCTCGAGGTAGTAGCTGCGGTCGAAGAGGACCGGGTCGACCTGCTCGCTCGGCACGAACTCGAGGACCTCGATCTCGCGCACGCCGGGCACGGGGAGGCCGTCGAAGTCCGACTCCTCCATCACGACCACCTGACCGGCGTCGGTCTCGTAGGCCTTGGCGATGTCCTTGTACTCGACCTTCTCGCCGTCGATCGAGCACGTGCGCTGCATCTTGATGCGGCCGCCGTCGGCCGCGTGCACCTGGTGGAACCGGACGTCGTGGTCCTCGGTGGCGGCGTAGAGCTTGATGGGCACGTTGACCAGCCCGAAGGCGACCGAGCCCTTCCACATGGCGCGCATGACAGATCTCCTGACCGGGGGGAAGCCACCTCGAAGCGGAGCGCGCCGAGGTGCCGGGACGTCCATGATGGACCGGTGCAGCCCATGCTGGCCAGTCCCGGCGACCTCCCGCGTGCGTCAGACCGTTCGTGGGCGTACGAGGTGAAGTGGGACGGCATGCGGGTGCTGGCCACCATGAGCCACGGCCGGCTGCGCCTGACCAGCCGCAACGGCAACGACGCCACGAGCCGGTTCCCCGAGGTGTCGGGGGCTGCTCCGAGCGGCCTCCCCGAGGGATCGGTCATCGACGGGGAGGTCGTCGCGTTCGACCCGCAGGGGCGGCCGTCGTTCGCCCTGCTGGCCCCGCGCATCCAGCGCGCGCAGCCGCCGGGGACCCACGAGCAGCGCCTCACCCTCCTCACCTTCGACCTGCTGCGCCTGGGGTCCGACGACGTCACCGCCCGGTCCTACGACGAGCGCCGCGCGCTCCTCTCGGAGCACGTCACCAGCTCCGGGCGCATCGTCGTCCCCGACTCCTTCGACGACGGCGTCGCGCTGCTCGCCTCCACCGACGCGCAGGGGCTCGAGGGCGTCGTCGCGAAGCGGCGCGCATCGACCTACCAGCAGGGCGTGCGCAGCGCCGACTGGGTCAAGGTGCCCCACCGCCGGTCGCGCTCGATGGTCATCGGCGGGTGGAAGTCGCGAGAGGACTCGCGCTCGCGCCTCGCGTCGCTGCTCGTGGGTACGCCGACCGCCGACGGCATGCTGCGCTACGAGGGCGCGGTCGGCTCGGGCCTCTCGGGTGCGGTGTCGCGCACGCTGCTCGAGGTGCTCGGCGAGCTCGTCGAGGAGCAGAGCCCCTTCCACGGCTACCCCGCGCCCGAGGCCGCCCGCGGCGACGTCCTCACCTACGTCGCGCCCGTCCTCGTCGTCGACGTCGAGCACCTCGGTCGTGCGGCGAACGGCCTGCTCCGCCAGCCCTCCGTGCTGCGCGTGCGCCCCGACCTGACCGCGGCCGACGTCGAGGACGGTGCGTGATGGCGGGCAACGGCGGCACGCTCGACGTCGGCGGGCGCAGCGTCAAGCTCACGAACCTGGACAAGGTCCTCTACCCCGCGACCGGGACGACCAAGGCCGACGTCCTGCACTACTACCTCGCTGTCGCGCCGCGGATCCTGCCGCTGCTGCGCGACCGCCCGGTGACGCGCAAACGCTGGCCCGACGGCGTCGACCACGATCCGTTCTTCGAGAAGAACATCCCGCGCGGCGCCCCCGAGTGGCTGGCGCGCACGACGCTGCACCACTCCGGCGCGCGCTCGGGCCGCGGTGCTCGCGACATCGACTACCCGCTCGTCGACGACGAGGCCACGCTCGTGTGGCTCGCGCAGAGCGGCGCGCTGGAGCTGCACGCACCGCAGTGGCGCATCGATCGCGCGACGGGCGAGCCGCTGGATCCCGACCGGCTCGTCGTCGACCTCGATCCGGGCGACGGCGCCGGTCTCGACGCCTGCCGCGAGGTCGCGCTGCTCGCCCGCGACATGCTCGCGGGCCACGGCATGACCACGTGGGCCGTGCTCAGCGGTTCCAAGGGCATGCAGCTCTACGCCGACCTGCCCCCCGCGACCGAGCGCGGACGAGACCTGCTGGCCCGCGCCGGGTCGACCTCGGAGTACGCGCTGAGCATGGCCAAGGCGCTCGAGCAGCACGTCCCGCAGCTCGTCGTGTCGAACATGTCCAAGGAGCTGAGACCGGGCAAGGTGCTCGTCGACTGGAGCCAGAACAACCCGGCGAAGACCACGATCGTGCCGTGGTCGCTGCGCGGCCGCGCCCGCCCCACCGCGGCCTGCCCCGTGACCTGGGACGAGGTGGAGGCCGGCGACCTGCACCAGCTCACGATGGCCGAGGCGACCGACCGCGCCCTCGCCTGACGTGACGGGCGCGCCCGTCCTACGTCTCGGTCGTCACGCGACGGCGGACGCGCCGCCTGGCCCGGTCGGCCCCGCCGGGGCCGGGTGCGCGGCGGCCGTCTCCTCCTTCACCCAGCGCGAGACCTTGACCTCGGCGACGAAGGACAGGAACGGGATCATGCCCGCGATCACCATGAAGAACAGCCGGCCCACGCCCCAGCGCATCCGGAAGCCCAGGTCGAGGCAGAGCAGCGCGTAGATCATGAACAGGAAGCCGTGGAGCTGGGCGACGAGGTTGTCATCGGGCCCGTCGAGCGCGTACTTCCACACGATCGCCGCGCAGAACAGCAGCAGCGTCACGCCGACGACGAACGCCATGACGCGGAAGCGCAGGAGCGCACCGCGGACGGACTCCAACGTGGGGACGGCGGCCACGGGGGCTCCTCGGGACGGGCGGGACGGCGTACGTCCTCAGTAGACCTCACGCACCGGCTCGGCCTC
>DASSQW010000293.1:0-9125 GCA_035702165.1 Candidatus Nanopelagicales bacterium
CGGGGTCCTGCGCTTCGCCTTGGGCAGCAGCCGGTCCTGCAGCCGCGCGAGGACCTCGCGGTCGGTGACGTTCACAGTCCCCGAGATCAGCACCCGGCAGTGCCACTCGCTGACCTCACCCGCCGCCAGCGCCGCCAGGAACTCCGGGAACTGCACGTGCAGCCCGCGCGCGGTCGCGATCCCCGACGCCGCCGCTCCTTCCCCGACCCGGCGCAGCTGCGCCACCTCCATCGCGACGTACCGGTCGCGGGTCGAGTCGCTGCCATCGACACCGGCGCACGCGACGGTGGCGCGGACCTTCAACGACGCCGCGAACGCCTCCACCGCCTCCGCGCGGCGCAGGTAGTCCAGCCGGCCCGCCCGGTCCAACGACGTCGGGTCGAGCGACTCCAGCAGCATCAGATCCACACCGCACACCGGACCCCGCATCGCCAGCAGGTCCTCGTCGCGGAAGTCCGGGTCGTCGAAGGACTGCGGCGCGCTCGGATCCCCACCGAGCTCGGCGTACTCCGCGGCCGCGAAACCCGCCTCCAGCTCGGCATCGGTGAACGGCACGAACCACTCCTCGTCATCGCCGCCGGCGGGCGGGGCGAACGGAGAGGCTGACATAACTCGATCCTAGAACGTGTGTTCGATTCGTGTCAAGAGCTGTGATCGACGAATTCCCTTGGGCCGCAACTACTTTCAGCGATCTGATGACGACGGCATGTGTCGGATCACCTCGCAGGATGTCATCGCGTCCCGTAGTTGCGACGCCACTTCGGCTGCCGTCTCTCACGCACGGAAACCCGCTCGACCTCGCAGCCGGTGACCCCTTCCCCGGTGCGGCGCCCCCCACCCACAACCTGGCAGCGAACGACGGTGCCCCGCTCGAGGGTGGCTGCCCATGCGAACCCGCCAGGGCAGCATCGTCAGCGTCCGTCCGCCCGCCAGCGCGAGCGCGTCGTAGGAGAGCGCCCTCCTCGACGTCCGGATGCGTCAGTGGGCGGGGCGGTCGGGGCGGCGGCCGAAGCGGCGCAGCTCCTGCGGCCACCCGCAGGCCTCGGCGATCCGGCCAGCCCACATCCGGGCCTCGTCCTCGGTCGACACGGCAGCGATCGCGAGGCCGCCGAGGAACTCCTTGGTCTCGACGTACGGACCGTCGGTGATGAGCACCTCGCCGCTGGTGGCATCGGCGCTGAAGGCCTCCTCGATCTCCTCCACCAGCCCGCCGGTGTAGATCAGGACGCCGGCCGCCTCCATGTCGCGCACGACCGCCATGGCGAGCGGGCCGCGGGACCTGAACCACTCCGCCGTGTGGTCGCCGACCCACTGCTGGTCGAAGTAGATGAGGTACTCCCTGGTCCCGGGTTCCGCTGCCGGCTGGGCCGACCGTCGGCCGGTGATGCCGTCGGGGCGCGACTTGAACCGCCGCACCTCCTGCGGCCAACCGCAGCCCTCGGCTATCCGCCCGGCCCACATCCGCGCCTCGTCCTCGGTCTCGACGTCGACGATCGTCAGACCGCCGAGGTGCTCCTTGGTCTCGACGTACGGGCCGTCGGTGATGAGCAGCTCGCCGCTGGTGGCGTCGGCGCTGACCACCGGCGCATCCTCCTCGAGCCCGCCGGCGTAGACGACGACCCCGGCCGCCTCCATCTCGTGCACGACCGCCATCGACGGCTCGACGCGCGACAGGAACCACTCGCTGGAGTGGTCCCCGACCCACTGCTGGTTGAAGTAGATGAGGTACTCGGCCACGACTTCTCCTCTGCGCGTACGACGGGTCCGGTGCCCGCCCTCACCCCCTGCACGAACGAGGAGCGGCGGAATCGACACCCCATCCGACCAGTTCTGCGCCGACCCCGCCACGACCCGCGGGGCCGCAGGGCGGCTAGGAGCGCGGGACCTCGAGGACGGACGTGAGCCCGGGCTGGTCCGGGTCGTCGGTGATCTCCTCGCCCGCCAGCCAGCAGCGGATCACGTGCGCGAGCTCGCCGGGGTGGCTGAAGTTGATCGCGTGCGCGGCCCCGGTGATGACCGCGATGGTCACGTGCGGCGGCAGCTGGCGGCCGACCTCGAGCACGCGGGGTCGCCCGGGCAGCAGCGGGTCGCGGCTGCCCAGCACCCCGAGGGCGGGTACGGCGCACTCGAGCAGCCGTTCGAGCGCGGGGAAGCGCGTCATCTCGCCGAACAGGCGCAGTGCGTTGATCGGGCCGAAGCGCACGTAGTCGGGCACCGCGACCGTGGCCATCCGCGGGTTCTCACGGACGCCGTCGACGGCGAGCTGGCCGATCGCGCGACGCAGCGGCTGGTTGTTCAGGCCACCGGCCGGCGCGCACAGCACGATCCGCTCGGTGCGGTCGGTGTGGCGGTCGGCGAGCTCGAGGCTGATCGGGCAGCCCATCGAGTTCCCGACGAACACTGCCTTCTCGATCTCCATCGCGTCGAGCACGCGGAGCACGGAGTCAGCGAGCGTCGGGATGTCGTGCGGCCGAGGCGGTCTCTGGCTCGCGCCGTAGCCCGGGAGGTCCGGCACGATCTGGCGCGCGTCGTCCTGCAGCAGCCGTGCTGTCGGCATCAGGTACTCGCCGGAGATCGCGAACCCGTGCACGTGCACGATCGGCGTGGCATCGGGCACCGGGGGACCCACCCGGACGAACGTGCGACGGCCGTCGATGACGAGCTGGCGGTGCTCCCAGCCCGGGTCCAGCGTCCGGGCCACCTACGGCTCGATCGGCGTCATGCGCAGCACCCGGCGCTCGGCGACGAGGCCCGGCAGCACCGTGCGGAGGTGCTCGATGTGCGCTGTGCGGTCGTGCGCGGCATGCGCCTCGACCGACTCCCAGACCTCGTAGAACGCCAGGACGTCCGCGTCCTCGCGGTCGGTGTGCAGGTCGTAGCGCACGCAGCCGTCCTCGGCGCGGGACGGGCCGACGATCCCGAGCAGCGCGGCGCGCAGCTCGTCGACCTTCCCGGGTACGGCGCGGAACTCGACGACCATCGCGAGCGGATCAGCGGGCACGGCGTACCTCCGGACGATCGGGCTGGTCCGCCAACCCTAGCGAGGGATCACGCGAGCTTGAGGGCTCGCGCCTCCTCCCACAGCTCGTCGCGCACGTCGGGGTGCGCGGCGTCGCGGATGAGGTGGCGCGCCTGGCTCATCTGGTCGTAGCCCCAGATCCACGCCTGGCCGTACTCCGTGACGATCGCCGACGCCTGGAAGGACGTCACCGGCTCCTCGATCATCGGCACGATCGTGGACACGTCCGCCTTCGGGTGCCATGACCGCAGCGCCAGGATCGCCTGGCCGCCAGGGCAGTGCAGGGCACCCACGATGAAGTCGGTCTGACCGCCGAATCCGGAGAAGATCCGCCCCTTCACGCGCGACGCGTTGGCCTGCGCGTAGAGGTCGACCTGCAGCGCGGTGTTGACCGACGTCATGAGCGGCTGCTTGGCGATGAGCGACGGCTCGTTGGTCGTCTCCGTGCGCAGCAGCTGCACGCGCGGGTTCCGGTCGACCCACGCGTAGAGCTCGGGCGAGCCGAACAGGAACGACGACACGAGCATCGCATCGGGGTCGAGGGCGCCGGCGCGGTCGAGCTCGAGCACGCCGTCGCTGAACATCTCGCTCCACACGCGCAGACCGCGGCGCCCGGTGAGGCCGGAGAGCACGGCGTCGGGCACGGCGCCGATGCCCAGCTGCATCGTCGAGCCGTCGGACACGCGGGTCGCGACCCGGTCGCCGATGGTCGCGGAGACGTCGTCGATCACCATCGCGCCGGGCGACGGGAGGTCGGCCTCGACCTCGACGGCGTAGTCGACCAGGTCGACCGAGATCTCGGCGTCGCCGAACGTGTACGGCATCCGCGGGTTCACCTGAGCGACGACCACGCCTCCGCGTGCACGCACGGCCTCGATCGCCGCGGGGAGGATGTTGACCTCCACACCGAGCGACACCGTGCCGTCGACCGGTGGCGACGTGTGCACCACGACGACGTCGGGCGGGCAGGTGGTCGTGAACAGCCGCGGCACGAGCGAGAGGCGCGACGGGATGTAGACCAGCCGCGGCGAGCGGCGCATGCCCGGTCCGACGAAGGCGGTCTCGAGCGTGACGCCCTCGCGGTCGGGCAGGCCCGGCTGCGCGTTCAGCGCGTGCAGGCGGTACGCCGGCAGCGCCGCGTCGACGGCAGCGAGCAGGGCGTGCGGGGTGGCGAAGTTGCCGCTCACCACCACCCGGGGGTTCTCGGGAAGACCGCCCAGGGTGCCGGCGACGTCCTCGAGGCTGATGGTGCGCATGCTCGTCCGCTCCTCGCGTCGATGTGTCCGGCCCGACGCTACCGAGCCGGGGGAGCGCGTGCGGTGCCGAGCGGCCACCGCGTGGGACGGATCACCGTCGCTCCGCGCGACACCGAGCCGCCGCACGGGTGGTCCGCGCTTGTGACGGCGTACGCCGGACCGCCATCCTGGGTCAGGAGCACGCTCCCGGCGCAGAGGCACCCGCGGTGCAGAAGGATCAGCCGACCACGGCTGCGTCGGTCTTGAGCGACGGGGAGAGTCTGCCGAGAGCGCATCGTGAGGCAGCCGTGATCCCCTGGGACTCACGGGTGCGGTCGGCCCAGTCGGGAGACAGCGACGAGGACCGGGATGAGCGAGCATCCGAGCGTCGGGCCTGTCACAGTGAGTGAATACCGGACGCACCGAACCGCCGGAAAGGACACCAGCGTGGCCATCGAGCGTGCCCAGGCACTCGTCATCGAGGACTCGCCCGAGATCACCCTTCTCGTGCGCGGTCTGCTCGAGAAGGAGGGCTACTCGGTCGTCGCCACCCCGCGGGGGACGCAGGGCCTGGAGTGGGCCAGGAGCAAGAAGCCAGAGCTCGTCATCCTCGACCTCTCGCTGCCCGACCGCGACGGCGTCGAGATCTGCCGCGAGCTGCGCAGCTTCAGCGACGCCTACGTCGTCATGGTGACCGCTCGCGACGACGAGGTCGACAAGATCGTCGGCCTCACCGTCGGTGCCGACGACTACGTCACCAAGCCGTTCTCCCCACGCGAGCTCGCCGCCCGCATCCGGGCGATGCGCCGCCGCCCGCGTGTGACCACTCAGCAGGAGGCGCGCGACTTCGGCCGTCTCGTGGTGGACCCGGTCGCGCGCGAGGTCAAGGTCGACGGCGAGGACGTGGAGCTCACCAAGATCGAGTTCGACATCCTCGACCTGCTCTCGAGCAGCCCCCGGCGCACCTTCACCCGCGAGCAGCTGCTCGTGCAGGTGTGGGGCGAGTGGTTCGGCGACGACCACGTCATCGAGGTCCACATGGGCAAGCTGCGGAAGAAGCTGGGCGAGTCGGCGTCGCAGCCGCGGCACATCCGCACGCTGCGCGGTGTCGGCTACCGCTTCGAGCCGAGCTGATCGCGGGGTCCCCGTGTACGGGATGATCAACGAGGCGATGCGCCGGCTCGTCTCCGAGACGTCCGGGGCCGGCACCTGGGGCGAGATCGCGGAGCGCGCGGACGCGCCCGAGTCCTTCGCCGCCCTGTCCTACTACGACGACGACGTCACCTACGCCCTCGTCGGTGCCGCCAGCGACGTGCTCGGGACGCCGGCCGAAGGGCTGCTTCGCGACTTCGGCCACTACTGGTCCACGCGCGTCGGCCCGGAGAACTACTCCGACATCCTCGGCGCCACCGGCACCGACGTCGTCAGCGTGCTCAGCAACCTCGACCACATGCACGCGCGCCTGCAGGTGCTCTACCCCGAGCTGCGTCCGCCGTCGTTCTCGGTGAGCGGCGGCGACGGCGCGGACTCCTTCGAGGTGCACTACTCCTCCGAGCGCGCCGGGCTCGCGCCCTTCGTCGTCGGCCTGCTCGAGGGGCTCGGCGACCTCTACGGCACCCCCGCCCAGGTCGACCACCTCGCGGCCCCGTCCAGCGAGCAGCGGTACGACGTGTTCCGCGTGACCCTCGCGAGGTAGCGCATGCCGGGTGTGCTCATCGAGGGTGCCGACCTCGACCGGGTCGCGCCCTTCGGCGTGCTCTGCGACAGCGAGCTGGTCATCACGCGCACGGGCCCGTCGTGGTCGCGCCTGGCCCCGGACTTCGTGGGGCTGCCGCTGCTCGAGGTGTTCGACCTCGTGCGGCCCGCCGGCATCGACTCGGTGGAAGGGCTGCGTCGCCACCGCGACTCGATGCTGCTGCTGCGGCTCAAGCCCCGCGGGCCGCGCGTGCGCTTCCAGGTCATCGACGTGTCGGCGCCCGAGGGAGTCATGCTCGTCGGCACGCCGGTGGTCTCCTCGTCCGAGGAGCTCGACCGGCTCGGCCTGTCGGCCGCGGACTTCTCGCCCATCGACCAGACGCCCGATCTGCTGCTCCTGCGTCGTGGTCAGGAGCGCAGCCTCGCCGACCTGCGCACGCTGAACACCGAGCTGCAGCGCTCGTCCAGCGAGCTGCGCCGTACGAACAAGATGCTCAGCCGGGCGGAGGCGCGCTACCGCCGTCTCGTCGAGCTGCAGCCGCTGATCATGTACATCGACACCCTCGGCGCCGTGCCGCTGGCGGAGTTCATGTCGGCGCAGGCCGAGGCGTGGTTCGGCTACCCGGTCGAGCGCTGGATGAAGGAGCCCGGCTTCTTCTTCGACATCGTGCATCCCGACGACCGCGAGCGCGTGCTCGAGGCGCACCTGCGCGCCGAGCGCGACGACTCCGGCTTCGACGAGGAGCTGCGCGTCCGTCGTGCCGACGGCGGCGTGATGTGGATCCGCGCCGTCGACTCCGTGGTGCGCGACGACGACGACGGCACCGGCCAGCGCATCGGCTTCATGCTCGACATCACGAGCGCCAAGACCGCCGAGCTCGAGCTGCAGAGCACGATGTCGCGCCTGACGACGCTGCTCGCTCACATGCAGACCGGCGTGCTCGTGGAGGACGCCGAGCGCCGCGTGGTCATGGCCAACGACACCCTGTGCGAGGTGTTCGGCGTCGGCGTGAAGCCGGGCGACCTCGCGACCCTGCCGGCGTCGGCGGCGATCGCCGCGCTGCTGCCCGGCTCGGACGCCGCCGCGGACTTCCTCGTCCGCACCGACGACCTGATCCACAAGCGCTGGCCGCAGCCCGGCCAGACCCTCGTGCTCGCCGACGGCCGCGTCCTCGAGTTCGACTTCCAGCCGATCACCTCCGAGCGCCGCGACCTCGGCGCCCTCTGGATGTTCCGCGACGCGACAAGCCGGGTGCAGTACCAGGAGGCGCTCGAACGCGCAGCCGCGGAAGCGCTCGCGGCATCCGACGCCAAGACGCAGTTCCTCGCCTCGATGTCGCACGAGATCCGTACGCCGATGCACGGCGTCCTCGCGACGCTGGACCTGCTGCGCCTCACGCCGCTCGACTCCGAGCAGCGCGAACTGGTCGAGGTCGTCAACTCGTCGGCGTCGTCGCTCATCGAGATCATCAACGACATCCTCGACTTCGAGCGCGTCGAGGCGGGGCGCATCGAGCTGGTCGACGAGCCGTTCTCGCCGGCGGAGGTGCTCACCGGCATCGTGGGCCTGCTGCGTCCGCAAGCGCGTGCGAAGGGTCTCGAGATCGGAGCGGTGCTCGGCCCCGACCTGCCCGAGCTCGTCCTCGGCGACGCGCTGCGGCTGCGCCAGGTGGTGCTCAACCTCGCGGGCAACGCCGTCAAGTTCACGCCCTCGGGCAGGGTCACCCTCAGCTGCACCGTCGTCGGCCGTAGCGCGGGCGCCGTGTCGATGACCTTCGAGGTGCACGACAGCGGCCAGGGCATCGCGGCCGACCGGCTCGGCACCATCTTCGACCCCTTCGTCCAGGCCAAGCGCAGCGACGAGGGCACCGGCCTCGGCCTCGCGATCTCCGACCGCCTCGTCACGCTCATGGGCGGGCAGTTCCAGGTGACGAGCACCGTCGGCGTCGGCTCCACGTTCCGCTTCACCCTCGAGCTGCCCGAGGTCTCCGGGGCTCCCACCGGCGTTGCGACCGCAGCGGTCCCGGAGGAGGTGGCGGCCGGCGACACCGTGCTCGTCGTCGACGACAGCGACGCCAGCCGCAACCTGGTGCTCCGTCAGCTCTCGCGCCTCGGCGTGACCGCGCGCGGCGCGTCGTCGGGGCAGGAGGCGCTCGAGCTGCTCGAGTCGTCGCGCGCGTTCGGTCTCGTCCTGCTCGACGCCGACATGCCCGACCTCGACGGCCCGGCCACCTCGGACCGGATCCGGTCCTCGCAGCGTCGCGCGGTGGCCTCGGTGCCCGTCATCGGGCTCGTCGTCGGCGACGACGCCGACTGGCTGGCGCGCTGCCGTGCTGCGCGGATGGACGGCCATCTCAGCAAGCCGGTCGACCTCGCCGAGCTGCGGCGCGTGGTCGACGAGCTGCTCGCGCCCGGACCGGAGCGGCGATGAAGGGGATCATCCTCAACCTCGTCGAGGACGTCCTCCGGCAGGACCGGGGCGACGACTACTGGGACGACGTCGTCGACAGGTCCGGCCTCGCGGCGGCGTACACGTCGTTGGGCACCTACCCCGACCAGGACGTCGAGGTGCTCGCACGCGTGATCGCTGACCGCGAGCGCACGTCGACCACGGAGGTCATCAGGCACGCCGGGCACGCGGGCCTCGCGATGCTGGCGGTCCGCTACCCGGCGTTCTTCACCCCGCACGACGACCTGCGGTCGTTCCTGCTCTCGCTCAACACGGTCGTGCACCCCGAGGTCCGGCGTCTCTATCCCGGCGCGGTGATCCCGGAGTTCGAGCACCGCTTCCCCGAGCCCGACGTGCTGGAGCTGGTGTACGTGTCCGAGCGCGGCCGCTGCGACCTCGCGGAGGGGCTCGTGCTCGGGGCCGCCGACCACTACCGGGAGGCGATCACGGTGACCCAGCCCTCGTGCACGCGCCGCGGCGACGACGCGTGCGTGATCAGGGTGGCGACGGCATGAGCGACGACCGCCGCGGTCCCGACGCGGACGACGATCTCGGCGACAGCGTCTCCAGCGCCGAGCTCGTCGCGCGCCTGCAGCGCCGAGCCGCGCGCGAGCGCGCCGCGCGCATCGAGGCGGAGCTCATCGCCGAGAACCAGCTGCGTCGGTCCTACGAGCGCTCGCGCGAGGTGGAGCTCTTCGCCGCGATCGCCGTGCTGGTCAACGAGAGC
>DASSQW010000294.1:0-8622 GCA_035702165.1 Candidatus Nanopelagicales bacterium
CCAGACCGTCGCCATCGCACCGCTGACGGTCGCTCCGTCGACGACTGCGACGGCGCCGATGACCCGACCGGCGTCGAGGCTCTCCCGCAACGACGCCACGGCGCGCTCGCGCCACTCCCCGTCGGCGTCGCCGCCGAGCGCCGACACGATGCCGGCGTCGAGGCGCACGAGCTCGTCGGCGTCGTCGGGGACGGCGTCGCGGACCAGGGTGCTCACGGCGTACGCCGACGGCGGAGCAACGGGGCGTCGGAGCGGGCGAAGCCGAGCGACACGTAGAGCGGCTCGCCGTCCTCGCTCGCGGTCAGGTCGATGCGCGACGTGCCAAGGGCGTCGAGGCGCTCGACGAGATGCGTGACCACAGCGCGCCCGAGGCCGCGGCGGCGGTGGCCCTCCTCGGTGGCGACGCTGAAGATCCAGGCGCGCGAGCCGTCGTCGGCCGGGCCGGGCAGCTGGCGCCACACCCGAGCGAGCGCGCCGCACGCGACGGCGCCGTCGACCTCGGCGAGGGCTCCGATCATGGTCCCGGCCTCGAGCTGCGCGCGGAGCTCCACGGCCGCCGCCTCCTGCCAGCCCTCCCCCACGTCGTCGAGGAAGCTGCCGAGCATCACCTCGCGGATCCGGACCAGCGCCTCGGCGTCGTCGGGAGCAGCGTCCCGCACGGTCGTCGTCACGCCCCTGACCCTAGGCTTCGGCCCATGACGCAGGCAGCCGGGAATCCGTCGTTCGAGCAGGCGCGCGACGAGCTCGCCGACGTCGTACGCCGTCTCGAGGCGGGCGGTACGACGCTCGAGGAGTCGCTCGCGCTCTGGGAGCGCGGCGAGGAGCTCGCGACGATCTGCCAGGCCTGGCTCGACGACGCGCGTACCCGTCTGGACGCCGCCCGCGGTACGCCGCCCGCGGCCGACTGAGCGCCGGGCTCAGCCCGCGCGCAGCTTCGACGCGAACTCCTCGAGCTGGGAGTAGGGACCCGTCCCGACCACGACATAGGTCGCTCCGTCGGCCGTCCGCACCAGGGCACGATGGTCCTGCTCGTCGTTCTCGTACGTCGTCCACGTCGTGCCGGCGACGTCGGTGCTGCCCTTCTCGCGCCCCTTGACGGTGGCATCGAAGACGAACGAGGTCGCCTTCGTGGCCGACTGCTCGAGCCCGACATACGTCGAGGTCGGCGAGAGGTAGCCCAGGTGCACGACGTCCTGGCCGTCAGCGGCTTGCTCGATGCGCGCGCTCGTGCACCGCCAGGCCGCCCCGAGCCCGACCGGTGCGAGCACCGGCCACGGCTCGGCCTTGCGGGCTCCGTCGATCACCGGCGTGGGATCGACCGTGCTCACGTGCGAGGCGTCGCCGCTCGGGCGGAACGGCAGCCAGATCAGCAGCACGACGCCCGCGACGACGAGCATCGAGAGCGCCATGTCGCGGGCGGTCTGCCGCAGCCGCCTGCTGGCACGGGCCTCGCGCTCGGCCGCGATCGCGGCCGGGTCCTCGTGCGGCTCCTCCGGGACCTGCGCCTCGGGCACGACCGGCTGCTCGGGCGCGGTCGGCTGCTCGGGGTCCACGCCTCCATTGTGGGCGACGTACGCCGTCGCGCCGACCGCGGGTCAGTGCCTGGCGCGCGTGGTCTCGACCACGACGTTGGTCGACTTCACCGTCGCGACGGCCAGCACTCCCGGCTCGAGCCCGAGCTCGTCGGCGGCCTCGCGGCTCATCAGGCTGACGAGGCGGAACGGCCCCGCCTGGATCTCGACCTGGGCCATCACGCCGTCGCGCAGGACGCGCGTCACGAGGCCGGGCATCCGGTTGCGGGCCGACGAGAGGGCGACCCCCTCGACCTCCGGGGCGTTGGCGTGCTCGCGCGCGAACTCGGCGAGATCGGAGCCCTTGACCATCCACCGCCCGCCGCCGTCCCGCACGGCGGTGAGGCGGCCGGCGTCGATCCAGCGCCGGACGGTGTCATCGCTCACGCCCAGCAGGGCGGCGGCCTCGGTGACCCGGAACTGCGTCATGGAGCGACGGTATCCGGTGCGGATGCGTGACGGGTCCCGTACGGCGGACCCGCACGACCGCCGGGCGACCATCGGTCCGCGCGGTGTGGATACGCTCGCCCCGAGACCTCGACGAGCCGGGAGCGTGCCGCATGACGACCCACCAGGACGGGACGAGCCCGGAGATCCCCGACCGCAACCTCGCGCTCGAGCTGGTCCGGGTCACCGAGGCGGCCGCGATGGCCGCCGCCCGCTGGGTCGGCTTCGGAGACAAGAACGGTGCCGACGGCGCCGCGGTCAACGCGATGCGCGCGCTGGTGCAGTCGGTCTCGATGCAGGGCGTCGTCGTCATCGGCGAGGGCGAGAAGGACGACGCCCCGATGCTGTTCAACGGCGAGGCCGTGGGCGACGGCACGGGTGCCGAGGTCGACGTCGCCGTCGATCCGATCGATGGCACGACGCTGTGCGCCAAGGGCATGCCGAACGCGATCGCGGTGCTCGCGGTGTCGGAGCGCCACACGATGTACGACCCCTCCGCGGTGTTCTACATGGAGAAGCTCGTCACCGGCCCGGCGGCCGCAGACGTCGTCGACATCGAGGCGCCGGTCCGCGACAACCTCAAGAAGATCGCGAAGGCGAAGTCGGAGAACGTCGAGGACCTCACCGTCGTCATCCTCGATCGGCCCCGGCACGAGGCGATCGTGAAGGAGGTCCGCGAGGCGGGCGCCCGGATCAAGTTCATCACCGACGGCGACGTCGCCGGCGCGATCATGGCCGCGCGCGACGGCACCGGGATCGACCTGCTGCTCGGCGTCGGCGGCACCCCCGAGGGCGTCATCACGGCCTGCGCGATGAAGTGCCTCGGCGGCGTCATCCAGGGCAAGCTCTGGCCCAAGGACGACGAGGAGCGCCAGCGCGCCATCGACGCCGGCCACGACCTCACGCGCGTGCTGCTCACCGACGACCTCGTCACCGGCGACAACGTGTTCTTCGTCGCGACGGGCATCACCGACGGCGAGCTCATGGACGGCGTGCGGTTCAAGGGCGGCAACCCGACGACGCACTCGATCGTGATGCGCAGCAAGAGCGGCACGATCCGCGAGATCAAGAGCGAGCACTCGCTGGGCAAGCTGCGCCGCTACGCGTCGGTCGACTTCGACGCCCACTAGGACGTCGGGCTCAGCGCCCGATCTGATTGTTCTTCTTGCGCTTCGGGCGCTCCACGTTGAGCCCGCCCATGAGCGCGAGGCCCTTGAACACGATCGTCGGCGAGCCGGGCGCCGAGGTGTCCTGGGGTCCGCTGGATCCACCCATGAAACCGAACACGTCGATGCGCACGTCGATGCCCTCGGGCACCTTGACATCGACCCCGCCCATCACCGCCAGGATGGTGATCTCGGTGGTGTGCGCGGTGAGCACGGCGTCGCTGAGGTCCATCTCGATGCCCCCCATGATCGCCACGGCGTTCGACGTCTCGGGGACGACCCAGCGGCCCTTGCGCTCGACCCCGCTCATCACGGCGATGGCGTGCCCCACCGCCTGGCTCGCGCGCGACGGGTCGACGACGACCATGCCGCCCTCGGACTGCACGGGCAGCGCCGGGCCGGTGACCGCGACGACCTGGCCGGCGCCCGGGATCGGGATGGCGCCCGGCGGGACCGGGAGGTCCTGCAGGATCGGGACGAGGTCGGCGTACGTCGTGGCCGCGTAGGTCCTCGTGAGCCGCTCGTCGTGCTCGACGTGGGACAGGCGGCCCTCGGCGTAGGCGTCGCGCAGCAGACCGGCGACGCGCTCCCGGTCGGCGTCGGACGCGCGCAGGCGCAGCGCGTCGGCGATCGGGTCGGGCTGGGGCTCGGTCACGGTCCGAGGCTATCCCGGTGGCGGCCCCGTCTAGCGTGGGGATCGTGACCACTCCCCCACCGGCCCTCGTCCTGCGCGCCGTCGTGAAGGACTTCGACGAGGTCCGCGCCGTGGACGGCCTCGACCTCGAGGTGCCCGCAGGCATCTGCATGGGTCTGCTCGGCCCGAACGGCGCCGGCAAGTCGACCACGATGCGCATGCTCACCGGCCAGGCCATCCCGACCGCGGGCACGATCGAGGTGCTCGGCTACGAGGTGCCGCGACGCTCCAAGCAGGCCCGCGCGCGGATGGGCGTGGTGCCGCAGCGCGAGAACCTCGACGACGACCTCACCGTGCGCCAGAACATCGAGCTGTGGGCGACGCTGCTGCGCGTCCCGCGCCACGAGCGCGACGAGGCCGTCGACAGGGCCCTCGCCGCCGCGCAGCTCACCGACCGGCAGGGCTCGCGCGCGGTGACGCTGTCGGGCGGCATGAAGCGCCGCCTGCTCATCGCTCGGGCCCTCGTGCACGACCCGCAGCTCGTCCTGCTCGACGAGCCGACCGTGGGACTCGACCCGCAGGTGCGCGGCGACATCTGGACGCTCATCGACCGGCTGCGCAGCGAGGGCGTCACGATCCTCATGTCCACGCACTACATCGAGGAGGCGGAGCGGCTCTGCGACGACGTCGCGGTCGTCTCGCACGGCCAGGTGATCGCCCGCGGTACGCCGTCGGCGCTCGTGGCCGAGCACGCGGGTGTCGAGGCCCTCGAGGTCTACGGACCGCCGGCACGGCTCGTCGAGGTGGAGGAGCTCGTCGCGGCGCAGGGCTTCAGCACCCGGCGTACCGGGCCGTCGGTGTCGGTGCTGCGTGCCGAGGCGCTGCCGGGATCGCTGCTCGACCGCCTCGGCGACGGCGTACGGCGACCGGCAAACCTCGAGGACGTGTTCGTGCTGCTCACCGGCGAGAGGCTGGAGGACTGATGGCCGTCATCACCGCATCGACCCCGGATCGCGTGCGCACCCTCGAGCGCAGCGCGTTCGCGGGCGTGCTGACGCGCGAGGCCACGCTGTTCAAGCGGTTCTGGCGCTCGTCGGCGTTCGGCAGCGTCGTCGAGCCGACGATCAACCTGCTCGCGTTCGGCTTCGGCTTCGGCGCGCTGGTCTCGACCGTCGCCGGGCTGCCCTACATCCAGTTCATCGGCACGGGCATGGTCGCCCTCTCGGTGCTGTTCTCGTCGGTGTTCTCCGGCATGTACGACACCTACGTCAAGCGGCTCTACCAGCGGACCTACGACGGCATCCTCGCGACGCCCGTCGACGTCCACGAGCTGTTCCTCGCCGAGGCCAGCTGGATCGCGGTGCGCTCCGGCGTCTTCGGCTGCGCGCCGCTGATCATCGCGATGGCGTTCGGCCTTCCGCCCTCGTGGGGGATGCTCGCCGTCCCGTTCATCGGCGCGCTCACCGGCTTCGGCTTCGCGCTGATGGGCATGTGGTTCTCCGCCCTGGTGCCGAGCATCGACTCGTTCACCTACGTCCAGAGCGCGCTCGTGACGCCGCTGCTGCTCATCTCGGGCATCTACTTCCCCATCACCGGCTTCCCGCAGTGGGTGCAGACGCTGGCGGAGATCAACCCGCTCTACCACTGCGTCAACCTCGTGCGCGACGCCGTCTTCGGCTGGCAGTGGTCGGCGGTCGGCGACGTCGCGGTGCTCGCCGTCTTCGGAGCGCTGATGGCTGTCCTCGCCGTGCGCTCGTTGCGGACGAAGCTGATCGACTGATGCCCGTCCCGTCAGCCGTCCTCGACGCATGGGGCGTCGCAGGTCATGTCGACGAGCTCGAGGGCGGCCAGGGCACGAGCATCCGGGCGGGCGGGCTGGTGCTCAAGCCGTACGCCGACGCTGCGCTGGTCGCATGGCACGCGGACCTCTGCGACTCCTTGTCCCCCCAGGGATTCCGCCTTCCGGCGCCGGTCGCCTCGCTCGACGGACGGCTCGTGGTCGCTGGCTGGTCGGCCACGGCGTTCGCCGAGGGGTCGCCCGTGCGGGACGACGACACCTCCGCCGCGTCGTGGCTCCCGGTGCTCGACGCCGGGCGCGCGTTCCACGCGGCCGTCGACGACCGGACCCGCCCCCCGCTGCTGGACGCGCGCACCGATCGCTGGGCCGGGGCCGACCGCATCGCGTGGAGCGAAGCTCCTGCCGCGGGAGCCGGCGAGCGATCGGGGCCGCTGCTCGACGCAGCACGCGAACTCGTCGTCGATGAGGGACTCCCCGCCCAGCTCGTGCACGGCGACCTGTCCGGCAACGTGCTGCTGCACCCGACGCTGCCACCCGCGGTCATCGACGTCTCGCCGTACTGGCGGCCCGCGGCGTACGCCGACGCCGTCGTGGTGGTCGACGCGCTGCTGTGGTGGCGGGCGGACGAGCGGCTGATCTCGCTCGCCCGGCCGGCGGACCTCGAGACGACCCGATGGCGCTCCCTCCTGGCGCGCGCGGCCGTGTTCCGGCTCCTCGCCTTCGACGAGCCGAGCCGCACCGAGGTCGATGTCGCCCGCGAGCTGCCCCGTTACGACGCCCTTCTCGGCCTCATCTCCGATGCCCCCGCCCAGCGGTGACGATGTCGCTCGCGGTGCAGCGGACTCCCATGCCGGGGGCGTCGCAGGGCAGCTGAACCTCCCGTGACGGCGTCCCCCATGCCGTCCGCGCAGCGAGAACCGGGACCTGGGCGAGGAACCCGCCCGGAAAGGGTGCGCTCCGCCGGTGTTCGTGCCGATGCTCCGAACGAGGGACAGGGAGGGTCCACGTGGCGCACGAGGTCCAGGGCGGTACCAGCACGCGCATGGTCCAGCTGGGCCGCGGAGTCGTGCTGCTCGTTCTCGGTGCGGTCGTCGCCCTCGTGTCCCTCATCGCGGCCATCGCGTCGTTCACCCTCGGCACCGACGACCCGTCGGTTCCCGTCGAGATCACCATCGGCTCGTGGGACACCCTCGTCCAGTTCGTGCGGCCCGCGTGGGACCTCGTGCTGGCCGCAGTCTTCGCGATGGTGTTCGTCGCGGCCGGCGCGCTCGCGTTCGAGGGTGCCGCGCTCATGCGCACCTTCCGCAACCCGGAACGGCAGGCGCTGCAGCCGACGCTCCCGGACTGGACCCGTCCCTCCGAGCGCGGGCGGGCGGCGGTTCGCATCACGATCCTGGTGCCGGCGCACGACGAGGCCGCTTCGCTGCCGATCACGCTCGCGGCGCTGGCGCAGCAGTCCCGGCAGCCCGACCGCGTCGTCGTCGTCGCCGACAACTGCAGCGATGCCACAGCCGACGTCGCGAGGGAATTCGGCCATGAGGTGTTCGAGACGGCCGGGAACACCCACAAGAAGGGCGGTGCGCTCAACCAGGCGCTCGCGTCGATCCTGCCGGGGATGGGCCCCGACGACGCCGTCATGGTGATGGACGCCGACACCTCGCTCGGCCCGCTCTACCTCGAGACGGCGGCCGACCTGCTCGACGACGACCCCGACCTCGAGGCCATCGGCGGGGTGTTCTTCGGGGAACCGGGCCACGGGGTGATCGGGATCTTCCAGCGCAACGAGTACCGCCGCTACTCGCAGGAGATCTCGCGACGCCGGGGCCGGGTGTTCGTCCTCACGGGCACGGCGTCGGTGTTCCGCGCCTCCGCTCTGACCCTCGTCGCGGCAGCGCGCGGCCGCTTCATCCCGGGAGAGCCGGGGCTGGTCTACGACACCGCAGCCCTCACCGAGGACAACGAGCTCACGATCTCCCTGAAGTCCTTGGGCGCCACGATGCTGTCGCCGGGCGACTGCACGGTGGAGACCGAGCTGATGCCGACCTGGACGCACCTGTGGCGCCAGCGGCTGCGGTGGCAGCGCGGCGCGCTGGAGAACATCGCGGCGTACGGCTTCACGACCGCGACCATGCGCTACTGGGGCCAGCAGCTCGGCATCGCCTACGGAACGGTCGCGCTCGTCTCGTACTTCCTGCTCATGGGCATCACGCTGCTCGCGATCGACCAGTGGGTGTGGTTCCCCTTCTGGATCGCGATCGGGTGCATCTTCGCCGCCGAGCGCGTGCTCACCGTGTGGCGCGAGGGTTGGGCGGCACGGGGGCTCGCCGTCCTCATCCTCCCCGAGCTGCTCTACGACCTGTTCCTGCAGGCCGTCTTCGTCCGGGCGCTCGTCGACATCCTCGTGCGACGCCGCGCCGGCTGGGGCCACGTCCGTCACGAGGTGTCCTCGTGATCCACCTCGGCCACGAGCTGCTCGGCGGCGTCCTGCTGCCCTCGAGCATCCTGAGCTCGCCCTGGTACGCGACCCTCGTCGCGTTCGTCTCGCTGAACACCCTGATCTACGTCGGGCTCACCATCGCCAAGCTCACCCGGTGGCCGCGCCAGGTGCACCCCGCGCGCGTGCGCGAGGCCAGGCGCAGGGTGGCCGAGCTCCCCGTCGTCGGTCCGAGCATCGCGCCGCTCGTCGACGAGGCCCTCTCCGACGGTCGCGAGCAGCAGCGTGAGTCAGAACGCGCTCCCGACGGCGCGTGACGACCACCGCCGCAGCAGATCAGGCGGGTCCGGTTCCACGGGATCGGCACGCACGCGGGCTCGTTGCGCGGGGAGGCGCCCAGCGGCAGCACGGTGCTGCTGCGCGGAATCACGATCTTCCGGGTCGACCGCACCCCAGCACGTGTGCCCCGAGCAGTGCCGCGCAGCCGGCAGTAGGCAGCAGGGATGGCACGGCATGCGGCGCATCGAGAGGAGCAGCGCGCTGCGTGCGACGCGTTCCGACCAACGAAGCAG
>DASSQW010000295.1:0-3323 GCA_035702165.1 Candidatus Nanopelagicales bacterium
CTCCAGCCCGACGCCGACCCCGATCCCGACGACTCCGTCGCCGACCCCCACCACTCCGACGCCAATCCCGACCACTCCGTCGCCGACCCCGACCACTCCGTCGCCGACCCCGACCGCGCCGCCGGCACCGACCGGCGTCGCCGCCGCGGCCTTCCACCAGGGCGTGGCGCTCACCTGGCAGCCGGTCGCCTCGGCCGTGTCGTACTCCCTCCTGCGCGACGGCCTCGTCGTCGGCACCACCGCCTCGACGAGCTGGACCGACACCGGTCTGGTCGACGGCCAGACGTACTCGTACACGCTGACCGCCAGCGACGGCACCACCGTCTCGGCAGCCAGTGCGCCCGTGACCGCCACGCCCTTCCCGCCGGTGCCCGCAACCCCGACCGGTCTGGCCGCCGCACCGGGCAACACCCAGGTCGCGCTGTCGTGGACGGCGACGGCGTACGCCGCGAGCTACAAGGTCTTCCGCAACGGCACCCAGATCGCCACGCCGACCGCCACGTCGTTCACCGACAGCGGTTTGTCCAACGGCACGGCGTACAGCTACACCGTGGTCGCCACCGACATGACCGGGGACTCGGCCGCCACCGCCGCCGTCTCCGCCACGCCGAAGCCGCCGCTTCCCGCGTCACCGACCGGCCTCGTCGCCACCGCCGGCAACGCGGAGGTCGCGCTGTCGTGGACCGCCTCGTCGTACGCGACGAACTACCAGGTGCTGCGCAACGGCGTCGTGGCCGCGAGCCTGACCGGGACGTCGTTCACGGACACCGGCCTCACCAACGGCACCGCCTACAGCTACTCGGTCGTCGCGGCGAACATGACCGGCCCCTCGGCCGCCACCGCCGCGGTCTCCGCGACGCCGCAGCCGCCGGCGCCTGCCACCCCGACCGGCCTGGCCGCCACCGCCGGCAACGGGCAGGTCGCGCTGTCGTGGACGGCTTCCACCTACGCCACCGGCTACAAGGTCCTCCGCAACGGCACGCAGGTCGCGACGCCGACCGCCACGTCGTTCGCCGACAGCGGCCTCGTGAACGGCACGGCGTACAGCTACACCGTCGTCGCCAGCAACGGCACCGGGGACTCGGCCGCCACCACCGCCGTCTCGGCCACGCCGAGGGCTCCGGCCCCGGCGACGCCGACCGGCCTCGTCGCGACCGCCGGCAACGCGCAGGTCGCGCTGTCGTGGACCGCCTCGGCCTACGCCACCAGCTACAAGGTCCTGCGTGGCGGCACGCAGGTCGGCACACTGTCCGGCACGAGCTACGTCGACACCGGGCTCACCAACGGCACGGCGTACGGCTACGCCGTCGTCGCCAGCAACACGACGGGCGACTCGACCGCCACGGCCGCCGTCGCCGCGACACCGAGGCCCCCGGCACCGACGACCCCCACCGGGCTCGTCGCCACCGCAGGCAACGCCCAGGTGTCGCTGTCGTGGACGGCGTCGGCCAACGCCACGAGCTACAAGGTCCTCCGCAACGGCACGCAGGTCGCGGCGCCGACCGGCACGACCTTCACCGATGGCGGTCTCACCAACGGCACGGCGTACTCTTACACCGTCGTCGCGAGCAACATGACCGCCGACTCGAGCGCCAGCGCTGCCGCCTCTGCGACGCCCACGGCGTCCTCGACGCTGCCGCCCATCCCTGCCGGCTACAGCCAGACGTTCCTCGACGACTTCACCGGCTCGACCGTCGACAGCTCGAAGTGGAACGTCCGCAACAACACGTCGAACTCCAACGAGCAGTCCTACCTGCTCGCCAGCAACGTCACCGAGTCGAACGGCCTGCTGAACATCACGGCCCGTCGTGACTCGGTGGGCGGCAAGCTCTACAGCTCGGGCTACATCGACAGCATCGGCAAGTTCTCCCAGCGCTACGGCGTCTGGCAGGTGCGCGCCAAGGTCGACACCCCCATCGGCACCAGCCAGGGCATGTGGCCGGCTCCTCTGTGGCTGCGCGGCGACACCTCGCCGATGGAGGTCGACCTGATCGAGGCGTGGGGCACCGGGCCGACGATCTTCAACGGCTACCGCGCCGGCTCGGGGTCCGCCTCGATCCACCAGAACACCGCCGGCACCGGCGCGAAGGTCAGCGGCTGGCTGTCCGACGTGGGCAGCGACCTCTCCGCCGGGTTCCACGTGTACGAGTGCGAGTGGACGCCGACGTACCTCTCGATCCGTGTCGACGGCGTCGAGAAGGTCCGGGCCACCCCGTCCAACGCGTCGTGGATCTTCACCGGCACCGACTACGCCGGCAACGCCAACATGCGGGTCAACCTGCAGGTGTCGAAGGACACCGGCTACTACGGCGGCCCGATCGCCTCGACGCTGCTGCCCTCCACGCTGCAGATCGACTACATCCGGGTCCTCACCAAGGCCTACTGATCCACCGCACCCCCCGGGAGAGGGACGCCGACCTCGTCGGCGTCCCTCTCCGGCGTACCAGGACCGAGCGCCGCTGGCTCCGTCGTACGCCGTCGACGCGTGACCAGCGCACTCTCTACGGTCCCCTCATCACGCATCGACGGATGCGCTCCGTCGACGAGTGACCAGGGCACTCTCCAGCGTCCGGTCATCACGCGTCGACGGACCAGAGCGCGCGCACGCGGTCGGTGGCGTCGAGGCCCTGCGCGTGACCGCCACGCGCCGCGGACGGGCGGGCCGAGTAGTCCATGGCGTTCTCGCCGAGGACGGCGGCGTCGGAGAGCACGAGCTCGACCCGGCTGCCCTCGGCCCGCAGGCGCGCGACCTGGGCCTCGAGGTCCTGCGCCCACGCGACCGGCCAGCGCGAGCTCCCACCGAACGGCGAGAGCACGAGGATGCGGCTGTAACCCGTTGCGACGTCGGGGTTGTCGGCGTTCGCACGGTAGCCGCCGTCGATGAACCGCCGGTCCCCGATCCGGTACGCCGACCCGCTCGAGCAGCTCGCGGCCACGGCGTCGGCGAGGCTCGCACCGCTGGCGCGGTCGAGCACCCCGGGCTCCCCGGTGTCGGCATCCACGACAGTGAGGAGCACCCGCTGGTCGGGCCAGTCCTGGCTCGGCAGCCGCGACGCCACGATCGCCCGCCACCGGTCCTGAGCCTCCGGCCCGGCAGCATCGGCAGCCTCGATCGCCCACGCGCCGAGCCGGCGTCGCAGGTCCGCCGGACCGCTCGCCGACGCGATGATCTCGGACGTGCGCTGCAGCTGGTCCGACACGGGACGGGCGACCGCCGCGCTCGCTCGCGGCGGGATGACGGTCGTGAGGATCTCGGCTTACATCTCGGCCGGTTCAGAGCTCGTGATCATCGCTGCGGCCGTGGCGCCGGCCGACGTCCCGAC
>DASSQW010000296.1:0-2244 GCA_035702165.1 Candidatus Nanopelagicales bacterium
ACGGCCGCGGCCACCGTGAGGCTCGCGATGAGGACGAACGCCGCGATGCCGACGACGACCTCGTCCGTCGCCGCACCCAGCGTGGCGAGCGACGTCATCGCGCCGAGGCCGAGGAGCAAGTTCTTCGGGTTCACCGACGACAGCGCGAGCGCGAGCGCGAACGCCTTCGCCGGCGTGAGGTCGTCGATGTCGGCCATCCAGCGCGGCAGCTCCTCGACGTGGTCGGGCTCGGCCGCCTTGCGCCACGTGCGGAAGGCGAGCACGAGCAGGACCAGCCCGAGGACAACGCGCCACCACTGCACCTCGGTGGCCGCTGCGTCGCTGCCGTCGCCCCACCCGAGCAGAGAGGCCGCGGCGTAGCCGAGTACGGCGAGCAGCGTCAGCCCGACGACCCAGCCCACGAGGAACGCCGGCCCGTTCGAGGTCGCGCGCCGCGTGAACAGCATGAGGATCACGGCGACGATGGGAATCGGGCTCACCATGATGCCGACCGCGAACGGAAGGATCGCCGCGATCGCCTCTGCCACGGGAGGAACGTCTCACACGCGGTGCCGGGGAGGTGGGGCGGCGCGCGCACCCGTGCGCTCGCGTGGCCGCGACCGCCGCAGATCCGGCCCGCACGGCCTCGATCCGATGACGATCCGGCGCCGACCCGCGTCCGCGCACCGCTTGTGGCAGGGTCGCCGCTGTCGAGGGGGATCGAGCATGGGAGCCCACGTCCGAGCGTCCGTCGCGGCCGTGGCCGCGGCCGCGACGCTCTGCGCCTGCGGGAGCAGCACCGCGGCAGGAGCCCGCGAGTCCGTGACCGCGTCGGCCGCCCCGTCGTCGACCGCGCAGATCCAGAGCGTCGACAGCCTGAGCATCGACACCGCGAACGACCACGGGAGCATGGCTGCGGTCGTCTCCGGGGTCGCCACCATCGACGCCGAGGGCTGCTGGCGGCTCGACCCGCCCGGCAATGCGCAGGTCGCGCTCGTCTGGCCCGACGGCACCCGCTGGACGGACGGAGCGCACACGGCTGTGGTCGTCCCTTCCGGTGCCGTGATCAGAAGCGGGGACACCATCACCGGCGGCGGAGGCTACGTCGAGCGCGTCGAGCGGTCGGCCGTGAGCGTGGCGGCCGACGTGCGTTGCCTGGCTGGCGCGACGATCTCCTACGCCGTCGCGAACGCGGACGTGACGACGTCGTCGTAGGCGGCGCCCTCGCGGGCCGGGGTCCGGCACGTCACGATGTCGTCGTGACGTCCGCCGACCACCCGCACCACGACGCGCCGCACGGGCTGGTGCGGGCGAGCGGGTCGTGGGAGGACTGGGACCCGTGGAGCCCTCGCGAGGCGGCCGATCGGCTGCGCGGCCTCGACGTGCCGTGGTGCGTCACCGCCGGCTGGGCGATCGACCTGTTCCTCGACGAGCAGACGCGATCGCACGAGGACCTGGAGATCGCCATCCCCGACTCGGCGTGGCCGCTCGTCCATGAGCGGCTGAGCGACCTGGACTTCGTCGTCGCGGGCGACGGCCTGTGGGAGCTGAGCGATGCCGCGCTGGCGCACAACTTCCAGACCTGGGGTCGTGACAGCAGCGGCGCGTTCCGGGTCGACTTCTTCCGCGACGTGCACGACGGCGACACCTGGATCTGCAAGCGCGACACCAGCATCCGGATGCCCTACGCCGAGCTCGTCCGTACGACCCAGGACGGCATCCCGTTCATGGCCCCGCAGGTCGTGCTCCTCTTCAAGGCCAAGCACACCGGCGCGAAGGACGTTGCCGACCTCGAGCACTGCCTGCCGCGGCTCGCCGCGACGGAGCGCACCTGGCTGGTCGAGGCGCTCGGTCGCGTGCACCCCGGCCACCCCTGGATCGAGCAGGTCGCGAGCTGGTAGTCGCAACGCGCGCTCTGCGACGCGTTCCCATTCACGAAGGCGTCGCGCGCGCGGTCGTCAGTGCAGGGCGGCGTCCGCAGGCCCGACGGTCCAGCGGGTGAAGCGGATCGTGAGACCGGCGCGGGTGGGGGCGCACGTCATCGGGCCGGCGCGCCAGGCGCGGGCGCCGTCGATGGGCGCGACGCGGACCAGCCGCCACGGCTCGTCGTCGACGCGGCCGCGGACAGGGAGAGCGTCCCCGTCGCGGCTGACGCTCATGGTGACCAGCCGCCCTGCCCAGGGCACCCGCCCGGTGGACCAGTCCGAGAGCTGCGAGGTGACGACCGCGCCGAGCTGGGCTGCGCCGTCGGCGTACTCGACGCCG
>DASSQW010000297.1:0-10458 GCA_035702165.1 Candidatus Nanopelagicales bacterium
CAGACCTCCAGTGCGGGCGCCTCAGGCGAGACCGAGCAGGCGCGCGACCGCCGACGCGACGGCGGGTGCTGCCATGACGACCCCCGGCTGCACGAGCGAGCGGCCGTTGAACGAGAACGGCTCGCCCGACGGGGTCGAGCACCAGAAGCCCTGGTGGCGCGCGACTGCGAGCGGTGCGGCGAGGTCCCAGTCGTGGAAGCCGCTGTCGTGCACATACACCTCGGCGCGACCAGCGAGCAGCTCGCCGACCTTCGCGCCGACCGAGCCGACGGTCACCACGTCGACGTCGACGCCGAGCTCCGCGTTCAGCCCGTCGACGAGGTCGTCGACGCCGACCGGCCGCCGCGACCGCGACACGACGACACGCACCGGCCGGTCGGCGGGCAGCGACGTCGGCGCGCGGTCGTCGTCGAGCACCGACCAGGTGCGCGCGCTCGAGGGGAGGTCGACCGTGGCGGCCGACAGCGACCCGTCGCGCTGCCACAGCGCGACGTGCACCGCGAAGTCGTCGCGTCCCTGGCCGTACTCCCACGTGCCGTCGAGAGGGTCGACGATCCACAGCCGATCGGCCTCGAGCCGGGCCGGGTCGTCGTCGCCCTCCTCGGACAGCAGCGTGTCGTCGGGTCGCGCGTCGGCGAGCCGGCGCTCGATGTGCAGGTGCGCCTCCCGGTCCGCGGTGTCGCGCAGCAGCCGGCCGCGCTCGCGGTCCTGCGGGTCGATGTCGCCGAAGGACCGGCGTACGTCGAGGAGCAGCTCGCCCGCCTCGCGCGCGATCTCCCGCGAGAGCTCGGCGTCGGAGCTCATGTGTTGTACCGGTTCTGCGCGCGCTCGAGACCCTCGGCGACCAGCAGCTCGACAGCGTCCGCGGCATCGACGACGATCATCGGCAGCTCCTTGCGCTCGACACCGGACCACGGTTTGAGGACGAAGTCGGCGGGGTCCTGGCGACCCGGGGGCCGACCGATGCCGACGCGCACCCGGTAGAAGTCACCGCTCCCGGTGGAGCGCCGGATCGACTTCAGACCGTTGTGCCCGTTGTCGCCTCCGCCGAGCTTGAGGCGCAGCGCTGCGAACGGAAGGTCGAGCTCGTCGTGCACCACGACGAGGTGCTCCATCGGCACCTTGTAGAAGTCGAGCAACGATTTCACCGGGCCGCCGGACTCGTTCATGTACGTCGAGCAGCGCGCGAGCACCGCGCGGTGACCCTGCAGCCGCTCCTCGGCCACCGACGCCCGCGCCCGCTTGTGCATCGCGAAATTGCCTCGCGCGCGGGCCGCCAGCTCCTCGACGACGAGGTAGCCGACGTTGTGACGCGTCGGGGCGTACTCGGTGCCGGGGTTGCCCAGCCCGACGACGAGCCACGGTGCGGTGTCGCTGCTCACGCCGAGGATCCTCCCGCACGCCCTCCCCCTCCGCCCGCAGGGTTGGGCCGAGCGCCGCCGCGAGCGCTCGGGGCCCGATACCCCCCGGGGTAGTTGTCTCCTCGATCACATCGGGCTCGTTGCGCGCGACTCCGCCTCCGGGCAGGAGAACCATCGAGGGCGTAGGAGCCGATCGACCCCAGCTCCAGGCCGACGCCGGAGAGGCAATCCCGCCCCCGAGGCCGCGACCCGGATCCGGGTCAGATAGCAGAGCGCACACCATGAAGAACGTGGTCATCCTCGGCGGCGGCACCGCCGGGACCATGGCGGCGAACAAGCTGCACAAGGCACTGCCCGCCTCGGAGTGGCAGATCACCGTCGTCGACCAGGACGACAAGCACGACTACCAGCCGGGCTACCTGTTCATCCCGTTCGGGATCTACCGGCCCGACGAGATCACGAAGTCGCGGCGCAAGTACCTCCACCCCGACGTTCCCCTCGTCTACGGCGAGATCGACCGGGTGGACGCCGAGGCGCGCGCCGTGTCGCTCGTCGACGGCACCGTCCTGCCCTACGACCAGCTGATCATCGCGACCGGCGTGACCCCGCGACCCGATCAGACGCCGGGCATGGACGACGAGGCGTCGTGGTACGTCGACGTCTTCGACTTCTACACGCGCGAGGGCACGACGGCGCTGGCCAAGAAGCTCGCGACGTGGGAGGGCGGGAAGCTGGTCATCGAGATCGTCGAGATGCCCATCAAGTGCCCGGTCGCCCCGCTCGAGTTCGCGTTCCTCGCCGACGACTTCTTCGAGAAGAAGGGCATGCGCGACAAGGTCGAGATCACCTACGTGACGCCGCTCCCCGGCGCGTTCACGAAGCCGATGGCCGCCAAGGCGTTCGGCAGCATGCTCGAGGAGAAGGGGATCGCGCTCGAGAGCGACTACATGGTCGAGCGGGTCGACACCGAGGCGAAGACGGTCGTGTCCTACGACGAGCGCGAGGTGCCCTACGACCTGCTCGTCGCCATCCCCCTCAACATGGGCGCCGACTACGTCGCGCGCAGCGGTCTGGGCAACGAGCTCAACCTCGTGCCGGTCGACAAGCACACCCTGCTCTCCAAGAAGCACGACGACGTCTGGGCGCTCGGCGACGCGAACGACATCCCCGCGTCCAAGGCCGGCTCGGTCGCGCACTTCGAGATCGACATCTGGCTCGACAACTTCCTCGAGCACGTCGCCGGCAAGCCGATGACCGGCGCATTCGACGGCCATGCCAACTGCTTCATCGAGACCGGTCACGGCAAGGCCATGCTCATCGACTTCAACTACGACACCGAGCCGCTTCCGGGCAGGTTCCCCGTCGCCGGCGTCGGCCCGATGAGCCTGCTCAAGGAGAGCAGGCTCAACCACCAGGGCAAGCTCGCGTTCCGCTGGGCCTACTGGAACGTGCTCATGCCCGGGCGCCCGATGCCCATCCCGGCCCTGATGTCCATGAGCGGCAAGGACGTCCCCACCCCCGTGTCCTGACGGGCACGAACCGACCATCCACGAAGGAGCACGACCATGCCTGTCACGACCATCGCCGGGCACGAGATCCACGTCGACGACGAGGGATTCATGACCGTCTACGAGGAGTGGGACGAGGAGCTGGGCAAGGCGCTCGCCGACGCCATCGGCGTCGAGATGAGCGACGAGGCCTGGGGCCCGATCCGCTTCCTGCGCACCGATTTCCAGGCCGAGGGCGGGCACACCCCGACCCTGCGCCGGGTCTCCACGGTCGGCGGCTACGACACCAAGAAGCTCTTCGCGATGTTCCCCAAGAAGCCGGCCAAGAAGATGGCCTACATCGCCGGCCTGCCCAAGCCCGCCGGCTGCGTCTGAGCGCCACGACGCCCCGACCCCACCGACATCCACCGACACCCACCGACATCCACCGAGGACGTGGCACCCATGACGACGACCGCTGAAGCGATCATCCCGAAGTTCGACGACGACGAGGACGAGGGCGGCCGCAAGCTCGCCATCATCTGCTCCAAGGGCAACCTCGACATGGCCTACCCCGGTCTGATCCTGGCCAACGCCGCGATCGGCGAGGGCGTGGAGACGCATCTGTTCTTCACGTTCTGGGGCTTCGACATGATCATCAAGGACCGCATGCACGACCTGAAGTTCAGCCCCACGGGCAACACCGCGATGCACATGCCGGTGGGCGACGTCCGCATCCCGCAGGCGCTCGCACCGATGCCCGGCATGCAGCCGATGGCCACCCACATGCTCAAGAAGCAGATCGCGGACCTCGGCGTCCCCGAGGTCCCCGACTTCCTCGACCACATCGTGGCCAGCGGCGGCAGCCTCTGGGCGTGCCGGATGAGCGCGGACATGAACCACGTGAAGCTCGAGGACCTGCACCCCGGCGTCAAGGACATCATCAACGCCTCGGACTTCATCGAGCTGACCGCCGGCGCGCAGCTGCTCTTCATCTAGCACCTGCGCCGCTCGAGTCGACGCGGCTCCTACACCCGCGAGGGACCCGGCCGGTCGCCGAGAAGCCGAAGGGCCCCCACCGAGATCACCGGTGGGGGCCCTTCGAGTCCAGCAGGGATCAGGCGTCGTCGCCCTCGGCGTCGTCGCCGGCCTCGGCCGCGTCGTCGTTGTCGAGGTGCGCCTCGGTGTCGAGGTCGTCGGCGGCGGTGGCGTACTTGAGCGCCTCGGCCTCGGCCGCGTGAGCGGCCTCGGCGGCAGCCTCAGCGGCCTTGCCCTCCTCGATGCGCTCGGCGGCCTCGGCCTTGTTGAGCACGACGAGGTCGACGTGCTCGAGGCTGCGCTTGACGGGGTCGCGCTGGACGTCGCGGGGGGCGACGAGGACCTTCGAGCCCTCGAGGGCAACCTCGAGGACCAGACCCGGGTGGCGCAGGGCCAGGGTCAGGTCGTGGTCGGGGAGGGCCACGTGCTGCGGCTCCTGGCCCTTGCCGTAGATGACGGCGGGCACCAGGCCCGCGCGACGGGTGCGGCGAGCCGCGCCCTTGCCGAAGTCCGAGCGGGGCTCGGCGGTGATGCTGACCTGCACGTCGTGCTCCTCGTACGTCGTCGCCCGCGGGCGTGAGAGTCGCGGGCATGCGGCGGGTGCCGCAGGGGTCTCGGGGTGCCGCGCCTCGCGGCGGGGCGGTCGGCGCCTCGGCGAGAGCGGGCGCACGCAACCGCGCGGTCCGCGTCGATCACGGTGCGGCGGGACGTGCCCGTCCACCCTCGCCAGGGAGCGCGGTCAGTCTAGGCGCTCGGCGGCCGGTGTCCCAAATCCCGACCTGCGGCGCCGCGACCGGCCTCCTCGTGGACGCGCCGCCTGGCCCGTCCGGCCCAGGCGTTCAGACGCGGTCGCCCTCGAACATGCTCGTGACCGAGCCGTCGGTGAAGACCTCGCTGATCGCGCGCGCGATGAGCGGCGCCACCGGGAGGATCGTGAGCTTGTCGAACCGGCGGTCCTCCGGGATCGGCAGCGTGTCGGTGACGACGACCTCGCTGACCTGGCTGCCGTTGAACCGCTCGACCGCTGGGCCGGAGAGGATGCCGTGCGTCGCCGCGACGATGACCTTGGACGCACCGTTCTCGAACAGCGCCTCGGACGCCTTCACGATGGTGCCGCCGGTGTCGATCATGTCGTCGATGAGGACGCAGATGCGGCCTTCGACGTCACCGACGACCTCCTGCACCTTCGCCTCGTTCGGGACGTCGGGGTCGCGCCGCTTGTGGATGATCGCGAGCGGCGCGCCGAGCAGGTCGGTCCAGCGCTCGGCGACGCGCACCCGGCCGGCGTCGGGCGAGACGACGGTGATGAGGCTGCGGTCCTCGACGGTCTCGGCGACGTACTTCACCAGCAGCGGCAGGGCGAAGAGGTGGTCGACCGGGCCGTCGAAGAAGCCCTGGATCTGCGAGGTGTGCAGGTCGACGGCCATGAGGCGGTCGGCACCGGCGGTGCGGAACAGGTCCGCGATCAGACGGGCCGAGATGGGCTCGCGGCCGCGGTGCTTCTTGTCCTGACGCGCGTAGCCGTAGAACGGGGTGATCACGGTGATGCGCTTGGCCGAGGCGCGCTTGAGCGCGTCGACCATGAGCAGCTGCTCCATGATCCACTTGTTGATCGGCTCGGTGTGGCTCTGCAGGACGAAGGCGTCGCAGCCGCGCACCGACTCCTCGAACCGCACGAAGATCTCGCCGTTGGCGAAGTCGTACGCCTGGGTGTCGACGAGGTCGATGCCGAGCTCCTTCGCGACGTGCTGGGCGAGCTCGGGGTGGGAGCGGCCGGCGATGAGCACCAACCTCTTGGAACTGGTCTGGACGATGCCGCTCACTGTGTCTTCTCCTCGGTGGAGTCCGCTGCTCGATGACGGTCGACGTCCGAGGGGGACGCCCCGGGCCGTCCCTCGGTCGCCCCTGCACCGGAGCCGGCGGTCGCCGCTCCGGGAACCTGTGCCCTCTCGGCCGCCTCGGCGGCCGCGGAGCCCGGGCGACGGCGCGCCACCCAGCCCTCGACGTTGCGCTGGCGCGCGCGGCCGACGGCCATCGCGCCGGGCGGGACGTCGTCGGTGATGACCGACCCCGCCGCGGTGTAGGCGCCGTCGCCGACGCGCACCGGCGCGACGAGCATCGTGTCGCTGCCGACGCGCACGTGGTCGCCGATCACCGTGCGGTGCTTGGCGACGCCGTCGTAGTTCACGACGACGGTCGCGGCCCCGATGTTGGAGCCCTCGCCGATCTCGACGTCGCCGACGTAGGACAGGTGCGGCACCTTCGAGCCGGCGCCCACGACGGCGTTCTTCGCCTCCACGTACGCGCCGAGCTTGGCCCTCGCGGCCAGCCGCGTGCCGGGTCGGATGAACGTGAACGGGCCGACCGTGGCGCCGGGGCCGATCTCGGCGTCGGTTGCCTGCGTGCGTACGACGCTCGCGCCCTCGCCGACGACGACGTCCGTCAGCGTCGTGTCGGGGCCGACGAGCGCACCGGTGGCGACCCGCGTCGAGCCGTGCAGGCCGGTGTTGCGCTCGATGCGGCAGTCGCGCTCGAGGACGACGTCGGCGTCGATCCACGTGGTCGCGGGGTCGACGATGGTGACGCCTTCGCGCATCCAGCGCTCGTTCACGAGGTCGCGGAGCAGGGCGCGCGCCTCGGCGAGCTGCACGCGGTCGTTGACGCCGAGGATCTCCTCGGGTCGCGGCGCGGCCACGGCCGCCACCGGAAGGCCCGCAGACACGTGCAGGCCGAGGACGTCGGTGAGGTACTCCTCGCCCTGCGCGTTGTCGGTCGTCAGCCGGCCGAGCGCGTCGCGCAGCGCAGCGAGATCGAAGGCGTAGACGCCGCTGTTCACCTCGCGCACGGCGCGCTGCTCGTCGTCGGCGTCCTTCTGCTCGACGATGCCCGTGACATGGCCGCTGGCAGGGTCGCGGAGCACGCGGCCGTAGCCGGTCGGGTCGTCGAGCAGGGCGGTGAGGACGGTCGACGCCGCGGACTCGGCGGCGTGCACGTCGAGGAGCGAGGCGAGCGTGGACCCCGCGAGCAGCGGGGTGTCGCCGGCGACGACGACCACGGGGCCCGCGGCGTCGAGCGCGATGCCCGCCGCGTGGAGCCCGTCGAGCGCCACGCGCACGGCGTGCCCGGTGCCGTTCTGCTGCTCCTGGACCACCGTCACGGCGTCGGGCGCGATCTGCGCGAGGTGCGCGACGACCTGGTCGCGGCCGTGCCCTACGACGACCACCACGTGGTCGGGCCCGAGGACGTCGACGGCGGCGAGGACGTGGCCGACGAGAGTGCGACCGCCGGCCTCGTGCAGGACCTTCGGCGTCGCGGACTTCATCCGGGTGCCCTCGCCTGCAGCGAGGACGACGACGGCGGACGGGCGCGAGCGGCTCACGTGGGCGTCTGCTCTCCGGAGGGCGGCGGGCGAGGCAGGCGTCACGATACCTGCCGACACACGGTGCTCGGGCATCCGCGTCCGGACGGACGCCCGGCGACCCCAGGATCTGCCCACCTCGTGGCCCTTTCCCGGGCTGATCGGCTGCGGGAATGGGCCGGAAAGTGGGCAGATCGTGGTGGGTCAGGTGGTGAAGAGGGCGCTGTAGGCGTTGAGCGCTGGTTGGCCGCCGAGGTGGGCGTAGAGGACGTTGCTGTCCTTCGCGATCGTGCCGTCGGCGACGAGGTCGATGAGGCCGGCCATCGACTTCCCCTCGTAGACCGTGTCGACGATCATCCCCTCGAGCCGACCGGTGAGGCGGATCGCGTCGAGGGTCGACTCGACCGGGATGCCGTAGAGGTCGCCCGCCCAGCCCTCGAGCACCGTGATCTCGTCCTCGCGCAGGTCGCGGTCGACGCCGATGATCGACGCCGTCTGGCGCGCGATGCGGCCGACCTGGTCCCGCGTCTTCTCGAGCGTGGCCGAGGCGTCGATGCCGATGACCCGCCGCGGCCGGCCGCCGGCGTCCTCGAGCGCGGCGAAGCCAGCGATCATCCCCGCGTGCGTGCTGCCGGTGACGGTGCAGACCACGATCGTGTCGAAGAAGATGCCGAGCTCCTTCTCCTGCTCCGCGACCTCGTAGGCCCAGTTCGCGAAGCCCAGGCCGCCTTTGGGGTGGTCGGAGGCACCGGCCGGGATCGCGTAGGGCGTGCCGCCGCGTGCCTTCACGTCGTCGAGAGCGCGCGTCCAGCTGTCGCGGAAGCCGATGTCGAAGCCGGCCGGATCGAGCCGCACTTCGGCGCCCATGATCCGGCTGAGCATGATGTTGCCGACGCGGTCGTTGACCGAGTCGGGCCAGTCGACCCACTTCTCCTGCACCAGCACCGCCTTCATGCCGAGCTTGGCCGCGACCGCCGCGACCTGGCGGGTGTGGTTGGACTGGTAGCCGCCGATGGAGACCAGCGTGTCGGCGCCCTGCTCGAGCGCCTCGGGGACGAGGTACTCGAGCTTGCGGACCTTGTTGCCGCCGTAGGCCAGACCGCTGTTGCAGTCCTCCCGCTTGGCCCAGATCCGGGCCCCGCCGAGGTGGTCGGAGAGCCGGTCGAGCGGGTGCACCGGGCTCGGCCCGAAGGTGAGGGGGTAGCGGGCGTGGTCGGCGATCGTGGGCATCGATGTCCTTGGTCGAGGCGGAGGTCCCCCAGCGCTCCCGGGGCAGGAATCGAACCTGCGTCGTACCCGCATTCAAAGTGCGGTCGCCCCTACCAGCAGAGCAACCCGGGAAGGTCCTCACCAGCGTAGGGCGCGCTGCAGTGGGCAGGACCGCGGCACAGCCCGCTCGACAACCTACGGTGTCGTAAGTTACGGTTTCGTAGGCGTAACCATCCACCACCAGGGAGACTCCGTGACCGCCACCCCCGACCTGATCGTCACCGCCGAGGACGACGCGCTCACCGGCCATGCCTACGCCGCGGCCGGCCCCGACGTCGCGAGCGACGGGCGTGCGACCTACTCGGGGGGCGACCGGCAGACCCTCGGCCAGCGCGTCGCGGTCGGCGTCGTCGTCGCGGTGCCGCTGCTCGCAGTCGCGCTGGCCGTCCCGGTCGCGTGGGGCTGGGGGCTGGGTTGGACCGACCTCGTGCTCGCGGTGCTCTTCTACGCCGTCGCCGCGCACGGCATCACCGTCGGCTTCCACCGCGCGTTCACGCACCGCTCGTTCACGCCGAACCGACCGCTGAAGATCGCGCTCGCCGTCGCCGGCAGCCTCGCCATCCAGGGCCCGGTGATCCGCTGGGTCGCCGACCACCGCAAGCACCACGCGTTCAGCGACGCCGTCGGGGACCCGCACTCCCCGTGGACCTACGGGCAGTCGACCCGGGGCCTGCTCAAGGGCTTCCTCTACGCGCACGTGGGTTGGCTGGTCGACGTCGAGCAGTCCCCGATCGCCCGCTACGCGCCCGACCTCCAGAAGGACGCCGACCTCGTCCGCATCTCGCGGCAGTTCCGCGTCTGGGTGCTCGTGAGCCTGCTCGCCCCCGCCGTCCTCGGCGGTCTGCTCACCTGGTCGTGGCACGGTGCGCTCACCGCGTTCTTCTGGGCCTCGCTCGTCCGCGTCGCGCTCGTCCACCACGTGACGTGGTCGATCAACTCGGTCTGCCACGTCTGGGGCGCGCACCCCTTCCGGACGCGCGACCGCTCGGGCAACGTCGCGTGGCTCTCGGTGCTCTCCGGCGGCGAGTCGTGGCACAACCTGCACCACAGCGACCCCACCGCCGCTCGGCACGGGGTGCTGCGCGGGCAGCTCGACACGTCCGCCGCCCTCATCCGTCTGTTCGAGCGCCGCGGCTGGGCCGACGACGTCCGATGGCCGCGCGAGGCGCGCCTGCGCGCCCGTCTCGTCGAGCCCGACGGCGTCCGCTTCTCCCGGCACGTGCGGTGACCGGCGGTACGGCGTACCTTCCGGCGGTCCCGACAGGGCAGGATGAGCCCGTGACCGAGCCGAGCAGCACCGACGCCGCCGCGCCGACCGAGAGCACAACCTCTCGCCGCGTGCGCTCCGAGCGCGTCCGCATGAGCGGCCGCGAGCGGCGCGAGCAGCTCGTCGACGTCGGCCGCAAGCTCTTCGCCGAGAAGGGCTTCGAGGCGGTCACCATCGAGGAGATCGCCGCGAAGGCCGGCGTCTCCAAGCCCGTGGTCTACGAGCACTTCGGCAGCAAGGACGGGCTCTACGCCGTCATCGTCGACCGCGAGATGAACATCCTGCTCGGGATGATCAGCGACTCGCTCACCGCCCGCGCCCCGCGCGCGCTGCTCGAGCAGGCGACCCGGGCGCTGTTCGACTACATCGAGACGCGCGCCGATGGCTTCCGCGTCCTCGTCCGCGACTCGCCCGTGTCGCAGAGCACAGGCAACTTCGCGAGCCTGCTGCGCGACGTCGCGAGCCAGGTCGACGAGCGCCTTGCGAAGGAGTTCGAGCGCAACGGGTTCCCGGCGAAGTTCGCGCCGATGTACGCGAACATGTTCGTCGGCATGGTCGCCCTCACCGGACAGTGGTGGCTCGACGCCCGCAAGCCGAAACGCGACGAAGTCGTCGCCCATCTGGTGAACCTGGCGTGGAACGGCCTGTCGCACCTGGAGAAGAAACCGCGGCTACGCA
>DASSQW010000298.1:0-3783 GCA_035702165.1 Candidatus Nanopelagicales bacterium
CAGAAGGCTCGCGCACGGGGAAGCGGATGCGCGGCACGAGGGGCAGCGCCACCCGCAGCAGCACGAGCAGGAACACGACCGGTCCGCTGCGGCCGAGCACCAGCATCGCCGCGGCGGCGGGAGGCCCGACGATCGCGCCGATGTTGTACGTCGCCGCGTCGATGCCATAGGCCCGGTCGAGCCGCGGGCCGCTCACGATCCACGGCAGCTGCGACGTCAGGCCGCCGGTGAGCGCCGGGTAGGCGAGGCCGCCCAGCGCGCAGATCACCAGCAGCAGGGGCAGCGGTGCGCTCGCGACGAGCAGCGCGAGCGCCGTGGTCGACGCGGCCATGAGTGCGACCGCCCCGACGATGACGCGCCCCGGACGCGCGACGCGGTCGAGGAGCGCTCCGACGACAGGACCGGCGACGGCGGCGAGGCCGGTGAACGCCGCGACCAGGGCCGCGCCGTCGGCGTCGGCGCGCTGGTTCGCGAGGGCGGCGAGCAGCAGCGCGGGTCCGATCGCCTCGGTGGCCGACCGGGCGGCCGTGGCGACGACGGCGTAGATCGTGACGTCGGACCGAGCCGAGCCACGCTGGTCGTCCACGCCGTCACGGTAGCGGCGGCGTAGGTTCGTGCCGCGCGGGAGGTGCACGGGATGACGACGTACGACGAACGACGCGACGCGCTGCGGGCGGACTGCTCGCGCTGCGCCGCGCTGTGCTGCGTCGTCCCCGGCTTCGCGCGCTCGAGCGACTTCGCCATCGACAAGCCGGCCGGTCGGCCCTGCCCCCACCTGCAGGGCGACTTCCGCTGCGGCATCCACACCGAGCTGCGGCAGCGCGGCTTCCCCGGCTGCACCGTCTACGACTGCCTCGGCGCCGGGCAGCACGTGACGCAGGTGGTGCTGGGCGGTCACGACTGGCGCACGTCTCCCGACACGGCCGACGCGATGGCCGACGTGTTCCCCGTGGTGCGCGACCTGTTCGAGGTGCTGCGCTACGTCGCCGAGGCGTCCTCGTTCGCGCGTGCGGCCGAGGTGCACGACGCGCTGGAGTCGGTGTACGCCGAGGTCGAAGCCCTCGCGAACGCGGAGATCCCGGTGATCACGCGGACCGACGTCGATGCCCTGCGTTCCCGGGTGAACCCGTTGCTGCTGCGGGCGAGCGAGCTGCAGCGTGCGACGCACCGCGGGCCCGACCAGCGTGGCGCCGACCTCGCCGGCCGCGACCTGCGCGGCGCCGACCTGCGCGGCGCCAGCCTGCGCGGCGCGCTACTGCTCGGTGCCGACCTGCGCGGCGCCGACCTGCGCGAGGCCGACGTCATCGGTGCCGACCTGCGCGGCGCCGACGTCCGAGGCAGCGACCTGCGCGACGCGCTGTTCCTGCTCGGCCCGCAGCTCGTGGCGGCGCGCGGTGACGCGAGCACCCGGCTGTCGGCGCAGCACGACCGCCCGGCTCACTGGCCGGACTGACCGTGCACCGGCCCGTCGCCCCCTAGGGTGCGGGCATGGATCTGGGCATGGAGAAGCTGCCGCCCGGCATGCGCGAGCAGCTCGAGGGCTTCGACTCGACGGGCCTGGGGACGTTCGGCCATCGGCCGTTCCTGTCCGAACCCGAGCAGCTCGACGAGTGGAAGCCCGACGCAGCCGTCGTCGGCGCCCCGTGGGACGGCGGGACGTCGTACCGCCCGGGTGCACGCTTCGGGCCGCGGGCGCTGCGCAACGCGCACACGCCCGGCAGCTACCACCTCGATCTCGAGCTCGAGATCTTCGAGCACCTCGACGTCGTCGACTACGGCGACGCCATGTGCACCTGGGGTCTGTGGGAGCCCTCGAGGCAGGCCATCTACGACCGCGTCACCGCCGTCGCGACGCGCGGCATCGTGCCGGTGGTGCTCGGTGGCGACCACGCGATCACCTGGCCCTCCGCGGCAGCAGTCGCCGACCACCTCGGCCATGGCAACGTCGGCCTGATCCACTTCGACGCGCACGCGGACACCGCCGACGATGTGGCCGGCAACCTCGCGAGCCATGGCACGCCGATGCGCCGCCTCATCGAGAGCGGCGCGATCAAGGGCAAGAACTTCGTGCAGGTCGGGCTGCGCGGCTACTGGCCGCCCGCCGACGTCGTCGAGTGGATGCGCGAGCAGGAGATGAAGACGCACTTCATGCAGGAGATCTGGGACGACGGCATCAAGACCGTCATCGACCGGGTCATCGACGAGGCCCTCGACGGCCCGGAGTTCGTCTACCTCTCGGTCGACATCGACGTGCTCGACCCGGGCTTCGCCCCCGGCACCGGTACGCCGGAGCCTGGGGGCATGGCGCCGGTCGACCTGCTGCGCATCGTGCGACGCATCGCGCTGGACACCCGGATCGTCGGTCTCGACGTCGTCGAGGTCGCGCCGGCCTACGACCACGCCGACAACACCGCCAACAACGGCCACCGCGTCATCTGGGAGTCGCTGGCCGGCATGGCCAAGCGCCGCGTCAACGGCCTCCCCATCGGCATCCCGCACTAGACGGGAACGCATTCCGGCCCAGCGCAATATCCGGCAATAGGCATCGCCCCATCCGGCATGATCGAGCCGTGTCCGACCAGCCGCTGCTCCACGACCAGGCCCACATGCGCGCAACCCATGCGAGGTGGCTGGGGGCCCTCAATCGAGACTCTGGTGCGCCCGGCGCACCGGACGACTGGGCGTGGAACCAGTGTGGCGACTGCCGATTTTGGATTCCGCTCACCGGCTCTTGGGGTGGTGACTGGGGAGTGTGCAGCAACATCGCGTCGTCCTTCGACGCCCGCGCCCGCTTCGAGCACGACGGCTCCGACGAGCACTCACCTGCGGCCGCGTGGATTGTCCCTGACGAGTAGCCGCGCAGAGGTGCCGTTCTCGATCGCCTTGGCGCTGTCGAACAGGCACGATTCAGCCACCACATCGACCAGGGGGTTCCGATGACAGACAACCGCGTGGCGCAAGCCCGAGAGTTCGCGGAGCAGGCAGCCGAGGCAGGCGACAAGTTCTCTGCCAAGAGCCCTACCGGGGCTGAAGTGGTGGCGCTCGCGTCCATTGCGCTAAGCCTGTCCGTCATCGCAGAGGTTCTATCTCGTCCCAGCGAGTAGCGAGCCGATGTGCCGATAGGGCTCGCTCGTTCGCCAGAACCGCCGCGTCCTGGTTGCAGGTCTCGCTCTGCTACTACCGGCCACGATCTACCGGACGGTCGGCGCGATCGAGTCGGCCTTCGGGCTCGTGGTGCATGACTGACGTCGAAACCCTCGACGCCCGCATGGCGGTAGCGCTCGCCCAGCAAACCAGGGCAGGGCAAGCGTCGAGAGATGCCTGCGCGTCATCAGAAGGGCGGTACGTCGGGGTCGACCGGCGTCTCGGGGTCCCACTCGACCGGCGCGGTCGGTGGTCGCTGGGGTCTCTGCGATTCCGGTGGTGTCGCGGCCAGCTCTGGTGGTCGGTCGGCGGGGTCGTGGAGGAAGGGTCTCGGCGCGAGGGTGATGCGTTGTCCCCAGCCGGTGACCCAGGTGGCGGAGCCGTCGGCCGCGGAGTCCTCGATGTCGACGAGGCCGGCGGTCTTGTGCTGGTGGTGCGAGCGGCACAGCCCGCCGGTGTTGGCCGCCGACGTCGGTCCTTGGGGGAAGGGGATCGCGTGGTCCATCTCCAGGCGCGACAGCGCGCGCACGGTGCAGCCGGGTGCGCGGCAGTGGTCGCGGGCCAGGATGTAGTCGCGGAGCTTGTCGGGCAGGTACTGCTCGCGACCGTAGTCGAGCAGGTGCCCGGTGACGGGGTCGA
>DASSQW010000299.1:0-15097 GCA_035702165.1 Candidatus Nanopelagicales bacterium
GATCCGCATGGTGAACCTCCGCGTACGTCGACTGCTCCACCCCAACCCTGCTCGCTGCCGGGGTGTTCCCGGGGCAGGATCGGGGCGAGGAGGCGACGTGCCCGAGGGCGACACGGTGTGGCTGGTCTGCAAGCGGCTCGACGACGCACTGTCCGGCGACGTCCTGACCCGCAGCGACTTCCGCGTGCCCCAGCTCGCCACCACCGACCTCGTCGGACGCCGCGTCCTGTCCACCGTCCCGCGCGGCAAGCACCTGCTCACCCGCCTCGAGGGCGGGCTCACCCTGCACACGCACCTGCGCATGGACGGGATGTGGCACCTCTACCGACCGGGTACGCCGTGGCACGGCGGCCCTGACCACCAGATCCGGTTGATCCTCTCGACCCAGGCGTGGGACGCGGTCGGCTACCGGCTCCCCGTGGTCGACCTGCTCGCGACGTCGGAGGAGGCGACCGTGGTCGGGCACCTCGGGCCCGACCTGCTGTCCCCGGACTATGACCGCGACGAGGCGCTGGCGCGGCTCGCCGCCGACCCGGACCGCGAGATCGGCGTCGCGCTCCTCGACCAGTCGTCGGTCGCGGGCATCGGGAACATGTACAAGGACGAGGTCCTCTTCGTCCGCCGCACCTCGCCGTTCACGCACGTCGGGGCAGTCGACGACCTCGGCGCGATCCTCGACCAGGCCCAGAAGTACCTCGCGGGCAACAGGGATCACGCCGCGCAGATCACCACGGGCGACCCGCGACGCGGCTACGAGCACTGGGTCTACGGCCGCGGCAGCCGACCCTGCCGTCGCTGCGGCACCCGGCTGCGCCAGGCACGGCAGGGCACCCCTCCGACCGACCGGCTCACCACCTGGTGCCCGAGCTGCCAACCCGGCCCCGCCCGCTGACCGCCTCCATCGCCGTAGCTCCCCGAACGTGATCATGTTCGGGGAACCACCTACCGACCTCGAGCGGGGCTTGCGCCGACAGGGGCGCGTGCTCGGAGCGATGTCAGCCGGCGGGGGCGGCGAAGGCGGTGGTGCGGACGGCGGGCGGGAGGCCGGCGGCGAGCGCCCTGGCCTGGGCTGCGCGGGAGGACTGCGTGCCCGGCTCGAGGGCGTGGCCGGCGAGCCAGCGCAGCACGAGGTCGACGTGCTCGGGACCCGCTGCGCGCTCGGCCATGTCGAGCACCTCGGCGGTGCGAGCGCGTACGCCGTCCCAGGAGGGCCCCGCACCCGGTACGACGACCGCGAGCAGCGCGGCGGGCTCGACGGTGCGCAGGCCGGCGAGGACGGCGTGGGTCGCGACGGCGTCGGCGGCGCGGGTGAGCGCCACCGCGAGGTCGTCGCGCGCGAGGTCGCGGCAGTCGTCGGCGAGCTCGGCGAGGTCGTCGGCCACCAGCGCTGCGACGACCTCGTCCTTGGTGCGGAAGTGGTTGTACAGCGTGGCCTTCGCGAGGCCGCCGCGGACGGCGATGTCGCCCATCGTCGCCTTGCGCACACCGTGCTCGGTGAGGACGCGGCGGGCACCGTCCAGGGCTGCGGCGCGGGTGCGGCCCATGGCGTTGCCGGCACGGGACCGCGGCGAGCGGGCGGGCGGCTCGGCGGGAGCCTCGACCGCGGCCGGCGTACCCGACGACGGGTCGACGACGTGCGAGGGCTCGAGCGTGGAGAGGGGCGCGCCGACGGGCGCGGGAGGTTCGGTGGTGCGGTCGCTCACGTGCCGGTCAGGCGGCGGCGACGGCCGACGGGGTCGACACGGGCAGCTCGGTGACCGGGGCGACGCCCTCGAGGACGGCGACCTCGTCGCTGACCGAGCGCAGGAAGTTCGCGAGGGGGACGTCGAGGGCGCCGCAGATCGAGGCGAGCAGCTCGCTGCTGGCCTCCTTCTGGCCCCGCTCGACCTCGGAGAGGTAGCCCAGCGAGACGCGGGCGGCGGACGAGACCTCGCGCAGGGTGCGGCCCTGGTCCGTGCGGCGGCGACGCAGCTCGTCACCGATGACTCGACGGAGCACGATCACGGGGGCACCCCCTCTCGCGGGACGCGGCAGCACGCCGGCGGGGTCCGACGTAGCACCACCGTACCCGGCGTGACCTGCGCTCGCAGCGACTGCACCCGGACGGCGTACGTCGGCGCGTCGCGGGGTGACGGTCGGGGCGGTGCTCACGCGGGCCCTCCAGCGGGGACGGTTCGTGCCTGTCTGGTCTGAACGTCCTGATCCTGCGCCGGTGTTCCCGCACGCGCCACCGGGATACGCCCACGGCGAACACCCCCCGCCGCCGTCACCCGGACGGCCGAGCCCGGATGCGTCGTCCGCTGACCGCCTCGGACGGTGGCCGCCGACCCCGTCCACCCGGCGCAGGGGGGCGGGGTCAGGGGGTCGTGAGATGCGCGAGGGCGGTGAGCGCCTCGTGGACGGCGGCCCAGCGGATGCCGTCGCGCCCGAGCGCCGGGTCCAACCGCGGGCTCTGGGTGTGCGTCCGGCCGCGGGGGCCGCAGACGGCGACGTGCACCTCGCCCACGGGTCGACCGTCCTGCGGGTCGGGGCCGGCGACACCGGTGGTGGCCACGCCGTAGTCGGCACCGATCAGGGCGACCACGCCGCGGGCCATCTCGCGCGCCACTTCGGGGGTGACCGCGCCCTCGAGGTCGAGCAGGCCACGGTCGACTCCGAGCACCGACGTCTTCACGTCGGTCATGTACGCGACCACTCCCCCACGCACGACCGCCGACGCTCCCGGCACGGAGACGAGGGTGGCGACCACGAGGCCGCCGGTGAGCGACTCCGCCACGGCGACCGTGCGCCCGGCGTCGGTGAGCGCCGGCACGAGCCGCACCGCCAGGTCGCGCGCCGCCGCCTGGTAGGCCGCGGCGTCGGCGTACGACGTCACGCCGCCGCCGTCGCCGAGCGCCGTAGCCGCACCGCGCGCACGACGTAGTCGACGCCGGTCACGACGGTGAGGACCAGCGCGATCGCCATCAGCGCCACGCGGACCCCGACCAGCCAGCCGCTGACCGGCAGCAGGTACCCGACGATCGCGGCCATCTGGAACGCGGTCTTGGCCTTGCCGCCCCGGCTCGCGGGGATGACGCCCTGCCGGATCACCCAGAACCGCAGGATCGTGACGCCGATCTCGCGGGCGAGGATCACGAGCGTGACCCACCACGGGAGCTCGCCGAGGTAGGAGAGCCCGACGAGCGCGGTGCCGGTGAGCGCCTTGTCGGCGATCGGGTCGGCGATCTTGCCGAAGCTGGTCACCTGGCCGCGCCGGCGGGCGAGCTCGCCGTCGATCAGGTCGGTGAACGACAGGGCGAGGAAGACCACGGCCGACCAGATGCGCGACGCCGGGTCGTCGCCGCCGTCGCGCAGCAGCAACCAGGCGAACAGCGGGACGAGCAGGAGCCGCAGGACGGTCAGGGCGTTGGGGAGGTTCAGGCGCGAGGGTGCTTGGACGGGGTCGCCGACGTGGTCGGGAGGCGGCGGCTTGATCACCGCGCGACCCGACCGGTGACCTCCGCGACGAGGTCGACGCCCTCCGACCCCACGACGACGGCGCTCACGAGGTCGCCGGGAACGAGCGGGGTCTCGTCGCGCGTCACGAGGAGTGTCGCGCCGTCGACCTCGGGCGCCTGGAACGCGCTGCGGCCCTCGGCCGCGAACCCGTCGACGCCGTCGCCGACGTACTCGACCAGCACCTCGACGCTCTGGCCGATGCGGTCGGCGGCGCGGCGCGACGTGAGCTCCTCGACGAGCGAGGAGAGCCGCTCGACGCGGTCGCGGACCACCGCCTCGTCGAGCTTGCCGTCGTAGGTCGCTGCCTCGGTGCCGTCCTCGTCCGAGTAGCCGAACACGCCGACCGCGTCGAGGCGCGCGGCGACGAGGACGCGCTCGAGCTCGTCGACGTCGGCCTCGGTCTCCCCCGGGAACCCGACGATCACGTTGCTGCGCGCACCGGCCTCGGGCGCGAGGTGGCGTGCGGCGGCGAGCAGCTCGAGGAAGGACTCGGTCCCGCCGAAGCGGCGCATCCGGCGCAGGACGTCGGACGACGCGTGCTGGAACGACAGGTCGAAGTAGGGCACGACACCCGGTGTCCGGGCGATGACCTCGATGAGGGAGGGCCTGGTCTCCGCGGGCTGCAGGTAGGACACGCGGACCCAGTCGATGCCCTCGACGGCGGCGAGCTCGGGCAGCAGCGCCTCGAGCAGGCGGAGGTCGCCGAGGTCCTTGCCGTACGACGTGGAGTTCTCGCTGACGAGGACGAGCTCGCGCACGCCCTGCGACGCGAGCCAGCGCGCCTCCTCGACCACGTCGGTCGGGCGGCGCGAGACGAACGAGCCGCGGAAGGACGGGATCGCGCAGAACGAGCAGCGGCGGTCGCAGCCCGAGGCCAGCTTCAGCGGCGCGCTGGGCCCGGACCCGAGGCGGCGACGTACGACGCGCGGCCCGCTGGCCGGGGCGACGCCCTCGGGGAGGTCGGGCTCCTGGCCGTGACCGGGCAGTGCCACCGACGACGCGGCGCGCTCGACCGGCGTCACCGGCAGGAGGAGGCGTCGGTCGCGGGGCGCGTGCGCGACGTGCTGCTCGCCCGCGACGATGCTCCGCAGCCGCGTCGAGATGTCGGCGTAGTCGTCGAAGCCGAGGACCGCATCGGCCTCGGGCAGCGACTCGGCGAGCTGGTCGCCGTAGCGCTCGGCGAGGCAGCCGACGGCGACGACGGCGCGCGTGCGGCCGTCGTCCTTGAGGTCGGCCGCGGCGAGCAGGGTGTCGACGGAGTCCTTCTTGGCCTGCTCGACGAAGCCGCAGGTGTTGACCACCACGGCGTCGGCCTCGGCGGCGTCGTCGACGAGCTCCCAGCCGTCGGCCGCGAGGCGTCCGGCGAGCTCCTCGGAGTCGACCTCGTTGCGGGCGCACCCGAGGGTGACGAGCGCAACCCTGCGCACTTCCGAGGTCATGCCGTCAGCCTACGGGGACGGCGGGTGCCCCACGGACTCAGGCTGCGGAGGCGTTCGGGTCGCCGGGGCCGAAGGTGACCTTCACGACCTGGCCGCCGCTGCCGGGCGCGCCGAGGTCGCGGCCGTTCACCTTCAGCGTCACCGCGCCGGCGTTGCCGATCACGAGCGCGATCTTCTGCTTGTCCTTGAAGGTCTTGGTCTGGCCCTGGTTGAGGATGCCCTCGTAGAGCGTGCGCCCGCCCGAGCCGGCGGTGACGCGCACCCACGACTTCGCGCCGGTCACAGTGAGCTTCACGGTGACGCCGTCGGCGGCGGCCACGACGTCGCTCGGCGACGGTGCAGGCGTGGTCGGCTGGGTCGACGGGGTCGAGGGCTGGGTCGACGGGGTCGAGGGCTGCGTGCCCGACGACACGGTGGGCGACGGCGAGCCGGTCGGACCCGACGCGACGCCCGACGACGATGGCCGGTTGCTCAGCCACGAGATCGCGCCGGCGCCGATGATGACCGCGAGCGCGAGGGCCATGACGGCCGACCAGTTCGGGCCGGTACGCCCTCGGGAGACGCTCGCGCCGAGGGTGCCCGCCAGCGCGCCGAGGCTGTCGCCGGCCGACGTACGCTCGCTCACCTTCGTCGGCTGCTCGATCGGCGCGACCGGCTCCGCGACCGCGCGCTCCGTGCCGCGTTGGGCGTCGTACTGGGCGGCCAGGGCCACGGGGTTGAGCCCGACGGCGGTCGCGATGCTCTTGAGGTGCCCGCGCGCGTAGACGTCGCCGCCGCAGAGCCGGAAGTCGTCCTTCTCGATCGCCTCGATGACCGCCGCGCGCACGCGGGTGGCCGTGGCGACCTGGGTGACGGTGAGACCGGCGTCGGTTCGAGCGCGCGCGACGGTCTGCCCGACCGTCGGCACCGTCTCGCTCACGTCGGACCCTCCACCCCACCGGCGGAGCACGACCGAGCCGTCGTGCGGGGGAAGCCGCCGGAGCGACCATGCTAGGCCGCACACCACCGCGGGGGCCAACCGCTCGAGCCCCCGACCGGGTCAGCCGGGGGCATCCTCGCAGGTCAGAGCGGTCAGTCTCCGCCGAGAGTGGCGAGGATCCCCTCGAGCTCGTCGGGGGTCACCAGCACGTCGCGGGCCTTGGAGCCCTCGCTGGGGCCGACGATGCCCCTGCTCTCCATGAGGTCCATGAGGCGTCCGGCCTTGGCGAACCCCACCCGCAGCTTGCGCTGGAGCATGCTCGTGGAGCCGAACTGGGTGGTGACCACGAGCTCGATCGCCGCGCGCAGCAGGTCGAGGTCGTCGCCGATCTCCTCGTCGATCTCCTTCTTGCCGCCGGCGGCCACACCGACGTCCTCGCGGTAGGCCGGGGCGAGCTGCTCCTTGCAGTGGGCGACCACCGCGCGGATCTCGTTCTCGGTGACCCACGAGCCCTGCAGCCGGATCGGCTTGCTCGCCCCCATCGGGAGGAACAGCGCGTCGCCCTGGCCGACCAGCTTCTCGGCGCCGGGCTGGCCGAGGATGACGCGGCTGTCGGCGAGGGACGAGGTCGCGAACGCCATCCGGCTCGGCACGTTCGCCTTGATCAGGCCCGTGACGACGTCCACGCTCGGGCGCTGCGTGGCGAGCACCAGGTGGATGCCGGCCGCGCGGGCGAGCTGGGTGATGCGGACGATCGAGTCCTCGACGTCGCGCGGGGCGACCATCATCAGGTCGGCGAGCTCGTCGACGATCACCAGCAGGTACGGGTACGGCGTGATGACACGCTCGCTGCCGGGCAGCGGCTTCACCTGGCCGGCCTTAACCGCCTTGTTGAAGTCGTCGATGTGGCGGAAGCCGAACTGCGCGAGGTCGTCGTAGCGGGTGTCCATCGCGCGCACGACCCACTGCAGCGCCTCGGCGGCCTTCTTCGGGCTCGTGATGATCGGCGTGATGAGGTGCGGGATCCCCTCGTACGCCGTGAGCTCGACGCGCTTGGGGTCGACGAGGATCATCCGGACCTCGTCCGGTGTCGAGCGCATCAGCACGCTGGTGATCAGTGTGTTCATGCAGCCGGACTTGCCGGCGCCGGTGGCGCCCGCGACGAGGATGTGGGGCATCCGCGCGAGGTTCGCGCAGACGAAGCCTCCCTCGACGTCCTTGCCGAGGCCGACCAGCATCGGGTGGTGGTCGCTCGTCGCGGCCTTGCTGCGCAGGACGTCGCCGAGGCTGACCAGCTCGCGGTCGGTGTTGGGGATCTCGACGCCGACCGCGGACTTGCCCGGGATGGGCGACAGGATGCGGACGTCGGCGCTCGCGACGGCGTACGCGATGTTCTTCGACAGCTGCGTGACGCGCTCGACCTTCACGGCGTTGCCGAGCTCGACCTCGTAGCGGGTGACCGTGGGGCCGCGCGAGTAGCCGGTGACCGTGGCGTCGATGCCGAACTGCTCGAAGACCGCGGTGAGCGAGCCGACCACGGCGTCGGACGCCTTGCTGGTCGCCTTGTGCGGGGCACCGGGCTTGAGCGCCTCGGTGGGCGGCAGGTGGTAGGTGACGTCGCCGGAGAGCGCGAGCTGCTCGATGCGCGAGGGCACCTCGGGCAGCGGCTCGGCCGTGGCCTTCGCGCTGATGACCGCGCCCGACGACAGGTCGACGACGACGGTCGACTGCTCGTCCGGCGTCGCGGTCTCGGCGTCGTCGGTGAGGTCGACGTCGGCCTTGCGGCCACGGCGCCTCCTCGGCGCCTCCTCGACCAGCGGGGTCTCGAAGGCGATGTCGCCGTTGAGCACCCCGAGCCCGGAGTCGGCGGCCTCGGCGTCCTTCTTGGCCTGGCGGCGCTGGCGGCGCGTGGTGGTCGCCGGCGCCTCGGGCTCGGCCGGCGCACCGGGCTCCTCGACCAGCTCGACGCCGAGCAGGCGGTCGCGCAGATGGCGCAGCCGCTCGGGGATGGCCGCCACGGGGGTCGCGGTGACCACGAGCAGGCCGAAGAGGAACAGCAGCGACAGCAGCAGCCCGGCCACGACCGGGTGGGTGGCGGCCACGACCGGGGCGGAGGCGAGCCAGCCGAGCCAGCCGCCGCCGGCCTCCATGGCGGCCGAGCCGTCGGCGGGCACCGCGGTGCCGTGCACGACATGGACGAGGCCGGCCGCCGAGACGACCAGGGCGGTGACGCCGATGGTCATGCGGCCGGTGGCGGCGCTCTCGTCGGGGCGCCGCAGGATCCGCCAGGCCAGACCGAGGAGCAGGAGCGGCAGCAGCCAGTCGAGGCTGCCGAGCATGCCGGTGACGAGGGAGGCGATGAGGCCGCCGACGCCGGAGGAGACGTCCCACCAGACCGCGAACGCCACGAGGATCGCGGCGCCGACCAGGGCGAGGCCCAGGCCGTCGCGGCGGTGCGCCGGGTCGAGGTCGCGCGCGCCGTTGCCGACGCGTCGGACAATGCCGCCGAGCACGTGGCCGATGCTCACCCACACGACGCCGAGGGCGGTCACGACCGCGGCGAGGATGCGGGTGGGCAGCGGCGGGCCGGCGGCCGCGCGGGCAGCCGGGCGCGATGCGGTGGTGCGCGTCGACGACGACCGCCCGGTCGACCGGGCGGGGGTCTTCGAGCGGCTCGTGGGGGAAGTCCCGGTCCGTCCCGTCCCCGAACGGGAACGAGGCGGCGCCGGCGTACGGGTCGCCATGGTCCCGAGGCTAGCCGCACCTCCCCCACCAGTCCCGCACGCCACACCGGTCCCCCTGCGCATGGCCGACCGCAGGCGAGCCATGCCGCTGCCCGACGGCGACCGGAGCAGACCCCGTCGACGAACCGTCGCAAGCACCCGCCGCGTGGGGCGCCCCCCGGCGACGAGGCGGATACTCGGGCCCAGGAGGTGCGCGTGGAGCGGGCGGAGGCGGGACGGGTGCTGGGGGTCGATCCGGCTGCCTCGGCGCGCGCCGTCGAGCGCGCGTTCCGCCGGCGGACCCGCGACACCCACCCCGACCGCTTCCCGCCCGGGTCCGAGGCCTGGGAGGACGCCTCGGACCGGATGCGTGCGCTGGTCGAGGCCCGTGCCGTGCTGGTCGCACCCGTGCCGGAGGCGCCCAAGTGGCGGCGTACGGCGGAGGACGGCGGCACCTGGGCGTGGTCGCACGAGGCGCCCGGCACGCGCAGCCCGTCCGGGATGCCCTACGGCGCCGACGACCCCTTCCCGGCGCCGCGCGACGTCGACCGGCGGGTGCGGGCGTGGGGCCTGGGCTGGGGCGGCTTCCTCGTGCTCGCCGCTCTCGTGAGCTATCTGGTCGGCGCCACCCAGCCGACCAACGACGCCCTCCCGTTCTGGAGCCCGGCGCTGTTCGTCACCGGGTGCGTCGCCATCGCGATCGGCCTGCGCGCGCACGCCCGCCTGACCCGGGCCTGAGCCCTCAGAGCGCCTTGAAGCACTGGGTGCTCGGGAACAGCGTGTAGCCCAGAGACGCGTAGAGCGCCCGCGCGCCCGCGTGACCGGGGTCGCCGCCGGTCGAGATGAACGAGACCGCCATCTCCTGCTCGCGCAGCCACGCCTCGGCGTACAGGGTGAGCGCGGTTCCGACGCCCTGCCCCTGAGCACCGGGGTCGACACCGACGAGATGCACCTCGCCGATCCGGCGTGCCGGGTCGACCACCCGCGCGCTCGCCACGCCCACGACGTCCTCGCCCTCGATCGCGACCCAGCTCCGCATCTGCTCGTCGGCGAGGACGCCGCGGATCTCGGCCGCATGGTGCACGCGCCAGTCCTCGCCGTGCAGCAGCCGCGCGAGCTCCGGCCCGAGCAGGGCGTTCACCTCCGGGAACACCGGGACCCACGCCCGGTCGACCAGCGCGAGCACCGCATCCGCGTCGGACGGGCGGTAGTCCCTGATGTCCACCGGCCCATGATCGTCATCGCCCCGTCGTTCCTCAAACATGATCATGTTCGAGGAACGAGGGGACGACATCGGCGCGCGCGGTCGACCGCGGAACGGACTCGTAGCCGGGCGCCGCGATCCAGCGGCACCCGGAGCGGCGGTCAGGCCTCGACGACGACGGGGACGATCATGGGGCGGCGGCGGTGCTGGTCGTTGACCCAGCGGCCGAGCACCCGGCGCACGACCTGCTGCAGGGCGTACTGGTCGGTGTTGCCGTGGCGGAGCTGGTCCTCCACGGCATCGCGGATCGTCGGCAGGACGGCGTCGAAGACCGACTCGTCCTCGACGAAGCCGCGCGCCTGGATCTCGGGGCCGGCGGTGACCTTGCCCTCGACCGAGTCGACGACGACGAAGCAGGTGATGAAGCCCTCGGAGCCGAGCACACGGCGGTCCTTGAGCGAGGCCTCGGTGAGGTCCCCGACGCTGACGCCGTCGACGTAGACGTAGCCGCACGGGACGGCGCCGGTCACCTTCGCGACGCCGCCGACGAGGTCGACCACGCCGCCGTCGAGGGTGAGCACGATCCGCTCCGCCGGTACACCGGTCGCGTGGGCGAGTTCGGCGTTGGCCTTCAGGTGCCGCGGCTCGCCGTGGATCGGCATGACGTTGCGCGGCTTGACGATGTTGTAGCAGTAGAGCAGCTCGCCCGCGGCAGCGTGACCGCTCACGTGCACCATCGCGTTGCCCTTGTGCACGACCTTCGCACCGAGACGGGTGAGCCCGTTGATGACGCGGCTCACCGCGTTCTCGTTGCCGGGGATGAGCGACGACGCGAGCACGACGGTGTCGCCGGGGCCGACCTTGATCTGGTGGTCGTTGTTCGCGATGCGCGACAGCGCCGCCATCGGCTCGCCCTGCGACCCGGTGCAGATGAGCACGACCTCGTCGTCAGGCAGCTCGGAGAGCTGCTCGGACGACACGAGGATGCCGCCGGGGATCGCGAGGTAGCCGAGGTCGCTCGCGACGCCCATGTTGCGCACCATCGAGCGCCCGAAGAACGCGATCTTGCGGTGGTGGCGATGGGCGACGTCGATGATCTGCTGGATGCGGTGGATGTGCGACGCGAACGACGCCACCACGATGCGGCCGCGCGCGTTGTTGAAGACGCGGTCGATCGCGGGCTCGAGGTCGCGCTCGCTCGCGACGAAGCCGGGCACCTCGGCGTTGGTCGAGTCGACCATGAACAGGTCGACCCCGCGCTCGCCGAGGCGCGCGAACGCGCGCAGGTCGGTGATGCGGCCGTCGAGCGGCAGCTGGTCGAGCTTGAAGTCGCCGGTGTGCAGGACGGTGCCGGCCGCGGTCTCGATGAAGACGGCGAGCGCGTCGGGGATCGAGTGGTTCACCGCGACGAACTCGAGACCGAACGGACCTGCCTGCACCACGTCGCCCTCGACGACCTCGTGCGTGACCGCGTTGACGATCCGGTGCTCGCGCAGCTTGGACGCCAGCAGGGCCAGGGTGAGGCGCGAGCCGTAGATCGGGATGTCCTGGCGCTCGCGCAGCAGGTAGGGCACCGCGCCGATGTGGTCCTCGTGCGCGTGCGTCAGCACGATGGCCTCGATGGCGTCGAGGCGGCTCCGTACCAGATCGAAGTCCGGAAGGATCAGGTCCACGCCGGGCTGCGCGTCCTCGGGGAACAGCACGCCGACGTCGACGACCATCAGCCGGCCCGCGTGCTCGAACACCGTCATGTTGCGGCCGATGTCGCCCAGGCCGCCGAGCGGGACGATGCGCAGGCCGTCGGCGGGCAGCTCAGGCGGCGCGCCGAGCTCGGGGTGCGCGTGGCTCATGCGAGGAAGTCGAACTCGGGGACGCCGCCGTCGGCCAGCGACTGCACCAGCGCGGTGCGGTCGGCCGCGGGCATCGCCAGCAGCGGCAGGCGCAGCGCGCCTCCGCCCGGACGGCCCTGGTGCTCGAGCGCTGCCTTCACTGCGATCACTCCCTGGGTGCGCGTCATGATCGCCTCGGTGACGGGGACCAGCTCGTCGTTGAGCTCTCGGGCGAGCTCGACGTCGCCCTTCTCGTACGCCGCGATCATCGCGCGGATCCGGTCGGCGACCAGATGGCCGGTGACGCTCACGGCACCGACCGCGCCCACCGACAGCAGCGGCAGGTTCAGCGCGTCGTCGCCGGAGTAGTAGACGAGCTCGCAGCGGCTCATCACCTGCTGCGCGGCGAACAGGTCGCCCTTGGCGTCCTTGTTGGCCACGATCTGCGGGTGCTCCGAGAGGCGCAGCAGCGACTCGGTCGAGATCGCGACGCCCGAGCGGCCGGGGATGTCGTACAGGATCACCGGAAGCCCCGTCGAGTCGGCCACGGTCGTGAAGTGCGCGCGCAGGCCGTCCTGCGGCGGCTTGTTGTAGTACGGCGTCACCACGAGCAGACCGGCGGCGCCCGCCTTCTCCGCGGCACGTGCGAGCTCGCAGCTGTGGTGGGTGTCGTTGGTGCCGACGCCGGCGACCACGTGGGCGCGGTGCCCCACCGCCTCGACCACCGCGCGGACGAGGCGGTCCTTCTCGTCGTCGCTGGTGGTGGGCGACTCGCCGGTGGTGCCGCTGATCACGAGGCCGTCGTTGCCCATGTCGACGAGCTCGACGGCCAGGGCCGCGGCAGCGTCGGTGTCGAGGGCGCCGTCGCGCGTGAACGGCGTGACCATCGCGGTCAGCATCCGCCCGAACGGGCGCTGGGGTGTGGAGTCCGCAGCCATGACCTCCAGGCTACCGTCCGGCGGGCCGGTCCGGTGCGCCGGTCGGTCAGGGGGCGACCCGGCCGTTGGCCTGGAACGCGGCGTAGGTGAGCGGCATCAGGCGGGCGAACTCGTCCTCGTACTTCTCGGCCACCATCTCGATCTCCCGCTGCGGGAACGACGGGAAATGAGATCCTTCGCGCTTGGTGCGCAGGGACAGGAAGTTCATCAGCGCGCGGGCGTTCATCGTCACGTAGGCCGACGAGTAGATGGTGACCGGCAGGACGACACGTGCGACCTCGCGGGCGACGCCGGCGTCGAGCATCGTCTGGTACGCGGCGTAGGCCTGGGTGCACGAGGCGCGGACCTGCTCCTCGACGATCGCGAGCTGCTCCGGCGTACCGGGCACGAACTCGTAGGCGCCGGGCTTGCCCTGCTGGACGAGGTTGCGCTCCGGGCCCGGGACGTAGAAGACCGGCTCGAGCTCGCGGTAGCGCCCGCTCTCCTCGTTGTACGACGTGATGCGGTGCCGCATGTGCTCGCGCCACACGAAGATCGGCGCGCGGACGAAGAAGGTGAACGAGTTGTGCTCGAACGGCGAGCCGTGGCGGTCGCGCATCAGGTAGTTGATGAGGCCGGCCGAGCGGCTGGTGTCGGCGTCGACGTCGTCGAGGGACTGCTCGCCCTTGGTGGAGACCCGCGCCGCGAAGACGACGTCGGCGTCGGACGCCGAGCTCTTCACCAGCTCGACCGTGACGTCGCTCCGGAAGGTGATCTCGGGGGTCGTGCCGTCGGCCATCGGGGCTCCTGCTGGTGGTGCGGCTTCGGTCGGTCGAGGCTATCGGGGCGGGACCGGGCCGCCGGGGACCGCCTCGCCGCGCGCGAAGCGCGCGAGGCCGAGCGCGGCGACGTCCGGGTCCGGCGGGACGCCCTCGGCCAGGTCGGCGAGCAGCGGGCCCATGAGGGCCGAGTACTTGAACCCCTCCCCCGAGTCGCCCGCTGCGACGACGACGCGGCCGCCGTGGACGGTGTCGAGGACGAACCGGCCGTCGGGCGAGTCGGTCCACGTGCACACCTGGCCGTCGATCACCGTCGGGTCGAGGGTCGCGAACGAGCGGGCCGCGCGGGCGGAGATGGCGGCGGTGATGGCGGGGTCGGGCACGCGGTCGTGGTCGTCCTCGTGGAAGTCGCGCAGCTGCAGGTCGATCCCCAGCTTGTAGCCGCGGCCCGGCGTCGGCATCCCGTACATCCCGGGCTCGTCGCCGATCGGGCCCTCGTAGATGCAGGGCAGGCCGTCGGTGTCGGCGCCGCGGCCGACGTGGCACACCTGCTCGAGCACGGGGCGCAGCGCGAGGTCGACGCCGACGCCCCGCAGCAGCGGCTCGGCGCCCGGTCCCGCCGCGATCACCACGACGTCGGCGTCGAAGGTGCGCCCGTCGGCGCAGCGGACGACGACGTCGGTGCCCGAGGGGTCGACCTCGAGCACGCGGGCGCCGGTGACGAGCTCACCGCGCGACAGCGCGAGCAGCGACACCTGCGCGTCGAGCGCGTGGTTGGCGAGCACCGGGCCGGCGTCCTTCTGCCACACGGCAGGGCGGCCGTCGGGGCGCAGGCCGGGGAACCAGCGGCCGACGTCGTCGGGGTCGATGAGCGTGTAGGGCACGCCCTCGGCCTCGAGGGAGTCGGCGACGTCGCGCCAGGTGCGCTCGTCGCGCCAGACCAGGCCGCGCTGCAGCGTCACGGTGATGCCGGTGATCGCCGCGAGCCGCTGCCAGGCCTCGACCGAGCGCAGCGCGAGACGCGTGCGCAGCCGGTCGGGGTGGCTCACCCGCCAGATCCGCGTCAGGCCCGACGACGACGAGAGCTGGTTGGCCGGGCCGTAGCGGTCGAGCAGCTGCACGGTGTGGCCGCGGCGGGCGAGCTCGGCCGCAGCGGGGAGGCCCCACGCACCCGCACCGATCACGACCGCCTTCACGGCACCGACGCTACCGGCGGTCACCGGCGGGATGCAGAAGTCGCCGTGATGAAACTCTGGCGCGCGCGTCGCCGTCGATGTACGTTGCCCTGTTCCGGACGGGCACGGGCCCGTCCGAGGGGGTACGGGGGGCACGATCCATGACCGCGTCAGACCCGACGCAGGCGACACCGCTCGGGCGCATCGCGCACGTGACGGCGCGCATCGCCGAGGGTCGAACCGGCGAGGTCACCGTCGCGATCCGCGGCGGCACGGAGTCGTACGTGGCCTATCCCGCTCTTCCTGGCGAGACCTTCGAGGTCGGGACGTCCGTCCTGGTCCTGGACTACGTGCCTCCGCGCACGGTCCGGGTCGTCGCGGCCGAGCGCTGAGCGCTCGAACCACTTGGAGAGAGGCACCACGTCCGTGGACATCACCTTCGTCGGCATCATCGCCGGCATCGCGATCATCGTCCTGGTCGCACTGTTCATCCTGCTCAAGCTGTCGTGGAAGGTCGCCGAGCCCAACGAGGCGCTCATCGTGACCGGTCTCGGCGCGCGGTCGGTGGCAGCCGACGGCGCAGGACTGGGCTTCAAGATCATCGTCGGCCGGGG
>DASSQW010000300.1:0-6295 GCA_035702165.1 Candidatus Nanopelagicales bacterium
TGAACCCGCGGCACACCGTCGGCACGATCATCTCGTCGCCGTTCAAGGTGCAGGGCGTCGAGCCGCCCGGCGGCGTCAAGGCCGAGGTCCAGTCGATCATGGAGCGCGTGGGTCTCAACCCCGAGCACTACAACCGCTACCCCAACGAGTTCTCCGGCGGCCAGCGCCAGCGCATCGGCATCGCCCGTGCGATCGCGCTGCGCCCCAAGCTCATCATGTGCGACGAGCCGGTGTCGGCCCTCGACGTCTCCATCCAGGCGCAGGTCATCAACCTGCTCGAGGACATCCAGGACGAGTACGGCATCGCGTACGTATTCGTCGCGCACGACCTCTCGGTGGTCCGCCACATCTCCGACCGGGTCGCGGTCATGTACCTCGGCCACATCATGGAGCTGACCGACCGAGACAGCCTCTACGAGCACCCGCTGCACCCCTACACTCACGCGCTGCTCTCCGCGGTCCCGGTGCCGGACCCGTCGGTGGGCAAGCGCGAGCGCATCCTGCTGCAGGGCGACCTGCCCAGCCCGATCAACCCCCCGAGCGGCTGCGTGTTCCACACCCGGTGCTTCAACGCCCAGGAGCAGTGCAAGGTCGAGAAGCCGGTGCTGCGCGAACTGCGTCCCGGGCACGAGGTGGCCTGCCACTTCCCGGTCGAGAAGCTCGAGGGCTCGGTCGTCGGCCCGATGCCCGACAGCGTCGCGCCGGTCATGCCCGACCACGTCGAGCGCGCCCAGACCCTGGGCACCAACAAGGAGCTCGGCGCCGAGATGTACGGCTCGAGCGTGAAGCCCCAGCACAGCGACGACGTCGACCGCCACTGACCGATCGCCGACGCCCCGCCTCCTGCTCCAGGACGGCGGGGCGTCGCCGTCTCAGGCGTCGAGAGCCCGCCGCAGGAAGTCGACCTCCAGCAGGAGCTTGTTCTCGGCGACCTCCTCCTGCGGGGTCATGTGCGTGACGCCGGACAGCGGCAGCACCGAGTGCGGGCGGCCCGCGACGGTGAGAGCACCGGACAGCGAGAGCGTGTGAGCGACCACGACGTTGTCGTCGGTGAGCCCGTGGATGATGAGCAGGGGTCGCTCCAGCGACGCCGCGAGCGGGATCAGGCTGCAGGCGTCGTAGGGCGACGGGTCCTCGCCGGGATGGCCGAGGTAGCGCTCGGTGTAGGCGGTGTCGTAGAGGCGCCAGTCGGTCACCGGTGCCCCCGCCACGGCGGCGTGGAAGACGTCGGGACGACGCAGCACGGCCAGCGCGGCGAGGTAGCCACCGAAGGACCAGCCGCGGATGCCGACGCGGGCGGAGTCGATGTCGTCGGGGAACGCCGCGGCGACGGCCGCGAGCGCGGCCACCTGGTCCTCGACCGGCAGGGTGGCCAGGTCGCCTGCGATCGTGCGGTCCCAGGCCGGGCCGAAGCCGGGCGTGCCGCGACCGTCGGCCACGACGACCGCGAAGCCCTGGTCGGCGAGCCACTGGTCCTCGCCGAACGACGTGCCGGACGAGACCACCTCCTGGTGGTGCGGACCGCCGTAGGGGCTCATCACCACCGGCAGACGCCGCGACCCGGGGACGTGGTCGGTCGGGAACAGCACAGCCGTCGGCAACCGGTGCTCGCCTGCCTCGAGCAGGTGAACGCGCGGCGTGACGACGGGGCGCTCGGCGTACGACGTGACTCGGTGGGTGGCCGCTGCAGCGCGCACCTCGTGGACGATCTCGGTGCTGTCGAGCGTGCGCGACACCACGACCGAGGTGCCGCCGTCGCGACGCGCGAGGTGCCAGCCGGAGGCTGCGCTCACGTCGGTGAGCGCACCGTCCCATCCGACGTGCACGATCGCCTGGTCGCGCGGCGTCGGCGCCGTGCCGACGAGCACGCCGTCGTCGTCGACGTCGAGCACGCCGCGCACCTGGACTCCGGCGGGTGACAGCCACGCGTCGCCGAGGTGCAGGCGGTAGGTGTCGGAGTCGCGGTCCGCGCGCAGGGTGAGCAGCCGGCCGTCCGGCGCCCAGCGCCGACCGCCGGGCTCGGCGTCGATCCACTGCGGATCGGCGAGGTCGGCGACCGTGCGGGTGGCGCCGGTCGTGGTGTCGGCAGCGAGGACGAGGAACTGCCGCTGGTCGCGGCTGCCCACCACCACGAGCGGATCGCCGTACCGCGTCCACGAGACGTCGACGAGATACGGGAAGGCCGTTCTGTCCCAGGGGATCTCGACCGCGTCGCCGTCGAGCCTCGCGACCATCAGGCCGATCCGCGCGTTCGGCGTGCCGGCCGCCGGATAGCGGTGCGGGTACGGCGCGGCCTCGGGGTGCAGCGGGTCGCTGATCCACCACTCCTGCACGGGCCGCTCGTCGACGCACTCCACGATCACGGCGTCGGACCCGGGCGACCACCAGTAGCCGCGATCGCGGTCGAGCTCCTCGGCGGCGATGAAGTCGGCCAGGCCGCACTGCTGGCCGCCGTGCGCCGCCTCGACGAGGGCGCGGTCGCTCGTTCCGTCGCGACGGACGACGCGGAGCGCGTGCCCCGCGGCGTACGCGACGTGCTCGCCGTCGGGGGACAGCCGCGGGTCGACCACCGGGCCGGGGACGTCCAGCGCACGCACGGGAGACTCGTCGAGGAGGTCGACCGCGTACAGGCCGCCGGACAGGGCGAAGACCGCGTGGCGCACGGCGTCGTCGGTCGCGTAGCCCACGATGCCTGCGCTCCCTTCGCGCATCCGCTCGCGGCGCGCACGCTCCTCGTGCGAGAGCTCCTCCGCGCCGTCGTGCAGCGTGGTCGGGTCCGCGAGCAGCCGCTCGGCCCCCGTCGTGGCGTCGAGCTCCCAGAGCCGGCCGACCACGTCCGTGCCGCCGAGGGATCGCACGAACACCACGCGGGCGCCGTCGGGGGAGACGGTGAACAGGCGCGGCGCCCCGGCCGTGAACCGGTGGGTGCGTGCGTTCTGGCGCGGGAAGGACTCGGGCTGCGACGACTGCATCGGCGACGACATGGGCTGAGTCTGTCAGCCCTCGGGCGGCTGTCGGGGACCCGGTTTAGGCTGCCCTTCGTGACCGACCCGAACGCCGACCGGCGCCTGCTGCTCGTCCACGCCCACCCCGACGACGAGACCATCGGGTCCGGCGCCACGATGGCCAAGTACGCCGCCGAGGGCGCCCACGTCACCCTCGTGACCTGCACGCGCGGCGAGGAGGGCGAGATCCTCGTCGACGCGCACGCGCACCGCGCTGCGCAGCACGACGACACCCTCGGCGAGCACCGCGAGATCGAGCTCGCGAACGCGATGCGCGTCCTCGGAGTGACCGACCACCGCTGGCTCGGTGGAGCCGGCCGGTACCGCGACTCCGGGATGATGGGCACGCCGGACAACGACGACCCCGCGTCGTTCTGGAGAGCCGACCTGCTCGCGGCCGCGACCGACCTGGTGGCCGTGATCCGCGAGGTGCGTCCGCAGGTCCTGCTGACCTACGACGACTTCGGCGGCTACGGCCACCCCGACCACATCCAGGCGCACCGCGTCGCGACGTACGCCACCGCGCTCGCTGCCGTCCCGTCGTTCAAGCCCGAGCTCGGCGCCGCATGGACGATCAGCAAGGTCTACTGGGGCGCGTTCCCGAAGTCGTTCGTGCGCGAGGGGATCGAGGCGCTGAAGGCGGCGGGCGAGGACAACGAGTTCACCGCGATGGACCCCGACGACCTGCCCTTCGCCGTGGAGGACGACGTGATCACCACGGCGATCCACGCCGAGGACCACGGCGAGGCCAAGATGGCCGCGATGCGCGAGCACGCGACGCAGATCAGCGTCGAGGACGGCTTCTTCGCGCTGTCGAACAATCTCGGCAGCCGCGTGATGGGCATCGAGTTCTACCGTCTCGCGCAGGGTGCTCCGGCCGGACCGTTCGACGACAAGGGCTGGGAGACCGACCTGTTCGCCGGAGTCTGAGGCCGTCGCTCACGCGTCGTACGCCGTGGCGTGACGGGGCTGGTAGAGACCGACCTCGGCACCGCTGGGCAGCCGGATCGCCGTGACCGTGCCCCAGCCCTGGTTCTGCGGCTCGGCGGTGATCTCGACGCCACGGCCGCGCAGGTCGGCGATCGTCGCATCGAGGTCGTCGCACATGAGGTAGAGCTGCGTGCTCGGCTCGTCGTCGGTCGGGTGCACGCCGAGCTCGGCGGGAGGCATCCGGAAGATCAGCCACGGGTCGTCCGGGCCGGCGGCGTGCACGGAGGGCCAGCCGAGCACGTCGCGCAGGAACGCGCGGTCGGCGTCGGCGTCGCGGCTGGAGAGCACGAGGTGCGCGGCGGTGATCATGCCCGCGACGGTACGCCGCTCGGCGCGAGCGGGCATCGGTCGTGGTGGTGGCGCCGAGCGCGAGCCGACGATGGGCCTGTGCACGACGGCCTCGCCGGGTGCACGATGCGCAGGGCTGCGCGGACGCCCCTCGGTCCGACCCGTCGGTGAGCGTGTCCGGGGCCGGTTGCGGCTGGGCCGAGAGGGGTCGCGACGTCACGCTGCGTAGGGACTGACCCGGTCGTGGTACTACAGGCGGGTGACCGATCCCCTCGTGATAGGGCGCGGACGGCGTTCGTCGCTCACGATGGGTCACACGCCCGGACCTCCCGCCGGGTGACGCCCTCTCGAGGAGTACTCGTGCGACGCACCACGAGCGCCACCGCCGCTGCCGACCTGCTGACCGAGGCGGGCACGGGTCGCGTCCACGTCGCGCAGGCCGACGTCGGCGTCTCGCGCGAGCGCTCGCGGCGTCGCCGGCTCCGCGTGCTGTTCCTCGTGCTGCTCGTCCCCACGGTGTGGCTGTGGACCAGGATGCTCCAGGGCGACGGCCTGGACCTGCAGGGTCTGGGCTGGCCCTCGCTCGACCCCATGGTCGTGCTGCCCGGTCTGTTCTTCCTCGCGCTCATCGGCGTCCTCGTCGGCTCGACGCTCGGCGCCGGGCGCTCGCCGCACGTCACCTACCGCCCCGAGCAGATCGATGTCGGCCTCGACGAGGTCAAGGGCATCGACGGCGTGAAGGACGAGGTCGTCCGCTCGCTCAACCTCTTCCTCGCCCACAAGGCGTTCGCCTCGCAGATGGGCGGCACGGCCCGTCGCGGCCTGCTCTTCGAGGGCCAGCCCGGCACGGGCAAGACGCACCTCGCGAAGGCGATGGCGCGTGAGGCGGGCGTGCCGTTCCTGTTCGTGTCGGCGACGTCGTTCCAGTCCATGTACTACGGCGCCACGGCGCGCAAGATCCGCTCCTACTTCAAGGCGCTGCGCAAGGCGGCGCGGCAGGAGGGCGGCGCGATCGGCTTCATCGAGGAGATCGACGCGATCGCCATGGCGCGCGGCGGCCTGTCGATGACGCCACTGCCGGCCGGCTCGCCGATGACCTGCGGCGGCATGGACGGTCTGCCGACGACCTACGCCGGTGCGCTCGCGAGCAACGCCGCGACGGTCGTGAACCGGTCGATGACGAGCGAGGGCGTCGGCGGCGTGGTCAACGAGCTGCTCGTGCAGCTTCAGTCCTTCGACGACCCGACTGGCATGCAGAAGCTGCGCACGAAGGCCGTCGACGCGGTCAACTTGTTCCTGCCGCTGCACCGCCAGCTCAAGCGCCCGGTGCCGCCGTCGACCAACGTGCTCGTCATCGCGGCCACCAACCGCGCCGACAACCTCGACCCGGCGCTGCTGCGCCCGGGCCGCTTCGACCGCCGCCTCACCTTCGAGGCGCCGACCAAGGCCGGCCGCCGCGAGCTCATCGACTTCTTCCTCGAGCACAAGGCGCACCACGACGAGCTCGACACCGACGAGATGCGCGACAGCCTCGCGTCGGTGACCCAGGGCTACACGCCGGTGATGATCGAGCACCTCTTCGACGAGGGCCTGGTCAACGCTCTGCGCCGCGGCGACTCGCTGATGAACCGCGCCGACGTCGAGCACGCGCGCCTCGTCGAGGAGGTGGGCATCGGGCAGCCGGTCGCCTACACCGATCACGAGCAGCGCCTCATCGCGACCCACGAGGCCGGCCACGCCGTCACCGCGTGGCTCGTCGCGCCGCAGCGCCGGCTCGAGGTGCTCACGATCGTCAAGCGCCGCGACGCGCTCGGCATGCTCGCCCACGGCGACGCCGAGGACGTCTTCACCCGCTCCAGGTCGGAGATGGTCGGCCTCATCCGCATCGCCATGGGCGGCCAGGCCGCGGAGCAGCTGTTCTTCGGCGACATCTCCACCGGTCCCGCCGGCGACCTGCTCTACGCGACCAACGTCGCCGCGCAGATGGTCGGCTCGGCCGGCATGACCGACAC
>DASSQW010000301.1:0-2830 GCA_035702165.1 Candidatus Nanopelagicales bacterium
TCGCCCCGGCCGGCACGCCCGATGCGATCCTCACCGTCGTATCCCGGCTCTTGCTCATCCGAACTGCCGAGGGGTACTCGAGCTCTGGCGCACCGGCCGCGCTCACCGGGCTCACCCTGTGGCTGTACGGCACGTCCCACACGACCGTCTACGGGGGGATCGATCTCGTGAAGCCGGGAGCGGTACTGCCCTCGCCGTACCCGGCGAGGCCCTAGACCGGGGGATGCGCCGCGGGGTCGGTCGCACGAGGCCCGCGACCGGCCCCGCCGCGGATCGCGTGTGCGCGGCCCGCCGGCGGTCGAGAGCGCGCCGTGCACCGGGCGCCCCGCGGTGGCAGCCGCCCGGCGGGGTGACCTGGACCACGGTGGTGCCGGGTTCGAGGCGCTGACCTGCGGGTACGCCGAGTGACGGCCTACCTCCAGGCGGGTCACGGAATCGCTCGGGATTCCGATTCGTCCCTTTCGGCGTGGCACACTGCTGCGGCGGCCCGGAACCCGGGCAGTCATCACCGTCCCGGAACCCGGGGGAGATCGGGGAACGCATGACCTCCAGCACCAGGGCGCGTCTGTCGCGCGCTGCCGTCCTCGCGAGCGCGGGCGCGCTCGCCATCACGCTCGTGCCGGCCGTCCAGTCGGCGTCGGCCGCTCCGGTGACGCCGCTGTTCACCTACCGCACCGCGGTGAACGGCGACACGTCGCTGTACTCCAACGACGCGGCGGGAGCGCCGGGCACCACGCCCGACCGGATCACGAAGGCCGGCTACCAGGTCTACAGCTACGACGTGTCCGGCGACGGCCAGACCACGGTCGCGTGCATGTCGCAGGGCGCCGCCTCGGCGAGCAGCTACGACCGCACCTATGCGCTGCTGCTGACGCACAAGGTCAACGGCATCACGAAGTCCTTCGTGCTCAGCACCTTCTGCGAGAGCAACCCCGTGATCCGCAACGCGACGTCGACGTCGGCCGACGTCTTCTGGTACGCCGACGACACGATCTACAAGTTCACGGCCGCGTTCGACGCGACCACCGCTGCCATCTCCGGCACCACCGACGCCGTGTCGACCGGTCAGTTCGTCGCCGCGAAGAGCACCACCGACGGTCTGCCGACCGAGTACGCGACGGCGCTCGCCGTCTCCGACGACGGCGCGGACGCAGCCATGATCTTCCGCTCGCAGAGCGCCATCGCCTCGCGCCTGTGCCTGAACGCGCTCGCGGTCAAGGGCGCACCGGCGACCCAGCCGACGTCCCCGGCTGCGGCGAACCTGCTGTGCACGGCGCGTGCGAAGTACGCGCCGCTCGCGACCGCGACGGCGAAGTACATCGCGGTGCCGAACATCCTCGCCTTCGCCGACGGGTCGAGCACCCTCGCCTACTCCCTCGTCGACCAGGTCGGCGGCAACAGCCTCGGCGCGAGCCTGACCCTCGCCGGCGCGATCGCCAACCAGCACGCGCTCGACAACGTCTACAGCGTGCGCAAGCTGAGCGGCACCTGGTGGGCGTGGCGCGACAACGCGGGCACGTCCGAGTTCGGCATCGCCACGCTCGGCTCGGACCCGGCCACGTGGACCGCTCCGGCGACGTGGACCGCTCGCGGCGACGGTGCGACGACGTACGACTACATCCCCACCAGCGCGACCCCGCCGGCCTACGTCGCTCCTGCGGTGAAGGCTGCTGCTCACCCGAACTTCGCGATGTCGGCGTCGCTCGTCGCCTACCGCGGCAGGCCGGCGTACCAGAGCTACAACCTCTACCTGAAGGACCCGACGGACGCGACGTACGCAGCGGCGAACGCGGCCGAGGTCGACAAGGGCGCGCTCGCCTGGTCGACCAACAACCGCGCGACCTACGTGCCCATCGGGAACACGTCGGGCGCGAACGTCTTCGCCATCGGAACCCGCTGGTACAACGGCTATGCGCCGTCGGGCCTCTACCGCAACACCTGGTTCAGGTGGACCTACGCCGGCGACGACTTCACCGAGGCCGGGGCACCCATCGAGCGCCTCGTGAAGGTGGCGCCGACCGTCACCGTCTACAAGGCCATCAGCGGGTCGTACACCACCGTGTACGGCAAGGTCACGCGGATCGGTGGCACGGCGCGGCTCGACCGCAAGACGTCGCTGGGCTGGCGCTCGGTCGCCTACACGACGATCTCGTCGACGGGGACGTGGACGTTCGGCCGGCGCGTGCTCTCGCGCGGCAGCTACCGCGTCGTCACCTACCCCGACGCCAACTGGTCCACGGGTGTGCGCACCTTCCTGCGCTGACCCACCGGGACCGACGACGGCGCCGCCCCTCCGGGGACGGCGCCGGCGTCGTTGTGGCGGATGCGGTCAGCCGGAGATGCGCTTTGCTGCGGTGCTGCGGTGCCGTGGTGCTGCGGTGTTTCGGCGTGCGCGGGAGCACGGAGCCGATCAGCCCACCACGCCGTAGAGGCGGTCGCCGGCGTCGCCGAGGCCCGGCACGATGTAGCCCTTCTCGTTGAGCCGCTCGTCGCAGCCCGCCGTCACCACCGTCACCGACACGTCGCGGCTGTCGTAGACGTCGCGCAGCCGCTGCAGACCCTCGGGCGCCGCGAGCAGGCAGAGGGCGGTCACGTCGGTGGCGCCACGAGCGAGCAGCAGGTCGATCGCGTCGACGAGCGTGCCGCCCGTCGCGAGCATGGGGTCGAGGACGTAGACCTGGCGACCGGAGAGGTCCGCAGGGACGCGGTCGGCGTACGTCGACACGATGAGCGTCTCCTCGTCGCGGATCATGCCGAGGAACCCGACCTCCGCGGTCGGGAGCAGCCGCATCATGCCGTCGAGCATGCCGAGGCCGGCGCGCAGGATCGG
>DASSQW010000302.1:0-3514 GCA_035702165.1 Candidatus Nanopelagicales bacterium
CGCGCGGCTACGGCGCCGCCCTCACTCTGTCGAACCGGAGGGACCCCGTGTCCGTCGAGTCCGTCTTCCCGCGCCTCGAGGCGCTCCTGCCGCTGGTGCCCAAGCCGGTGCAGTACGTCGGGGGCGAGCTCAACGCCGTGAGCACGCCGTGGGACTCGGTGAGCGTGCACTGGGCGCTGATGTACCCCGACGCCTACGAGGTCGGCGTGCCGAATCAGGGCGTGCAGATCCTCTACGAGGTCCTCAACGAGCGCGACGACGCGCTCGCCGAGCGCACCTACTCGGTGTGGCCCGACCTCGAGAAGCTCAGGCGCGAGAACGGCGTCCCGCAGTTCACCGTCGACGCGCACCGCCCGCTCGGCGCCTTCGACCTGCTCGGCGTCTCGTTCTCGACCGAGCTCGGCTACACCAACATGCTCACCGCGCTCGACCTCGCCGGCATCCCGCTGCATGCCAGCGAGCGCTCGGACGAGCACCCGGTCGTGATCGCCGGCGGCCACGCCGCGTTCAACCCCGAGCCCATCGCCGACTTCATCGACGCCGCCGTGCTCGGCGACGGCGAGCAGGCGGTGCTCGCGATCACCGACGTCGTCCGCGACTGGAAGGCGGAGGGTCGTCCGGGCGGCCGCGAGGAGCTGCTGCTGCGCCTCGCGCGCACCGGCGGCGTCTACGTCCCGTCGTTCTACGACGTCGACTACCACGACGACGGGCGCATCCGCCGCGTCGCGCCGAACCGAGCGGGCGTCCCGTGGCGCGTGTCGAAGCACACGGTCACCGACCTCGACGAGTGGCCCTACCCGAAGGCGCCGATCGTTCCCCTCGCCGAGAGCGTCCACGAGCGGATGAGCGTCGAGATCTTCCGCGGCTGCACCCGCGGCTGCCGGTTCTGCCAGGCAGGGATGATCACGCGCCCGGTGCGCGAGCGCAGCGCACGGACCATCGCCGAGATGGTCGACAACGGACTGGCGAAGACCGGCTACGAGGAGGTCGGCCTGCTCTCGCTGTCGAGCGCCGACCACAGCGAGATCGCCGTCGTGGCCAAGGGCCTCGCCGACCGCTACGAGGGCACCGAGACCGGCCTGTCGCTGCCCAGCACGCGCGTCGACGCCTTCAACATCGAGCTCGCCAACGAGCTGACCCGCAACGGCCGCCGCAGCGGCCTGACGTTCGCGCCCGAGGGCGGCAGCGAGCGGATGCGCAAGGTGATCAACAAGATGGTCACCGAGGAGGACCTCATCCGCACCGTCGCCACGGCGTACGGCAGCGGCTGGCGCCAGGTGAAGCTCTACTTCATGTGCGGCCTCCCCACCGAGACCGACGAGGACGTGCTGCAGATCGCGGAGCTCGCCCGCCGCGTGATCGAGACCGGTCGTACGGCCAGCGGCACGCGCGACATCCGTTGCACCGTCTCGATCGGTGGCTTCGTGCCCAAGCCGCACACGCCCTTCCAGTGGGCCGCGCAGCTCGACCACGAGACCACCGACGCGCGACTGCTGAAGCTGCGCGACGCGATCCGAGCCGACAAGCAGTACGGCAAGGCGATCGGCTTCCGCTACCACGACGGCAAGCCCGGCACGGTCGAGGGGCTCCTCAGCCGCGGCGACCGGCGCGTCGGCGCGGTCATCGAGCAGGTGTGGCGCGACGGCGGCCGCTTCGACGGCTGGAGCGAGCACTTCTCGTTCGAACGCTGGATGTCGGCGGCCGAGCGGGGCCTCGCCGGCACGCCGGTCGACGTCGCGTGGTTCACGACCCGTGAGCGCGACCAGACCGAGGTGCTCCCGTGGGACCACCTCGACTCGGGGCTGGACAAGGACTGGCTCTGGGAGGACTGGCAGGATGCCCTGTCCGGCGTGGAGGTCGAGGACTGCCGCTGGACGCCGTGCTTCGACTGCGGCGTCTGCGACCAGCTGGGCACCGAGATCCAGGTCGGTCCCAGCGGTACGACGCTGCTCGGCATGCCGGCGCTGCCGGCGCGCGGGGCCGCGCTCGTGGCAGGGACCGCTGCGCCGTGAGCCCCCGCCAGGCGCCGGTCCGCGACGTCGCGCCCACCGTCCAGCGGCTCCGGCTGCGCTACGCCAAGCGCGGCCCGCTGCGCTTCACCAGCACCCGCGACTTCCAGCGCGCGCTCGAGCGGGCGCTGCGGCGTACCGGCGTCCCCATGGCGTACAGCCAGGGCTTCAACCCGCACCCGCGGATCAGCTACACCAACGCCGCGCCCACCGGCACCGCCAGCGAGGCCGAGTACGCCGAGCTCGCGGTGACCTCCGTCCTGGACCCCGCGCGCGTCCGGGAGGCCCTCGGCACCGCGCTGCCGCCGGGCCTCGACGTCCTCGAGGTGGTGGAGGTCCGCAGCCCCGACCTCGCCGACCGGCTCCAGGCCAGCGTCTGGTGCATCGAGCTGCCCGGCGTCGCCGAGGAGGTCGCGGCTGCCGCCGTCGCCGCCCTGCTGGCCGCCGAGACCGTCGACGTCTCGCGGAGGACCAAGTCCGGGATGCGGACGTTCGACGCCCGGGGACCGGTTCTCCGGTTGGACGTGCGGAGCGGCGTCGATGCCGCCTCCGGGGGCCCGTGTGCGATACTCGACCTGGTCGTACGGCATGTCACCCCGTCCGTCCGACCCGATGACGTTCTTGCCGCGTTGCGACACGTGGCCGACCTGGAGCCGCCGGTCCCCGCGAGGGTGACCCGGCTGGCGCAGGGGCCGCTGGTCGCCGACGTGAGCGCAGGAGCCGCGGCCGACGCGGTCTCCGACCCGCTCGCGGCCGACCGCGGCTGACCGACTCGGCACCCGACACGGGCCCGCACCCGGGCACGCGGAGGGCGCATCCCACCGGCTTTCGCCCGGGGCTCCGGCCACGGGCGACGTGATCTCCGTGCGGTGCTCGCACCCGGAGGTCGGAACTGGAGTACGCGCGTGAGCGACGTGACGCCCGAGAACACCCCCACCACCGACGCGCCCGAAGCGGCGGCCGCCACCCCGGCCCCGCGCCGCCGCCGTGCGGCCGGACGCCCGGCAGGTCCACCGGCCGCGGCCGAGCCGTCCGCCCGGGTGAGCGAGGAGCCCGCCGAGGCTCCCGCCGCCGCGGCTGCGGAGAAGCCGGCCAAGAAGACGGCCAAGAAGGCCGCCGCGAAGAAGGTCCCGGCGAAGAAGGCCGCGGCGAAGAAATCCTCGAAGAAGGCCGCCGCCGCAGAGGCCGCGCCGAGCGCCGGCGCCGCTCCCTCGCACCTCGAGCACGAGGTCGACGCGCCGTCCGTCGAGCCCGCCCCGGCCAAGCGCACCCGCAGCCGCAAGGTCGCCGTCCCCGCGTTCTCCGCCGTCGTGGAGGAGCCGGTCGAGGCCGCCGAGCCGGAGGCCGCCCCCGTCGCGGGGCTGCTGATGTTCCAGGCGCCCAGCGCCGCCCCCGCACCTGCCCGCGGCCGCAAGAAGGCCGCGCCCGCCCCCGTCGAGCCCCCGGCCGACGAGGACGAGGACGAGGCTGCCGAGAGCTCCGAGACCGACGAGGCGGCGGAGCCC
>DASSQW010000303.1:0-2082 GCA_035702165.1 Candidatus Nanopelagicales bacterium
GGACACCTCGTCGAGGACCTGCTCGAGCCGGCGCACGGGCTCGAGATCGTCGAGCGCGACATCACCCCGGCCGAGCTCGGGAAGGCACCGGCGGACCTGCGTCGCTACCACGAGGTCGTGCTCACCGTGGTACGCGACGGCATGGCGCACCGCTTCGACCAGGACGTGATCACCGTGCTGCAGAACGGCGACCGGGTCGTCGTCGTCCGCCCGGTGAGGGAGCAGGCCTGATGCGCGCCGTCGTCGTGACCGAGCCCGGCGGCCCGGACGTCCTGCAGTGGCTCGAGGTCCCCGACCCGGTCGCTGGTGCTGGGGAGGTCGTCGTACGCGTGACCGCGTCGGCCGTCAACAGAGCGGATCTCCTGCAGCGCCAAGGGCTCTACCCGCCTCCGCCGGGTGCGCCCGAGTATCCCGGCCTCGAGTGCAGCGGCGTCGTCGAGTCGGTCGGCGACGGGGTGAGCGCCTGGTCTCCCGGTGATCCCTGCACCGCCCTGCTCGCCGGCGGCGGATACGCCGAGCTCGTCGTCGTACCGGCCGGGCAGCTCATGCCGGTGCCCGACGGCATCGGGCTGCTCGAGGCCGCGGCGCTGCCCGAGGTCGCGTGCACGGTGTGGTCGAACGTGGTGATGGACGCCGGGCTCGCCGCCGGCGACGTGCTGCTCGTGCACGGCGGCGCCGGCGGCATCGGGACGTTCGCGATCCAGGCGGGTGTCGCGCTCGGCGCGCACGTCGCGGTGACGGCCGGCTCGCCGGAGAAGCTGGCGCGCTGCCGCGAGCTCGGTGCCGAGATCCTGGTCGACTACAGCAGGCAGGACTTCGTCGAGGCGGTACGCCGTGCCACCGACGGCCGTGGTGCCGACGTCGTCCTCGACAACATGGGAGCGGCGTACCTGTCGCGCAACGTCGACGTGCTCGCGATCGGCGGTCGGCTGCAGGTGATCGGGCTGCAGGGCGGTGCGAAGGGCGAGCTCGACCTCGGCCGGCTGATGTCGAAGCGGGCGCAGGTGCGCGGCACCACTCTGCGCGCGCGGCCGGTCCAGGAGAAGGCAGCGATCTGCGCGCGCGTCGCTGCCGAGGTATGGCCGCTCGTCAGCGACGGCCGGATCCGCACGGTGGTCGACCGCGTGATCCCGATGGCCGACGCCGCCGAGGCGCACCGCGTGATGGCCGCCAGCGAGCACGTCGGCAAGGTCCTCCTCGCCGTCTGACCCCCGTTGTCACGGAAGGGCGCAGTCGTCGCAACGGTCCCGTGATCGGTTGGAATGTTGCGCTCTGAGCAACGAATGGCACTTTCAGCGACTACGAGCCGGTGGGGAGCCAGAGGGCCCAGGCGTCGATGACCTGGTGCGGGCGCATGCCGACGCTCTCGTAGAGGTGGTTGGCGCCCGTGGGGCTCGTGCTGTCGACACCGAGCTGCACGCCGCGCAGCCCGCGCTCGGCGTACGCCGCGAAGGCCCGGCGCAGCAGCAGCGTCGCGTAGCCCTTGCCGCGGTGCTCGCGCAGGACGCCCAGCGATCTCACGTAGCCCTCGCCGATCTCGCGCCGGCTGTCGTCGAGGATGCAGACCGCCGCGGGCTCGCCGTCGACCGTGAGCAGCCACCACCCGTCGCGGTCGAGGTAGGGCATGTCGAAGAAGCCGAACCACTCGTCGAACGGGCGCGTGACGTGGTTCCAGTGGTCGTGGAACGCCGTGCTCTGCACGTCGTACGTCGTGCGCAGGTTCTCCTCCGCCAGGCCGTCCACGATCGCGACGCCGGGCGGCAGCTCGGGCGAGGGGACGTCGTAGCCCTCGAGGTCGATGCGCATCCGCCAGAACCGGCGCACCCGCTCGAACCCGCCGCGCTCCAGGGCGGAGGAGGTCTCCGGGTCGTCGGCGAACGCGCCCGACCGCAGGCTCCACTGCTCGACGCCGGGGTGCGCGTCGCGATGCTCGCGGGCGAGCGCCGTACCGAACGCGACGAGCGCGTCGATCAGCTCGGTCCGCCCCGGGCCGACGTAGGCGTCGACCCACGACTCGCCCGTCGCGGCGTCGCACTCGGTCCACACGAAGCCCACCAGCTCGTCGCCGTCGTGCACGACGAG
>DASSQW010000304.1:0-12241 GCA_035702165.1 Candidatus Nanopelagicales bacterium
AGAACTCGCTGCCGGCGATGAACTCGCGGGCGTAGTCGGGGTCCGACAGCTTCAGCCGCTCGACCCGGTCCTCGGTCGCCACCCGTCGCAGCTGCTCCTCCAGCTCGCACTCGAGAAGCACCGGCACGAACACCGAGCCGCGCGACGTCGCGATCCGCTCGATCCGCTCGAGCCACGCCACGTGGCTGACCTCGAGGGCGTTGGTCAGCACGTAGCTGGCATCGCGAGGGGCCAGCTCGGCGAGCGCATCCAGCACGGAGTCGCGGACCCGGTCGATGTAGCCCCAGATCTCGGTCGGCAGACGCTCGCTGCCGTCCCAGTCGAACAGCGACACGATCGGCAGGTTGATCCGGTGGTTGTCCAGGACGATCGCGCCGGTGAGCCTGTGCAGCGCATCGGCGACCGTGCGCTTCCCGACACCGGGGGACCCCAGCAGGTAGACCAGGCTCGTGCCCACGCCGCCCCTCAGCGGGCGCGGATCAGGTAGCCGAGCAGCAGCAGCGGCGCGAAGAACAGGAACGCGCCGGGACCGACGACGAGAGCGAGCACTGCGGCGAGGCCAGCGGTCGCGCCGACCGGCCACCAGAAGCTCGGCGGGCGCGGGTGGGCGATGCACCGGTCGTGGTGGCGCGGGCCGTCGGCGAGCCCGCAGTCCGGGCACAGGCCGGAGCGGTCCGGGACGAGCGCGGCCCAGTCGACGGGCTCGCTGCCCTCCGAGCCGAGGGAGTAGACGTCGTCGAGAGAGAGGTGCTCCAGCACCTCGAGGGGCGACGCCGCAGCGGCGTCGGAGGTCTCCGACGCCGGCTCGTGGCCCTCGCTCGTGCTCACCGGCTCCCCTCCTCCCGCTGGACCCCGCCAGCCTCCCCCGCGGTCCGCGGGGAGTCCAGCACCGCGTCAGAGCCGTCGCAGGATCGTGACCGCGAAGTCGCCGTCGGCGCGCCACGGGCGCAGGTCCCACGTGGCGAACCGGTGCTCGACGTCGTACCCGGCGGCCGCGGCATGGGCGTCGAACTGCGCGAGGGCGTAGTGCCGGTCGGTGGCGAACCCGGTGACCAGGGGCGCGTCGGGCGCGAGGGTCGACGCGATGCCCTCGAGCACCGCCTGCTCGGTGCCGGGCGCGACGAAGACCATGACGTTGCCGGCCATCACGGCACCGTCGAACGGCGCGCGGACGCCGTGCGCCGCGAGGTCGAGCGCGGTGAGGTCTGCGCACACCCAGGTGGCGCCGTCGTGGTCCTGCTGCGCAGCCGCGACCAGGACGGGGTCGGCGTCGACGCCCACGACCCGGTGGCCGCGCGCCGCGAGGACCGAGCCGGTCCTTCCGGCCCCGCAGCCGGCATCGAGCAGGTACGACGCCGGCGGCACCAGCGCATCGAGGAGCCGTGCCTCGCCGGCGAGGTCGCGCCCCTGGGTCGCAAAGCGGCGGAAGGTCTCGACGTAGGTCTCCGAGTGCGTCCCGGGGTTCTCGGTCACCCAGCGCGTCGGCTCCACCATGACGGCGAGCCTAACCACGCGCTCGTCCCTGCGGCCGCGATGTCGGGGTCCCGCTGTCGGAGGACCGTCCTGGCCCGGAGCGGTCAGACCGGTGACGTCGGGAAGCCGCGGGTGCGGAGCGTGTCGGCGGCGGCGCGGCCGATGGCCTCGTGCGCGTCCCAGCCGAAGTGCATGCCGTCGGGGTTGCCGGTGCCCGCGCGCAGAGACGGACCGACGAGCGGATCGAGGTCGACGAAGCCGACGTCGTGCGCCGCGCACCAGCGCCGCGCGGCGAGCACCGCCGGCTCGTGGTGGCGGAGCGACGGGTACGACGCGGCCGCGTGCGGGGCGGGACCGAGCAGGATCGCCGGGATGCCCGGGCGGTAGGTGCGCACACCCTGCACGATGCGCGCGAGGTAGTGGTCGGTAGCCGCCTGCGGCAGCTGGCGCAGCGGCCCGCCGGTGACCCGGATGACGTGCGGGGAGACGGCGCCGTACGCACGGCGTACCTGGCGGCGCAGGGATCCCGGGCGCACGTAGGGGATCCCCTCGCGGAGCCACGTGGGCACCGACGCGGGGAGGTGGTCCATCTGCCCCACTCCGAGGACGAGCGCGTCGGCTCGCGGCAGCAGCTCGCCCCACACGTTCGGGTCCTTGGTCAGCGCCCACCACGCGTCGCGCGCGGTCCACCCGATCCGCGCGACGATGTCTGCCTGCACGTCGACGCCGAGGCTGCTCGCCAGGACGTTCGGGTACAGCCGCGGGTCGCTCGGGCGGTGCGGCTGGTCGGGACCGTGGAAGGTGAGCGAGTCGCCGAGGACGAGGACGTGCCTAGGCATGGAGATCGGTGAGGATGGCGTCGAGCTCGGTGACGAAGCGGTCGGCGTCGGCGTCGGAGAAGCACAGCGGCGGGCGGACCTTGAGCACGTTGTTGTGCAGCCCGCCGGTCGCGACGAGCACGTGCCGGCGCTGCAGGGCGTTGACGACCGCGAGGGTGAGGTCGCCGTCCTCGGTCCCGTCGTCGTGCACGAGCTCGACGCCGGTGAACAGCCCGGCACCGCGCACGTCGGCGATGCTCGCGTGGTCGAGCGCACGCACCTGGTCGCGCAACCGGTCCCCCACGACGCGCGCGTTCTCCTGCAGGTCCTCGTCGCGCAGCACGTCGAGCACTGCCTGCGCGGCGGCCATCGCGACAGGGTTGCCGCCGAAGGTGTTGAAGTAGCGCATGTCGCGGCCGAACCGCTCGGCCACCTCGGGACGCATCGCCGTCGCAGCGACCGGGAAGCCGTTGCCCATGGGCTTGCCCAGGACGACGAGGTCGGGCACGAACGGCGTCTCGGCGCTGCCGTGGCGCGCGAAGCCCCAGAGCTCGTCGCCGGTGCGGCCGAAGCCGGGCTGCACCTCGTCGGCGACGTAGAGACCGCCCGCGCGGTGCACGACGTCGAGCACCGGTGCGAGGAAGCCGCGCGGATCGGTGTGCACGCCGTCGGACGCGAACACGCCGTCGGCGACGAACGCGGCGAAGCGGATGCCGCTGCTCTCGAGGTCGTCGATCGCCGCCTGCACCTGCGCGGCGAACCAGTCGCCGAGACCGGCGTACCCGGTGGTGTCGACGCGAGAGGCGTCGGGCGCGGCCACGACGCGCACCCACGGCGGCAGGCTTCCGAGACCGCCGAGCGACGGCGACAGCGCGGCCATCTCGGTGGTGACGCCGTGGTAGGCGTTGCGCGTCACGACCACACCGGTGCCGCCGGTCGCGTGCTTGGCGATGCGCATGGCGAGGTCGCCGGCCTCGGAGCCGGTGCACGTGTACATCACGTGGCCGATCTCGTCGGGCATGGTCGCGAGGAGCTGCTCGGAGTAGCGCACGATGCCCTCGTGCAGGTAGCGCGTGTGCGTCGAGAGCCGCGCCGCCTGCTCGGCGATCGCAGCGACCACGCGGGGATGCGCGTGACCGACCGAGGGCACGTTGTTGTAGGCGTCGAGGTACTCCACGCCGTCGGCGTCGTAGAGCTGGCAGCCCTCGCCGCGCACGATCTGCAGCGGCCGCTCGTAGAACAGCCGGTACGCCGGGCCGAGGACGTCGATGCGCCGGCGGACGAGCGCCGCCGTCGGCTCGTCGAGCTCGCCGATGCGCGTCGGGTCGAAGTACGTCGACGGGCCCACGGTGATGGCCACGGTCAGCCCCTCTCCCCCGGTGCCGGGGTGGTCACGACGCGGTGCAGCGCGACGGCCGACCGCGCAAGGCTGCGGCCGGTGTAGTGCGCGTTGGCCGGGTCGGCCGCAGCGAGCCACGAGTTGACGAGCTGGCGCTGCGCGAGGCGCGTGCGCACGAGGTCGGCGAGCAGCGCCTCCTCGTCGGGAAGAAGGGCGCGCACCTCCACGTAGCCGGAGGCGAGCTCGTACGGCGCGGTCCACGGGTCGCCGCCCGGACCCGCGGCGTCGACGGCGTAGGCCATCGCGACGGCGAGGTCGGCCACCACGGCCGTGCGCAGCATGTCGCCGAAGTCGAGGATGCCGCGTACCGGATCGGGCGCACCCGGGTCGAGCAGCACGTTGTCGGGGTTCACGTCGTTGTGCACGACCTGCTGCCGCGTTCCGGCGAGTGCGCCGCCGACCGCGGCGTCGTACCGGTCGAGCACCGTCGCGGCGTCGGCGCGCGCGGTCGCGTCGGTCACGTGCTCGAGCAGAGGGCGCAGCGCTCCGACCTGCTGCAGGTCCCACGGGAGCGACCTGTCGGCGCCCGGGTGCTCGAAGTCCGAGAGTGCGAGGGACAGCCGCGCCACGGCTGCTCCGATCGCCCTGCGGTCCGACGCGCTGGTGGTGCTGTAGTCGAGGATCCGGCCGGGCAGGTGGCTCAGCAGGCGCGCCAGCCGCGGCTCGGAGCCGTCGAGCCGCCGCAGCAGAGCGCCGTCGACGTCGGGGAGCACGTGCGGCACGGGGAGCTCGGGGTCCCGGTTCGCGACGTGGGCGAGGGCGGCGCACTGCAGGTCGAGGACCGCCGGGTCGTCGAGCGGGTGCGCCACCTTGAGGACGAACCGCCGCTCGCCGGTGTCGACGACGAACGAGTCGTCGCGCTCGGTGTCGAGCCGGGAGAGGGAGTCGGGTGACAGGCCCCAGCCCTCGCGCAGCAGCGCCGCCACTCCTGCCTCGCCGAGGCGGGTGAACGGGGCGGCGAGGGAGTCGTCGAGCACCACGTCCCGCGGGAGCGGCTCGTCGGCGATGACCACGAGCGCAGGGTATCCGGCGGTCGGTCAGCCCTCGTCGTCGCCGGTGCGGTCGAGCGTCACGACCGGCGGGACCGAGCGCCCCTTGAGGGCGCGGCGTACGTACATGTCGCGGTCCGCCGACCAGAGCAGGCCTTGCAGGTCGCCGGTGTCCCACGGCTCCAGCATCGAGCGTCCGACGCTGATGCTGATCGCGGCGAGGTGCGGGGTGAGACCGTCATCGTCGCGGAGGAAGCTCTGCACCCGGATCTCGAGGTCGAGCGGCGGTACGCCGGACCCGAGCCCGACCACGACGAACTCGTCGCCGCCCCAGCGCGCGACGACGTCGGAGTCGCGCGAGGACCGGCGCAGCGCCTCCGCCACGGCCGCGATCACGTCGTCGCCGGCGTCGTGCCCGTACAGGTCGTTGATCGCCTTGAGCCCGTCGACGTCGACGAACGAGCAGTGCACCGAGTCGTTGTGGCGGCGCGCGACCGCGACGAGCTCGCGGCCCAGCATCGTGAGCCCGCGCCGGTTGGCCAGGCCCGTGGCGGAGTCCTCCGTCGCTGCCCGCAGCGCGCGGTCGACGGCATCGGCTGCGATGCGGAGGTTGCGACGGCGGAGCAGGTGGATTACGACGGCGAGCGTCGTCGCGACGCCGAGGTAGAACAGCCAGAACGCCCACACCTCGCGTGCGCCGCCGACGATCCCCGCAGCCACGGCGACCGCCACCCACACGGCAGTGGTGCAGGCGAGGAACCAGCCGCGGTGGACGAGGATCGCGCCGACGCCGGTCTCGAGCAGCAGCAGCGGCACCATGTCGCGCGGGTCGCCGCCCTCGACGAGGTGCACGAAGGCGGCCGACACCGCGACGAGCGCCAGCATGGCGAGCAAGGGATGCGCATTGGCCTCGGTGACCCGGCTGCGGGCTGCGAGGACCGCGACCGTGCCGGCCAGGAGCGCGCCGACCGCCGTCACGACGGTCGTCAGCGGTCCGGCCTGCTCGCCGAACACGAGCGGGTGCGCGAGCTCGAGCGCCGCGAAGACCAGGGCGAGGGCGCAGGCGACGGGGAGCGTGCTCGCGACCGCGTCGGTGCCGTAGGTGATGCGGGAGACGCCGTCGACCGCGCCGACGGCGTCGCCGTCGCGCGCTGCAGCGGACTCGCCCACGGGTCCTGTGTCGACACGATCACCCCCCTCCCTTGAGCGCCGGGCCTGATCGCCTTGCTGCCGCAACCCGGGCCGAGCAGGCCCCGTCCGCGGCAGGTGCAGCAGCGAGGCGGGGGAGGTCAGCGGGCGAAGACCCGCTCGCCGGCGACGAAGGTCTGCGCGACCCGCACCTCGCCGAGATCGACGCGCTCGACGGCGTACGGGTCGTGGTCGAGCACGACCAGGTCGGCGGCGCGCCCGACCGCCAGCACGCCGGCGTGCTCGTCGAGCCGGGCCGCCCGGGCTGCCTGCCAGGTGGCCGCGCGGAGGGCGTCGTCGAGCGACAGCCGCTCGTGCGCCAGCAGCGGCTCGGTGCGCGAGCGGAGGTCGGAGGCGTGCGGGTCGCCGGGCGCCGCGGTGCGGTTCACGGCGGTGTGCAGCCCCGCGATCGGGTCCGGGGTCGAGACGGGCCAGTCGGACCCGAAGGCGACCGGTACGCCGCCCCGGCGGAGCGACCCGAACAGGAAGTGCCGCGCCTGCTGGTCGGCGGTGAGCAGCGGGAGCTTGGTCTCGACGAGGACGGGGTCCTGGCGCGCCCACAGCGGCGAGACGTTCGCGATCGCGCCGACCTCGCGCATCCGGCCGACGTCGTCGAGCCGGATCAGGTCGATGTGCGCGACCTGGTGGCGCCGTGCTCCGGCGTCGGGCAGTCCGGTCAGGGCGTCGAGCGCGGTCGATACCGCCTTGTCGCCGACGGCGTGCATGTGGAGGTCGAAGCCCTCGCTGCTGAACAGCCGCGCGACGGCCGCGATCTCCTCAGCCCCGAAGAAGGGCAGGCCGCACTCGTCGGGGTGGCCCGCGTAGTGCTCGTGCAGCGCGGCTGTGAGGTTCTCGCAGACCCCGTCGAGCGCGACCTTCACGGCTGTCGTGCGGAACCGCGCATCCGCGGTACGCCGCCGTTCGATCAGCTCGCCGGCATCGGCCAGGTCGCGGCCTGGCACCCAGAACAGGGCGCCGGTGACGCGCGAGCGCAGGGTGCCGTCGGTCGCCGCGCGGGCGTAGACGTCGTAGCAGTCGGGGATGCCGAACAGCTCGCCGACGAGCGCGTCCTGCCACGAGGTGATGCCGACCGAGTGCAGGTAGGACTGCGCCTCGACGAGCGCGGCGTCGAGCACGTCGGACGACAGGCGGGGCCGGAACGGCGAGAGCAGCTCCGAGGCCATCTCCATGAGCTGCCCGGTGGGTTCGCCGTGCTCGTCGCGCGTGATCCGGCCGCCCTGGGGATCCGGTGTGCTGCGGTCGATCCCGGCGGCCTCGAGGGCGCGCGAGTTCACCCAGGTGCTGTGCACGTCGTGGCTCACGAAGACCGCGGGCCGGTCGGGCACGAGCCGGTCGAGCTCCTCCTTGGTCGGGAAGCCGCCCGGGAACACGTCGCCGTACCAGCCCGACCCCTCGATCCAGGGACCGGCGTACGCCGCGGCGAAGTCGCTGATGATGCGCCGGTAGTCCTCGAGCGAGTGCACGCCCGACAGGTCGCAGCCCAGGCGCGCGAGCCCGCCCGCGACCGCGTGCAGGTGCGCATCGACGAAGCCCGGCAGCAGCGCGCCGCCGTCGAGGTCGACCACCTCGGTCCGGTCTCCGCGCAGCTCGAGGACGTCGTCGTCACCGACCGCGACGATGACGCCGTCGCGCACCGCGAGCGCGGAGGGCTCGGAGGCGGAGTCGGCCATCGTGACGACGCGCCCGCCGACGAAGATGCGGTCGGCGGGCGTCGTCACGGTGGTGGTCCTCAGAACGTGCCGTCGGTCTTCGTGCGGGCGAGGACCGAGCGCATCGCGGCGACGGCGCGGTCGACCTCGTCCTCGGTGAACACCAGCGGCGGCGAGAGCACGAGGTTGTTGCCGCAGTCGCGGACGATGACGCCGGACTCGCGACGGATCTCGTCGGGGAGCAGGTTCACCAGCGGCAGCGGCTCGCGCGTCCCGCGGTCGGCGACGAGCTCGACCGCGTGCATCATGCCGACGTACCTCACCTCGCCGACGATCTCGAGGTCGAGCAGCGTGCGCAGACCCTGGTGCAGGTACGCGCCGAGGGTCTTCGCGCGCTCGAGCAGGCCCTCGCGCTCGATGATCTCGAGGTTCCGGAGCGCCACGGCGGCTGCGGTGGGGTGGCCGTTGTAGGTGTAGCCCATCGGGAAGCCGTGGTCGCGGCCGAGCACCTCCGCCACGTGGTCGGCGACGAGCACGGCGCCGAGCGGGATGTAGCCGCTCGTGATTCCCTTCGCCGTCACGATGATGTCGGGCGTGACGCCGAAGTGCTGCGCCGCGAACCAGGTGCCCACACGGCCGTAGGCCGTCACGACCTCGTCGAGGATCAGCAGGATGCCGTGCTTGCGCAGCACCGCCTCGACGCGCGGCCAGTAGTCGTCCGGCGGCACGAGCATGCCGCCGACGCCCATGATCGGCTCGCCGATGAACGCGGCGACCTTGTCCGGACCGATGCGCTCGATGGTCTCCTCGAGCTCGGCGATGAGGAAGTCGGTCGGGTCCTGGCCGCCGTAGAGCTCGCTGCGGTAGGGCCACGCAGGTGTCACGTGCGCGACGTTGGGCAGCATCGGCCCGAAGCCCTGGTGGTAGATGTCGAAGCCCGAGGCCGAGCCGCCGCCGTAGGCGATGCCGTGATAGCTGTTGCGCCGGGCGATGATCCAGTTGCGGTCCTCCGCACCGTTGCGGTGGTGGAAGTAGCGCGCCATCTTCAGCGCAGCCTCGTTGCCCTCCGAGCCACCGCTGGTGAAGTAGACGTGGTTGATCGGCTCGGGCGCGATGCTGGCGAGCTTCGCGGCGAGCGCGATCGCCTTGTCGTTGCTGAACTCCCAGAACGACGTGAAGTACTCGAGGGTCGAGATCTGCTCGGCCGCCACCCGCGCCAGCTCCTCGCGGCCGTGGCCGACCTGCGCGAGCCAGAGGCCACCGGTGGCGTCGAGGTAGTCCTTGCCGTTCACGTCGGTGAGCGTGGAGCCCTTGCCGCTCACCATGATCACCCGCTCCTCGTACGACGAGGGCAGGTACGGGTGGATGATGTGCGCCCGGTCGGTCGCCTGCAGCTCCGCGGCGTCGAGGCCGACCGAGATGCCGGTGGCGTCGGTGGTGGTCATGGGTCCTCTTCTCGTGGTGCCTTGCGTTCTCGGGCGAGTTCTTTGATAGTGCATTCAAGGAATTCTCGGGCCGGATGTCAATGGCCCGCCGCGGGTCCGGATCCGGAAGGACCGATCCGTGCATCGACGGAGGTGATGGATGGCCCGGCCCAAGAACCAGGACGAGCGGCGCCGTCAGCTCGTCAGCGCGGCCTCGGTGGCGGTCGGCGAACGCGGCCTGTCGGGGCTGCGGCTCAAGGACATCGCCGACCACGCCGGGCTCTCGATCGGCTCGGTCCTCTACTACTACCCCGACCTCGACGCCCTGCTCGTGGAGGTGCACGAGGAGGCGGTGCGGCAGTTCTACTGGGCGCGCGTCAACGCCACCGAGGCCGAGCCCGATCCGCTGCGCCGGCTCGTCGTCGCGGTGGAGCACGGCATCCCCGGCGACGTCGGCGACCCGTCCGTGCGCGTGATCTACGAGCTGCACCTCGCCGCCGCGCGCGACGAGCGCCACGCCGCGCACCTGTCCCGCCTGTGGGAGCTCGAGGTCTCGCTGTACGTCGACCTGCTCGAGCAGGGCGCTGCGGCCGGCGTCCTCTCCCTGCGCAGCGGCGCGCGCCAGGTCGCCGAGACGGTGGTCGCGCTCGAGGACTCCTTCGACCTGCACCTGCTCGCGCGCAACGGCGGCATCGACCGCGACCTCGCCGTGCACCGCGTCCTCGACTACCTCTCCCTCGCCACGAGCGCCGACCTGCGGCCGACCCGACGACGGGCCCGGACGCGCGGTTGATCGCTGCACCGCCGCGGCGCGGAGGGGGGAGCCGCGCTGCATCTGAGGGGGCCTTGGGTTCGCCGCACGGGGAGGATCGGCGCGGCCGATGCTCTGGGTCGGGAAGATCTGTTGGACGCGCGGAACGACGGGGCAGCAGGATGCGACCGACCGCAACGAGGACGGAGCAGCGATGAGCGTCGAGAGCGTCGAGGTCGTGGTGATCGGGGCCGGCCAGGCGGGCATCGCGACGAGCGAGCACCTGCACCGGCACGGCATCGGGCACGTCGTGCTCGAGCGCGGCCGCATCGCTGAGCGCTGGCGCTCGCAGCGCTGGGACTCACTCGTCACCAACGGACCCGTCTGGCACGACCGCTTCCCGAACCTCGAGTTCACCGGCCTCGATCCGGACGAGTTCGCCACCAAGGAGCGCGTGGCCGACTACTTCGTCGAGTACGCCGATCAGATCGAGGCACCGGTGCGCACCGGCGTCGAGGTCACGTCGCTGCGCCGCAACGACGGCTCCCCCGGCTTCCGGCTCGAGACCTCGGAGGGTGCGATCGAGGCGCAGCGCGTGGTCGTCGCCACCGGTCCGTTCCAGAACCCCGCGATCCCGGCGATCGTCCCGGCCGACGCCGGACCGCTGCAGCTGCACTCGAGCGACTACCGCAACCCGGCACAGCTCCCCGAGGGCGCGGTCCTCGTGGTCGGTGCCGGGTCGTCGGGCGTGCAGATCGCCGACGAGCTGCTGGCCTCCGGCCGCGAGGTCTTCCTCTCGGTCGGCCCGCACGACCGCCCGCCGCGGCGCTACCGCGGGCGCGACTTCGTCTGGTGGCTCGGCGTCCTCGGCCTGTGGGACCTCACCACGCCGCCCGAGGGCGCGGAGCACGTCACCATCGCGGTCAGCGGCGCCGACGGCGGCCGCACCATCGACTTCCGCGAGCTGGCCGAGCGCGGCATGACGCTCGTCGGCCGCACCGAGTCCTTCGACGGCGGCGTCGTACGGTTCGCGCCGGACCTCGCCGACAACATCGCCGGCGGCGACGCGAACTACCTCGGCCTGCTCGACGCGGCGGACGCGTTCGTGGAGCGCAACCACCTCGACCTGCCGGAGGAGCCGGGGGCCCGCGTGTTCGGCCCGACCCCGGCGTGCGTGAAGGACCCGGTGCTCGCGCTCGACCTCGACGCCGCGGGTGTGGGGTCGATCATCTGGGCCACCGGCTTCGCGTCCGACTACTCCTGGCTGCACGTCGACGTCCTCGACGACCACGGCCGTCCCGCGCAGCGCCGCGGGGTGTCGACCGAGCCCGGCGTCTACTTCGTCGGCCTGCCCTGGCTCTCGCGACGCGGCTCGACATTCATCTGGGGCGTCTGGCACGACGCGAGCTACGTCGCCGACCACATCGCCACCCAGCGCGGCTACACGGCGTACCGCCCCTGACCCACCAGCTTCTGCCCACCCTGTGGCCCTTTCCTGCGGCGTGTCGGGACCGGGAAAGGGCCACAAGGTGGGCAGAAACGGGTGGGGATGCGGCTTACGCTGTCGCGGGTGAGCCACAAACTGGACGACGGGCCTTTCTTCCACGGGACCAAGGCCGACGTGCAGGTCGGCGACCTGCTCACCGCGGGGTTCCGGTCGAACTACCGGCCCGAGATCGTGATGAACCACATCTACTTCACCGCGCTGCGCGACGGCGCGGGTCTCGCCGCCGAGCTCGCGGCCGGCGACGCCGAACCCAGGGTCTACCTCGTCGAGCCGACGGGCGCCTTCGAGAACGACCCGAACGTGACCGACAAGAGGTTCCCCGGGAATCCCACCCGCTCCTACCGCAGCACCGAGCCGCTGCGTGTGCTCGCCGAGGTCCACGACTGGACGCGGCTCACGCCCGAGGCGCTGCAGGACTGGCGCGACCGCATCGCCGCGATCAACCAGAACCCGGACGCCGTCATCATCAACTGACGCGGTCAGCCGAGCAGCCTCGCGCGGACGGCGTCGTCGGACGCCGCATCGACGACGGTGAGCGCGAGGGCCGTCGCCGCGTCGAGCAGCGCGGCGTCGGCCGCGTCGGTGACGCAGGCGGCCGCGAACTCGCGCTGGTGGTTCACCGCGGGGGCCGAGCCGATCCCGATGTACGGGTGGATCGAGGGCACCACCTGCGAGACGTTGCCCATGTCGGTGCTGGCGCGGCTCATCCGGCCGAGACCGGTGTCGCCGTCGGCGAAGGCCCGACCGAGCCCCTCGGCGTTGCGGACGTAGAGGCCGAGCACCTCGTCGTCGGTGCGCATCTCGGCGTACGGCGCGGTCGGCTCGTCGACGTGGAGCCCGCAGCCCGTCGCGAGCGCACCGGTCTCGAAGCAGCGCAGCACCTTTTCGCGCGTCGTCTGCATGAGCCGGGTCGAGTCGCCGCGGACGTACCAGCGGCCCTCGCTGCGCTGCGGGATGGCGTTGGGCGCCTCGCCCTGGCGCGTGACGAGGCCGTGCACGCGCGTCCCCTGCGGCAGCTGCTG
>DASSQW010000305.1:0-4866 GCA_035702165.1 Candidatus Nanopelagicales bacterium
CCCGGTCTGCACCAGCGTGAGCGACTCGAACAGCTCGTCGAACGTCCCGAACCCGCCGGGGAACACCACGAAGGCCTGGGCGTACTTCACGAACATCGTCTTGCGCGCGAAGAAGTAGCGGAAGTTCACGCCGAGGTCGACGTAGTCGTTCAGGCCCTGCTCGAAGGGCAGCTCGATGCCGAGCCCGACCGACACCCCGCCCGCCTCGAAGGCGCCGCGGTTCGCGGCCTCCATGATCCCCGGGCCACCGCCGGTGATGACGCCGTACCCGCGCGACGCGAGCGCCGCCGCGAGGCGCCGCGCGGTCGCGTACTCGGGCGCGGTCTCCGGCGTCCGGGCCGAGCCGAAGATGCTCACCGACGTCCCCAGCGAGGCGAGGGCGCCGAAGCCCTCGACGAACTCGGCCTGGATGCGGAGGACGCGCCACGGATCGGTGTGGACCCAGTCGCTCGGGCCGCGCGTGTCGAGCAGCCGCTGGTCGGTCGTGGACGGCGGCACCTGGCCCCGTCGGAGGGTGACCGGGCCCTTGGTCCGGGTCGGGCCTTCAGGGGCGGGGCTGGTGGCCGGGGCAGCGCCGTCGGCGTCGGGAGAGCTCACGCCCCGACGCTAACCCCTCGATCCGCGGTCGAGCGCCGCTCCCCTGCGAGATGCTCGGAGGCGCCGCCGGAGGGGAACCGGCGGGGCGGTGGCAGCGTCGGAGCGGCGAGGAGGTCCTCATGACCCAGGACGGACGACGCGACCTGACGGTGCTCGGGGTCCTGCTCGCCGTGGCGGCGGTGCTGGTTCTCGGCGTCTGGTGGTTCGCGGACCGCCCGAACCCTTTCTCGACCGGCACCGGCACCACCGGCGGCAACGTCGTGACCTACGACGGCCGCACGTACTGGGTGTCGGGCGAGCGCGTCGCCGACGCCTCCCTCGGCGAGGTCGTCGCGACCGGCGTCGCCTACCAGGACACCACGGCAGATCTGCGCGCTGTGCGCGGCTTCGCGCCCGACCAGGTCCTCGCTGCCTACATCCCGGCGCAGCGCGCGGGCCAGTCCGGCCCCGGCTGGACCTTCGTCGCCGTCGACCAGGGCCTCGGCACGGACCCCCTCGCCGACCCCAGCGCCAGCGCGGTGCTGCAGCGCTAGTCGAGCTCGCGCGGAGGTCTGCGGCGGGCCGCGACGTAGCCGAGGACGATGCAGGCACCGACGAGGAGCGGGAAGACGACGGCGAGCCCGATGATCAGCGGTGTGAGCTCGACGCTGCTCGCGGCGTCGCCCGGGATGAGCAGCTGCGAGAGCCAGATCGCGTCGACGAACGCGAGCAGGCCGGTGACCACCGAGGCCCAGACCATGAGCGTGTAGCCGCGTCGCGAGAGCACGTCAGGCCAGCCAGGAGCGCAGGCCGGACTCGACAGCGACGAGGTCGGCGACCGGGACGTACTCGTCGCGGTGGTGAGCGAGGGACGGGTCGCCGGTGCCGTAGTTGACCGCCGGGATCCCGAGCGAGGTGAACCGCGCGACGTCGGTCCAGCCGAACTTCGGCGACGGTGCACCGCCCACGGCCGCCACGAAGTCTCGGGCAGCGGGGTGCGACAGGCCGGGGAGCGCACCGTCGACGGCGTCGGCCACGGTGAGGTCGAAGCCGTCGAAGAAGTCGCGCAGGAACGCCTCGCCCTCCTCCTTCGAGCGGCTCGGGGCGAAGCGGTAGTTGACCGACACCACGCACTCGTCGGGGATCACGTTGCCCGCGACCCCGCCCCGGATGCCGACGGCGTTGAGGCCCTCGCGGTAGGTGAGCCCGTCGATCTCCACGGTGCGCGGCGAGTAGGCCTCGAGACGGCGCAGCACCTCGCCCGCCTTGTGGATCGCGTTCTCGCCCATCCAGGCACGGGCGCTGTGAGAGCGGACGCCGCTGGTGCGGACGTCGACGCGCATCGTGCCCTGGCAGCCGGCCTCCACGACGGCGTTGCTCGGCTCCATGAGCACCGCGAAGTCGCCGGCGAGCAGATCGGGGCGCTCGTCGGCGAGGCGGCGCAGCCCGTTGAACTGCGAGTCGATCTCCTCCGCCTCGTACCAGATCCACGTGACGTCGCGGGTCGGCCCGGTGAGGGCCGCGGCGAGCCGGAGCGCCACCGCGACGCCGCCCTTCATGTCGCAGGCGCCGAGGCCGTAGATGCGGTCCTCGCCGTCGACCGTGACGCGGCGCGAGGGCATGTTCTCGTTCTCGGGCACGGTGTCGAGGTGGCCGCCGATGACGACCCGCTCGCGGCGGCCGAGGTTCGTCCGGGCCACGATGGTGTGGCCGTCGCGCACCACGTCGAGGTGCGGGTACGCCGAGATCGCGCGCTCCACGGCGTCGGCGAGCACCTGCTCCTCTCGCGACTCGCTCGGCACGTCGATGAGCGCCTGGAGCAGGTCGGCGGGGTCGGCGGCGAGGTCGCGGTCGGGGGTCGCGGTCACGCCCGAGAGCCTAACGACCGGGGACGGCTCGGTAGGTTGGGCGTCATGACGCTGCTCTCCTCCCCCGCCTCCGCCGTGGGCCTGGCGACCTACGCCGGTGACACGCTGCTCGACGCCTGGTACCCGGCGCCGGCCCTGTCGGCCCTGCCGGTCGCCGTCGACGGGCTCGGCGAGGTGGAGCGGACCGACTCCGTCCGCGGCGTGCGCACCGTCACGATCACGACCACGATCGCCGACCTCGCGCAGCCCCCGGTCGACACGGCCGACGCGTGGCTGCGCCTGCACCTGCTCTCGCACCGGCTCGTCGCGCCGCGCACGGTGAATCTCGACGGCATCTTCGGTCTGCTCACCAACGTCGCGTGGACGTCGATCGGGCCGGTGCCCGTCGACCGCGTCACCGACGTGCTGCTCTCGGCGCGTCTCGAGGGCCGCCACGTCACCGTGCACGGCGTCGACAAGTTCCCGCGGATGGTCGACTACGTCGTTCCCACCGGCGTGCGCATCGCCGATGCCGACCGCGTGCGCCTCGGCGCGCATCTCGCCAGCGGCAGCACGGTGATGCACGAGGGCTTCGTCAACTTCAACGCCGGCACGCTCGGCTCGTCGATGGTCGAGGGCCGCATCTCGGCCGGCGTCGTGGTCGGTGACGGCTCCGACGTCGGCGGCGGCGCCTCGATCATGGGCACGCTGTCGGGCGGCGGCTCGCAGGTCGTGACCATCGGCGAGCGCTGCCTCATCGGTGCGAACGCCGGCGTCGGGATCTCCCTCGGCGACGAGTGCGTGGTGGAGGCCGGCTGCTACATCACCGCCGGCTCGAAGATCACGCTGCCCGACGGCGAGATCGTGCGCGGCCGCGACCTGTCCGGCATGGACGGCCTGCAGTTCTGGCGCAACTCCGTCAGCGGCGCGCTCGAGGCCCGGCCGCGCTCGGGCTCGTGGGGCGGGCTGAACGCCCACCTGCACCACAACGACTAGCGCCCAGCGAGCAGATGCCTCAGCAGTACTCCGACGAGGATCGCGCGAAGGTCCTCCGCGCGTTCGTGCGCGACGGCCGCATCACGTCGATGCCGGCGCGCTGGTCGCGCAAGCTGGTGCTGCTCGACGTGATCGCGCAGTCCTTCGAGCCGGGCCGGGCCTACACCGAGGCCGAGGTCAACGACGTCCTCACGCGCTGGCACGACGACTACGCCGCGCTGCGCCGCTACCTCGTCGACGCCGACTACCTCGGCCGCGAGAACGGCTTCTACTGGCGCACCGGCGGCTCGTTCGAGGTGTGACCGCGCCGCGGCCGTGATCATGACTGCAGGAAGGCCATCTCACCTGCGGTGATGCGACGGCCTTCCGGGATCAGCGGTCGGCGAGGGCGACGTAGGGGCGCTCGGGGGCGCCGACGTACACCTGGCGCGGACGCCCGATCTTGGTCTGCGGGTCCTCGATCATCTCCCGCCACTGGGCGATCCAGCCGGGCAGGCGGCCCAGTGCGAACATCACGGTGAACATGCGCGTCGGGAAGCCCATCGCCTTGTAGATCAGGCCCGTGTAGAAGTCGACGTTCGGGTAGAGCTTGCGCGAGATGAAGAAGTCGTCGGAGAGCGCGACCTCCTCGAGCCGCAGCGCGATGTCGAGCAGCGGGTCGCTGACGCCGAGGGCGTCGAAGACCTCGTACGCCGTCTTCTTCACGATCGCCGCGCGGGGATCGTAGTTCTTGTAGACGCGGTGACCGAAGCCCATCAGCTTCACGCCGTCCTCGCGGTTCTTCACCTGACGGATGAAGGTGTTCACGCCGCCACCGCTGCGGTGGATCTTGTCGAGCATCTCGAGCACGGCCTGGTTCGCACCGCCGTGCAGCGGCCCGAACAGCGCGTTGATGCCCGCCGACACCGAGGCGAAGAGGTTCGCGTGCGACGAGCCGACGAGGCGCACGGTCGACGTCGAGCAGTTCTGCTCGTGGTCCGCGTGCAGGATCAGCAGGAGGTCGAGCGCGCGCGAGATGACCGGGTCGACCTCGTAGTTCTCGGCCGGCACGCCGAACGTCATGCGCAGGAAGTTGTCGTTGAGCGACAAGGAGTTGTCGGGGTAGAGGAACGGCTGTCCGACGGACTTCTTGTAGGCGTAGGCCGCGATGGTCGGGACCTTCGCGAGCAGTCGGATGGTGGAGATGTGGACCTGCTCGTCGTCGAACGGGTCGAGCGAGTCCTGGTAGAAGGTCGAGAGCGCCGACACCGCGCTCGAGAGCACGGGCATCGGGTGCGCGTCGCGCGGGAAGCCGTCGAAGAACCGACGCAGGTCCTCGTGCAGCATCGTGTGGTGCTTGACGTTGGCCTCGAACGCCGTGAGCTGCGCCGGTGTGGGCAGCTCGCCGTAGATGAGGAGGTACGACGTCTCGAGGAACGTCGACTGCTCGGCGAGCTGCTCGATCGGG
>DASSQW010000306.1:0-5598 GCA_035702165.1 Candidatus Nanopelagicales bacterium
GAAGCGCGCCGACGTCGCGACAGAGGTGGTCCAGGAGCTGGTCAGCAGCACCAACATCGAGCCCGTGCCTCAGGCGGCCTCCGCGCGCGGCGGCTCCGAGGGGGAGCGCTCGAACGTCGGCTGATCGCGTCGGTTCGCCCACCGGAGAACCAGGGGAACGACGAGCCACGACACGACGACCAGCGCGAGCGCCACTCCGACGAGCCAGGCGGTCCACGTGGCCAGCGCGATACGAGCCGCCAGGGCGACGCTCAGGACGATGCCGATCGCGAGGCAGCCGAGGCCGAGCAGGGTCACCACGTGGGCCACCACCAGGATGCGACGACGCGAACGCAGGCCGAAGTTCAACCGGTGGATGGCCACCGGAGACAGCAGCAGGACGACCGCCGCGGTCATCACCGCGATGGCCCAGGCGTACAGGAGGCGGTCGTCCTCGGACATCGCTCGGACCGCCGGCGTGTAGGCCACCGCGAGCAGGAAGCCGAGCCCGATCTGGCCACCCATCTGGGCGATGCGCGTCTCCTCGAGCAGCTCGCGCAGAGCACGGTCCGTGTCGTGCGCGGCGTCGACCCCGCGCCCGTCCATCACTCCACCGGCGCCGAGTCGTCCTCGGCGCCGAGCGCCGTGTCGGTGTTGTCGATCCCGAGCGTCTCCGGCGCGCGCGCCGGGTCGTCGGGATCGTCGGGCGACACGATGTGGTCCGGCTGGGGTGCTTCGTGCTGATCGGCGGGCGACTCGTCCTCGTCGAGACCGAGGTCGACCTCCTCCGCCGGCACCTGCTTCGGATCAGTCATCGTCGCCTCCTCGCAGCTCGCCGGGAGCGGCGACGCCGCGATCGTCCTCGACCGCCTTCTTGAACGCGCGGAGGAACTCCTGCGCGACGTGCTGCGGCATGCCGGCGAGCACAGCCATCCGTTCCATGGCCCCGTGCGGCTCCACCTCGAAGCGCAGCCGCACCGACGTCGACTCGTTGCCGACCGGTCGGAACGACACACGCCCAGCGATGGCCGGGCCTGCGGTCGTGGACCAGACGATGTCGCGAGCCGTCCGCCCCATCTCGCGGACGAGCAGGTCGGCGCGCATGCCGCCGACCATCGGAACCGACCAGTGGGACGTGACCTTGGTCAGCGGAGAGACGACGACACCGTCGAGCTTCCCGGCCAGGGCCGGAAGCGCGCGCCAGCGCTCGGACACCACATCGGGCGGCTGCCCGACGACGACCTCGCTCTCGCAGATGGTCACGGTCCACCCGGCCTGCGGTAGGTGTCGTCGGCCGTGCGGCGCACGACGACAGGGTCGTCGTCGGTCACGTCCACGACCGACGGACGGCGGCGCATCGACATGATGATGAGCGACCAGATCAGACCGATGGCGCCAGCCGCCATGAGGATGTAGCCGACCACCTGCACGCTCACCCCCATCACCGTCGTCGCCTGGACGGCGAAAGCGAGGATGGCACCGAGAGCGAGCAGCAGGATGCTGAACCCGATTCCCATGGTGTGCTCCTTCTCCGCGGACCCGAGCGGCCCGCAACCAGCAGTGACCTCTGCCCGCTACCCCACGACCCTTGCGCGAAACGCGATCGCGGGATGCCCCGCTCCCAAGCCCTACAAGGGATCTCGGGCGATTCGGGGCGGACTCAGGCCGCGGCCTTGTCCTGCTGCATCTCCTCGGCGAGCTCGGTAAGACGCTTGCGGCCCAGCGCGCTGCGCACCGCGGGGAAGAGCTCGTCCTCCTCCTCCTTCACGTGGTGCCGGACGTTCTCCGACAGCACGGTCGCCTTCGCCTGGTACGTCTCGTCGCCCGAGCTCATCGACTCGAGCTCGGAGATGAGCCGCTTGACGATGAGGTGCTCCTCGTAGGACTCGAGGATGATCGACAGCTCGTCGGGAGCCTCGGCCCGCACTGCGGGGTAGAAGACGTCCTCCTCGATGCGCGCGTGCTCGGTGAGAGCGGCACAGATCTCGGGAACGACCGAGAGGTCGCCCTTGTCGACGGCCTTGAAGAGCTTCTCGACCTCGCGGTGCTGCTGGCGCAGCATCGTGATGGCATCCATGTGTTCCTCCAGGTGTACGGCCGACGCGTGGAAGCGTCAGCCGTCGTGATGGTGGGAGGCGAGGAGTGCCTCGGCCTCGGGGACCGTCGTCGTGCAGCGCAGCACGACGTCGAGCTGGGTGATCGACAGCACGCGGGAGACGATCCCGGCAGCGCCGGCCAGGACGACGGCGGTGCCGGCCGACTCGTGCAGGCGTGCTGCCCGCACGAGCCGGCTCAGCGTCACCGAGTCCACGAACGTGACCTCGGCGAGGTCGATCACGAGATGCGACGTGGGTGGAACCTCTCGCAGCGCACGGTCGAACTCGTCGACCGTCGCTATGTCGAGCTCCCCCCGAGGTCGCAGGATGCGTACCTCCGGCGACGCGATCCCCGATTCGGGATCAGAGGTCCATGTCACCGAGCTCACGCGGCTCCGTCGTACGCGGACCGTCGGACCACGTGGTCCCGGTCGATCCGTTGCCGGTGATACCCATGCCGCTCGTCGGACCGGGCACGCCGTCGTCGGCGACTCCGTCCGCGACCGTGCCGCGCCACGAGCCGGTGGCAGCGCCGCGCTCCTCGATGAAGTCCTTGAACCGCTCGAGGGAGTGCTCGACGCTCGAGGACACGACGCCGACGGCGTCACCGAGGTTCTCGGTGAAACCCTCGGGCTCGAAGTCCAGGCGAAGCGTCACTCGCGTGCGCTCGGGCTCGAGCGGGTCAAAAGTGACCATGCCGCCCTGCTCGGGACCGGCGACGCTGTGCCAGGAGATGATCTCGTCCGGGCGCTGCTCGGTGATGGCGGCGTCGTACTCACGGACCACGCCGCCGACCTTCACCTTCCAGTGCGTCATCGTGTCGCCGAGCTGCTTCACGAGCTCCACGTTGTCCATGAAGTCGGGGTACTGCTCGAACTGGGTCCACTGGTCGTAGACCGTCCGCACGGGGCGGTCGACCACGACGGAGTGCTGGTGGCTGGACACAGGGATGTCCCTTCTGCTGGTGCTGACGATGGTCCACCGCGGCGGGTGGTCGTCCCTCAGGTCGAGGAACCATCGAGGGGAGCGATCGATCAGACCGCCCCAGGCCTCGCGGAGCACGACGTCACTCGGTGACGGCGTCCTTGAGCTTCTCGCCGCTCTGCTTGAGGTCGCCCTTGGCCTTGTCCATCTCGCCCTCGGCCTTGAGGCGGTCGTTGTCGGTCAGCTCGCCGGCGACCTTCTTGATCTCGCCTTCGGCCTTCTCGCCCATGTTCTTGATCTTGTCTTCGGCGGACATGCGCCGCTCCTCTCGCTCGTGTCAAACGGGTGAGGCCCGCGACTACCCGGAGGAACCCTTACGAAACCTCGACCATCGACGGGTCGGGCGGCTCCGGTGCGGGCGGGTGGAACGGCGGAGCGGGCGGCGGACCAGGGGCGGGCTCGGGCGGCTCGGGAACCGACGGCGACGGGATGTCGGGGCCAGGCTCGACGGGCGGGCGCGGGATCTCGGGCTCAGGCGGAAGGGTCACAGCGGTCCTCCAGGCTTGGTCGTGACGGCTCAGCCGGCAACAGCGTCCGGCAGCTCCGCAGCGTCGTCGGCGATCACGTCGGGCTCCTGGCCAGGGCGTCCGGCCAGCACCCTGCGGTAGACGGCGAGCAGGTCGCGGCCCACGCGCAGCGGCGCGTAGCGCGTGCCGGCACGGTCGGAGGCCGCCATCCCGAAAGCCTCCAGGCGGAACGGATCCGTGACGATCGACCGCACGGCGTGGACGAGCGACTTGGGGTCGCCTGGCGGCACGTGCAGCCCGGTGACGCCGTGCACGACGACGTCCTCGAGCAGGTCCACCGAGGTCGCGACGACGGGTACGCCGCAGCCCATCGCTTCGAGCGCGAGGCGCGACGAGGTCGGCTTCTCGGGGACGGCGACGACCGCATGCGCAGAACGGATCCACCACGCACGTTCTTCGTCGTCCTTGGGCGTGACGGCGACGAAGCGCCTCCCGAGACCGAGCTTGCGCGCGTCTCGTCGCAGCGTGGGCAGCCGGCTCGAGGAGAGCACCACTGCTTCGGCGACCTCCCAGGTGGCGAGCGCCGCGAGCGCGGACGCGACACCGTCGCCCGGGCCGGTGGCCTCGAGCACGATACGACAGCGCTCGGTACGCCGTGCTGCATCTCCCTTGCGCCGGAACACCTCGACGTCGACGGTCTCCGGCACGACGAAGAGGCGGTACCACGGGACGCCGAGGGCGTGCGCGACGTCGCGCTGCTGGCTCGTGTGCACGACGACGGCATCTGCCTCGAGCAGCTGGCGCTGGCGCTCGGCTGACAGCACGCCCTCCAGCCGCGGCGGCGACAGCACGGTCGGGCGGTGATGCACGACGCGGCCGCGCGAGGGGGACCATCCGACCAGGTGCACGACATCGGCATCGTCCGAGTCGTCCACGACGTGTAGGCCCTGCGTTTCCTGCTGCCGCAGAAGGATCTCCAGCGGTTCCTTGCCGTCGCCGGCAGCGACCACCGCGATCCTCACAGGCATGGGCGCCATCAGCCGGCCCTCCTTCCATGCGACTCCGTGGACGTGACCGGCTCGCGCCGGTCGAAGCGTGCCCACACGACCTTGCCGTTCGTGGTCTCGTACCAGCCCCATGCGTCGGCGACGGCTTCGGCGATGCTCAGACCCCGTCCGCGCTCGGGACGCGGAGCGTCGCGCGGCACCATGACCGGCAACCGGTCCTCGACCTCCACCGAGACCGAGCCGCCGGCACCGACGATGCGAAGCCTCGTCACGCCGCCGCCGTGCTCGATGCCGTTCGACACGAACTCGCTCGCGGCCAGCAGCACGTCGTCGGCCAGCGCTCGGCCGACATAGCCACGCAGCACGGGACGCAGCTCGCGCCGCCACCGTCCGGGGCGCGCGTCGATGCTGTGGTCCTCGTAGGAGAACCGCCCCACCGGCTGCAGGTCGTGGGTCGCTGTCACGATCGGACGCCTACCCCTCGTTCATCGCATCGAACACGGTCATCACGCCGACTCGCGCAGGCCCACGACGCGCGCGTAGGACTCCAGCACCGACGCGGCGGTGATCGACGGCGCGAGCTCGTCGCGCACGAAGCGCCGCGCCGCGAGCGACACCTCGTCGCGCATCGACGGGTCGGCGGAGAGGATCGACAGCCGCAGCGCCAGCCCGTGCGGCTCCGCAGGCGGAACGCGCAATCCCGTACACCCGTTGACGACGACGCCGTCGGCGTCGGGCAGGTCGGTGACGACGACCGCAGTCGTGACGCTCATGGCCGCGACGACGGGGGCGAGCTCGAGCCGTTCGTGGGGCACGTGCACCAGGACGTCGGCGCCTTCGACGGCACGCAGCACGTCGACGCGGTCCTCGCCCGGGACCCAGTGCACGCGATCGTCGACGTGGAGCTGACGGGCCAGCAGATGCAGGCGCCGGCGCTCCGCCTCGTCGTCGCCCGACGTCAGGATCCCGAGCGACGTGCCCGGCAGCTTGGACAGCGCCCGGACCACGTCGGCGGTGCCGCCGCGGTCGTCCATCGGCGTGAGCAGCGTGGCGGCGCGCATCCGT
>DASSQW010000307.1:0-2026 GCA_035702165.1 Candidatus Nanopelagicales bacterium
CCCACCAGCTCCGGGTGCACCTGGCCGCGATCCGGCATCCATGCGTCGGGGACCTGACCTACGGCGCCGACCCGGTGCTGGCCAAGCGGCTCGGCCTGACCCGTCAGTGGCTGCACGCGCGGGAGCTGGCCTTCGAGCACCCGTCGACCGGCGCCGAGCTGCGAGTGAGCTCGCCGTTCCCGCCCGATCTGCAGCACGCGCTCGACCTGTTGCGCGTGGAGAGCTAGCCGCTGGGTAGGAAGGAGCCGTGACCGATTCCGGACGTGCCCCGCTCCTCGTCGCCTCCAACCGCGGCCCCCTCACCGTCGTCGCCGCCGAGGACACCGGCAGCGGGGAGGACGAGGTCCGCCGCGGCGGTGGCGGCCTGGTCAGCGGCATGCAGGCGGCCCTGTCGACGACCCCGAACGCGGTCTGGGTCTGCGCGGCCATGAACGACCGCGAGCGCACGCTGGCCCGGCAGGCGCCGGACGGCCGCATCTCCGAGCTGCCCCAGGTCGCCGAGGCGATGCACGGCGACTTCGAGGTCAGCATGCTGCCGGTCGACGCGCAGACCTTCCGCAACGCGTACAACGGCGTGGCCAACTCGACGCTGTGGTTCGTCCTGCACCAGCTGTACGACCTGCCCACCCAGCCGATCTTCGACGCGGCCTGGCGCCGGCAGTGGGCGAGCTACCAGCGCTACAACGAGGCGTTCGCCCGTTCGCTGGCCGATCAGGCGGCGCCCAACGCGGCCGTCATGGTGCAGGACTACCACCTGTTCCTCGTGCCCAAGCTGCTGCGCGACCTGCGCCCCGACCTGCGTATCGGGCACTTCACCCACACGCCGTGGATCAACGCCGACTACTTCTCGGCACTGCCGGACGACGTCGCCGCCGCGCTCATCGACGGCATGCTCGGCGCCGACGTGCTCGGCTTCCACACCGAACGTTGGGCCGAGCTGTTCCGCCACTGCGCGCGGGACATCGCCGGCGTCGAGCCGCAGGGCGTGCAAGTCTTCCCGCTGGGCGTCGACGCGGACGAGCTGCACAAGCTGGGCCGCCGCCGCAGCGTCGACAGCGCCCTGCGGGTGCTCGACGGCGTGGTCGGCGACCGGCTGCTGATCGGGCGGGTCGACCGCACCGAGCTGTCGAAGAACGTGTTCCGCGGACTGCTGGCCTACCGCGAGCTGCTGCGCCGGCATCCGGAGTGGCAGGGCCGGGTCGTCCACGCCGTGTTCAACAACCCCTCGCGCGAGGACCTGCCGGCCTACCGCGAGTACACCGCGCGCATCGAGCGGTTGGCCGGCGAGATCGAGGACGAGTTCGGCACCGACGAGTGGACGCCGTTGATCTTCGAGATCAGCGACGACTACCCGGCCGCGCTGGCGGTGCTGCGTCGCAGCGACGTCGTGTTCGTCAACTCGGTGCGCGACGGCATGAACCTCGTCGTCCTGGAAGGGCTGGTGCTCTCCGAGCGCGACCCGGCCGTGGTGCTCTCGCGTGAGGCGGGGGCCGCCGAGGCGCTCGGACACGACGCGCTGATCGTCAACCCGTTCGACGTCGTCGGGTCGGCCGACGCGCTGCACCGGGCCCTCCAGCTGCCCGCGGACGAGCGGGCCGAGCGGGCCGAACGGATGCGCGCCGCCGCGGTCAGGCTGCCGCCGACCGACTGGTTCCGGGCCCAGCTCGACGCGGTCGACGCGCTCGGCGGCTAGCTCGGCTCGGGGCCCGGGCCGGGCGTCGCCTGCTCAGCCGGCCAGTTCGGCGAGCAGCGCGACGGCGGCGGCGGGATCGTCGACCTCGACGTCGGCCGCGCCCGCGAGCTCGGCTACGTCGGAGGAGCGGACGCCGACGCTGTAGGCCGTCCGCCCGGACGCGCGCAGCTCGCGGATCGCCGCGAACGCCGGCAGGTCGCCCAGGTCGTCACCGAGGTACAGGGCGGCCGATCGGCCGTCGACGAGGCGGCGCACCGCCCCCGCCTTGTCGAACCCCGGCAGGCGCAGCTCGAGCACGTTGCTGCCCGGATGCACCTCGAAGCCGAGCTCCTC
>DASSQW010000308.1:0-2491 GCA_035702165.1 Candidatus Nanopelagicales bacterium
CTCCACCCTGCACGGCGCCATCGCGCGCGGCTACGACGCGACGCTGGTCTCCGACGCCCACACGACCGAGGACCTCTCGGAGTGGGGCGCGCCGTCGCCCGACCTCGTGATCGCGCACACCAACCTCTACTGGTCCGGGCACCGCGCACCGGGGCGTGCGGCCGGCACCGTCACGACCGAGGAGGTCGACTTCGCCACCGCCGAATGACGCGGATCCCGAGAACCAGGGACCCCCACGAGGAGGCGCCAGGCTAGCCCTCCGGGACGCGCCTGCGGCCAGGACGGCGGCTCTCGGCCGCAGGAGCGGGGCGAACGGGGTGACCGGACCGAGGATCCGTCGTATCCTCGTTGCCTCGACGCAGCCGCGGCAGCTGACGTCGCTCGATGCCGCGACTGCGTCTCCCTCGCCCCAGGAGAGCCGCATGCGCCGTATCCGCCCCGCCCTCTCCGCCGTGGTCGCAGCCACCGCTCTGACGCTCGCCGCGTGCGGGTCGTCGTCGGGCTCGTCGACGTCGACGTCGTCGAGCCCGTCTTCGAGCAGCAGCGTCACCGGCTCGATCACCGTGTTCGCGGCGTCGTCGCTCAAGGAGTCGTTCACCGCGATCGGGAAGGCCTTCGAGGCGGCGAACCCCGGCACCAGCGTGACGTTCGACTTCGGCGCGAGCAGCACCCTCGCCACCCAGATCACACAGGGCGCACCCGCCGACGTGTTCGCCTCGGCCTCGACCAAGACCATGACCACGGTCACGGATGCCGGTGACGCGGGCGACCCGACCACGTTCGCCGTGAACACGATGGAGATCGCGACGCCGAACCCGCAGAAGGTGCCGGTGGCCGCGCTCGCCGACCTCGCCAGCGCGTCGGTGAAGACAGTGGTCTGCCAGAAGGACGTACCGTGCGGAGCGGCGGCGGCGACGCTCTTCGCGCAGAACAAGCTCACCGTCGCACCGGTCAGCGAGGAGGTGGACGTGAAGTCGGTGCTCGCCAAGGTCGAGCTCGGCGAGGCCGACGCCGGCATCGTCTACGTCACCGACGTGAAGGCGGCCGGCGACAAGGTCGTCGGCGTCCAGATCCCGAACGACCAGAACGTCACCACGACGTACCCGATCGCGACGATCAAGGCCAGCACGAACCCCGTCACCGCAGCCGCGTTCATGGCCTACGTGCTCTCCGTCGAAGGCCAGAAGGTGCTCGCCGACGCCGGGTTCGCGGCTCCGTGACCCGCCGGCGCGGCCGGGCCGCGACGGTGCCGCCCTGGCCCGTCGCCGTCCCTGCCGCGCTGGCGCTGCTCTTCCTCGCGCTGCCGCTCCTCGGCCTGCTCCTCCGAGCACCCTGGGGACGGCTCTGGGAGATCCTCACGACGCCGACGAGCCTGCAGGCGCTGCGGCTCTCGCTCGTCACCGCGACCTCGGCGACCGCGCTGGCCTTCGTGCTCGGCGTACCGCTCGCCTGGCTGCTCGCCCGCGCGGAGTTCCCCGGCCGGCGCTTCGCGCGTGCACTGGTCACCGTGCCCCTCGTACTGCCACCGGTCGTCGGAGGCATCGCGCTGCTGCTGGCCTTCGGCCGCCGGGGCTTCGTCGGTCAGTACCTCGACTCGTGCTGCGGCATCACGCTGCCGTTCACGACCGCCGGCGTGGTCGTCGCGGAGACGTTCGTCGCGATGCCCTTCCTCGTCATCACCGTCGAGGGTGCGCTGCGGTCCATGGACACCGGCCTCGAGGACGCCGCGGCCACGCTCGGCGCGGGGCGGTTCACGATCTTCCGCCGGGTGACCCTGCCGCTCGTGCTGCCCTCGCTCGTCGCCGGCGCTGTCCTCACCTTCGCCCGCGCGCTCGGCGAGTTCGGCGCCACCATCACCTTCGCCGGCAACCTCCCCGGCGTCACGCAGACCTTGCCGCTCGCGGTCTACGTCGGGCTCGAGGGCGATCCGGCCGAGGCGGTCGCGCTCAGCCTGGTGCTGCTCGCGGTCTCGGTGATCGTGCTCGTCGCGCTGCGCGACCGCTGGCTGCGCGCCGGGGCGACGGCGTGACGCGCGGGCTGGCCGCGAAGGTCGGCGTCGCCCGCGGCAGCTTCCGGCTCGACGTCGACCTCGCGGTCTCGCCGGGCGAGGTCGTGGCCGTGCTCGGTCCCAACGGGGCGGGCAAGTCGACGCTGCTGCGCACCGTCTGCGGCCTGGTCCCGATCGACACGGGCCTCATCGAGCTCGACGGCGTCGTCGTCGACCATCCCGCCTCCGACGCGTGGGTCGACGTCGCGCAGCGCCGCGTGGGCGTGGTGTTCCAAGACTACCGGCTCTTCCCCCACCTCTCCGTGCTCGACAACGTCGCGTTCGGACCGAGCACCCTCGGCCGCTCCCGCACCCGGGCGCGCGCGGACGCTCGGGGCTGGATCGCGCGGCTCGGGCTCGAGGAGCTCGCGGACCGCCGTCCGTCGCAGATCTCCGGCGGGCAGGCTCAGCGCGTGGCCCGGGCCCGCGCGCTGGCATCCGATC
>DASSQW010000309.1:0-7293 GCA_035702165.1 Candidatus Nanopelagicales bacterium
GTGGGAGCTCTCGCCGCTGACGCTGTCGTTGCTCGAGGGGCACGGATTCGCCTACTCCTCCAACCTGATGGACGACATCCGTCCGTACCGCCACGCCGGCCACGACATCGTCGAGCTGCCCGTGCACTGGACGCTGGACGATGCCCCGCACTTCTGGTTCGACCTGCGCTCGTGGAACAAGACGGTGCGGTCCTCCGCGGAGGTACGGGCGATCTGGGAGGAGGAGGTCGCCGGCATCGCGGCGCTCGGCGGCCTCGCGATGCTCACGATGCATCCGCAGATCATCGGCCGCCCCGGTCGGGTGCGCATGCTCGAGTCGTTCCTGCTCTGGGTTCGTGAGCAGCCCGGCATCCGCATGTCGACCGCCGTCGAGGTGGCGGAGCGCGTCGCATGAGCGAACTCTCCGGTCGTCGCGTGCTCGTCACGGGCGGCGGATCTGGCATCGGCCGCGCGACGTGCCTCGCCGCCATCGCTTCCGGCGCCGCCGTCGTCGCCGTCGACCGCGACGAGGTTGCGCTCGCCTCGACCGCGTCGCTGGGCCCCGTGAGCACCGTGGCGTGCGACGTCACGGACGAGGACGCGCTCGCCGCTGCCGTCGTACGGGCGGCAGAGGTCCTGGGCGGACCGGTCGACGGGCTCGTCTGCGCAGCCGGCGTCTATGACGTCGTACCCGCGCTGGAGCTCGAGGCCGCACGGTTCGACCTGATCATGCGGGTGAACGTCCTCGGGTCGTTCCTCGCCGTGCGCGAGATGGCTCGAGGCCTGCGCGGGTCCGGCACAGCAGGCTCGGTCGTGCTGCTCTCGTCGATCGCGAGCGAGCGCGGCGGGCTGCGCGAGCCGGGCGCGCACTACGCCGCGAGCAAGGGCGCCATCGTCTCGCTGACCCACCAGCTCGCCGTGGAGCTCGCCGACGTCGGCATCCGCGTGAACGCAGTGAGCCCCGGTGTGATCCGTACGCCGATGCTGAGGTTGACCGACGACGTGGAGGCCGCACGCGCGACGTTGGACGCGCTGCCGTTGCACCGGCTCGGCGAGCCCGACGAGGTGGCCCGGGCGTGCGTGCACCTGCTCAGTGACGACGCGTCCTACACGACCGGAGCGGTGCTCGCAGTCGACGGAGGCGCCGCAGCCTCGTGACGACGCGCTAGCGGCGCTGGCGCTTGGTGCGCACGCGGAGCTGGATGCGGATCGGCGTACCGGCGAAGCCGAACTCCTCGCGCAGCCGCCGCTCGACGAAGCGGCGGTAACCGGCCTCGAGGAACCCGGACGTGAAGAGCACGAACGTCGGCGGGCGCGTCGTGGCCTGCGTGCCGAAGAGGATGCGCGGCTGCTTGCCGCCGCGGACCGGGTGCGGGTGCGACGCGACGAGCGAGGCGAGGAACGCGTTGAGCCTCGAGGTGGGGACGCGCGACTCCCAGCCCTCCAGCGCGGTCTCCAGCGCGGGCACGAGCTTGTCAGTGTGGCGGCCGGTGCGCGCGCTGAGGTTCACGCGCGGCGCCCACGACACCTGGTGCAGGTCGCGCTCGATCTCGCGCTCGAGGTAGCGGCGGCGCTCGTCGTCCATGAGGTCCCACTTGTTGTACGCGAGCACCAGCGCACGACCCGACTCCACGACCATCGAGAGGATCCGGGTGTCCTGCTCGGCGAGCGGCTCGTGCGACTCGAGCAGCACCACCGCGACCTCGGCCTTGTCGAGCGCAGCCCTCGTGCGCAGCGAGGCGTAGTACTCGTGCCCGCTGGCCTCGTTCACGCGCTTGCGGATACCTGCCGTGTCGACGAAACGCCAAGTTGTGCCTGCGATCTCGACCAGCTCGTCGACCGGGTCGACCGTGGTGCCGGCGACGGAGTCGACGACGACCCGGTTCTCCCCCGCGAGCTTGTTGAGCAGGCTGGACTTGCCGACGTTCGGCTTGCCGAGCAGCGCGACTCGCCGCGGGCCGCTCGGCTGCGCGGCGCGCGACCCTTCCTCGGGCAGGGCGGCGACGACCGCGTCGAGCAGCTCGCCGAAGCCGCGCCCGTGCAGCGAGGAGACGCCGTACGGCTCTCCGAGGCCCAACGACCACAGCATCGCGGCGTCCGCGTCCCCGCGAGCGTCGTCGACCTTGTTGGCGACGAGCACGACCGGCTTCTTGGTCTTGCGCAGGAGGCGCACGACGTCCTCGTCGGCGTCCGTCGCCCCGACGGTCGCATCGAGGACGAACAGGATGACGTCGGCCTCGAACATGGCGCGCTCGGCCTGGGCCGCCACCTGCGCCGCCATCCCCTTGGCCTCTCGCTCCCACCCGCCGGTGTCGACCATGAGGAAGCGGTGCCCGGACCAGTCGCCCTCGTAGGTGACGCGGTCCCGCGTGACACCGGGGACGTCCTCGACCACAGCCTCGCGACGCCCGAGCACGCGGTTCACCAGGGTCGACTTGCCGACGTTGGGCCGTCCGACGATCGCGACGACGGGGAGCAGCTCGTCGTCCTCGTCGTCGAACACAGCCAGGTCCTCGACGTCGAAACCGAACGCCGCCAGCGTCGCCGGGTCGAGCTCCTCGTCGTCGCCGAGGTCGCCGAGGTCCGGGCCGGCCGCGTCGTCGTCGCGGGCGTCGACCTCGACCACCTCGTCGTCGTCCCAGGCGCTGGCGTCGTCGTCGTAGCCGTCGACGCCATCGGCCAGGTCGGGGTCGAGGCGCGGGTCGCGCTCGGGGTCGTGGCTGCTCACGCGCTGCTCCGGGTCGTCGCACGGCCGGGCACCGCGCTGCGCGGTCCGGGGACGGGCGCGGAGACCGATGTCGGCTCCGCGTGCTGCTCCGATGGTGCCAGCGCCGGCGGCCGCGCGCCGCCCCGTCGCGCGGGCGGGGTGTCGCGAGTCACGCCCGGCACCGCTCCTCGACCAGCGCCACGACGGCGGCGACGACCTCGGCCAGGCCCAGATGCGTGGCGTCGACGACGACGGCATCGTCGGCCTGGGTCGTCGGCGAGGCGGCGCGCGACGCGTCGGCCTGGTCGCGGCGGGCCAGGTCCTCGGCTACCGCCGCGATCTCGCCGGCGGCGTGGACGTGGGTCAGGCGCCCGGCCGCGGCGTCCTCGGCGGCCCGACGGGCGGCACGCACAGCGGGGTCGGCCACGAGCCAGACCTTGAGGTCGGCATCGGGCAGCACCACCGAACCGATGTCGCGGCCCTCGACGACGATCCCGCGAGCGGCGGCGTCAGCGTCACGGACCGCCTGGCGCTGGCGCTCGACGAGCACGGCGCGCGCGGCCGGGACCGCCGCGACCGCCGAGACCGCCGAGGTGACCGCCTCCTCCCGGATGGCCCGCGACACGTCGGTGCCGTCGACGCTGATCTGCGACTCGTCCGGGTCGGTCGAGAAGTCCAGGACCGCGGCCCGCGCGGTGGCGCCCACCGCGTCGGCGTCGGCGAGGTCGACGCCGTCGCGGAGGACCGCCCAGGTCAGTGCGCGGTACATGGCGCCGGTGTCGAGGTAGCGCAGCCCGAGGGCCCGAGCGACGCCTCGCGAGACGCTGGACTTGCCCGACCCCGAGGGGCCGTCGACGGCGACGACCGGACGTGCGGCGCTCACGAGCGACCTCCTGGAGCTGGGATCCCGGACGAGCGACCGCCCGCGTCCCGACCCTATCCGTCCGGGACGCGGGCATGTCGATCGCACGTCGGTGCAGGTCACAGCGTCGGACAGATCGAGATAGCGCCGAGTCGACATTTCTTGACAGTCCTGGTGTCTCGGCTTTGAAATCGATAAAGCGGCAGATCGCTACGACGTCAACGCGAGAGATCGTCGGGTCGGGAGCCGGCGCACAACCGCGCCCGGTCGTCTAGTCGCGGACCTCGTAGCCCGCCTCGCGCAGGCCTTCTGCGAGGGTCTGCGCCCGATCCGGGCGCACCTCCAGCTCGACGATGCCGGTCGGGCGGCCCTGGGCGTGCTCGATCCGGACGTCCTCGAGGTTGACCCCCGTGGCGCCCACAGCGGCGAACAGCCGGCCGAGCTCCCCCGGTCGGTCGGCGATGACCACGGGGACGACGGCGTAGGGCACCGGCTGGCTGCCGTGCTTGCCCGGGACGTGGCTGGCCCCGGCGACCCCGGCGGCGAGCGCCGCCCGCACGTCGTCGGGCCGCCCGTCGCGCAGCCCGTCCCGCACCGCAGCGAGCCTCACCAGGAGGCCGTCGAGGGCGTCGGCCACCGGCCCGGCGTTGCTGCTGAGGATCTCGGTCCACAGTGCAGGGTCGCTGCTGGCCAGCCGCGTGACGTCGCGCAGCCCCTGCCCGGAGAGCCGGACGTCGGACTCGTCGAGCGGCGCGAGCCCCGCGGCGACGAGGGAGGAGACCACCTGAGGCGTGTGCGAGGTGAGCGCCACGGCGCGGTCGTGGGCCTCCGGCGACGTCTGCACCACGACCGCGCCGAGGTTGGTCGCCATGGCCGCGACCGCGGCCGTGCGGGCGGGGTCCGTGCGAGGGGACGGGGTCAGCGCCCAGACCCGGTCGGCGAACAGATCTGCTCGCGCGGCGCCCGGACCGGAGATCTCCCGTCCGGCCAACGGATGCCCGGGAACGAATCGGGTTATATCGGACCCACTGCTCTCGATCTCAGCCTGAAGGTGAGCCTTGGTCGACGCAACATCACTCACTGTCGACGTGACATACGTCCGAAGCGCGTCCATGACGACCGTCGGCGCCGACGTGGGTGGGACGGCCACCACCACCAGGTCCGGAGCCTCGTCCGGAGGCCCCGGCTCCCCCGCTCCGCGGCTACGAGCGACCTCCACAGCGGTCGGGTCGTCGTCCTGCAGCCAGACCCTGGTCCCCCGCCGGCGCAGGCCCAGACCGATCGAGGCGCCGATGAGCCCGGACCCGATGATCAGGACGGAGGACGGGCCCGGCCCGGACTCGGGCGTCACTGCGCCAGGTCCTGGCGGAGCACCTCGGCGCCGCGCAGGTAGACGTGGACCATCTCGGCCCGGCTGCGGGAGGTCTCGACGTGGGCCATCACTCGGACCACCCGGGTCAGGGCACCAGCGACGGCGATCTCCTGGGCGCACATGAGCGGGACGTCGCCGAGCCCGAGGCCGCGGGCGGCCGCGGCGGGGAACATGCTCACCAGGTCGGGCGTCGCGGTGAACAGTGCGGAGATGAGGTCGGCCCGGTCCACGGAGTTGCGCTCCAGCATCGCCGACACCAGCTCGACCACGGCCTCCGACATCTCGACCGGGTCGTCGACCGAGAGCCGGGTCGCTCCACGGATCGCACGTACTGCCACCTGGGGCTCTCCCTTCACCTCGGCCGTCAGCCTAGCGATTGCGCGATGTCTCGCCCTACCGACTCACCGATGTGTCGCGACGTGGTCCAAGCCCTACATAAATACCTACATTTATCGACTCATGGTTAGATTGCTGAAGAGCGTTAGCGACGAACCGCTTGCACGCTTCGTCGCTCCCCCGACCTGGCGACGAGTCAGTCCACAGGTGGCACGGAAGGCCGTCCGTGCCACGAGCTCCCCTGATGTCCGCCGGCGACGGCGGCCTCTCGCCTAGCAACCAGTCGCAGAGACGCGATGAGGGCTCATTCGCCGCTGACCTGCACCGATGCGCGTCGTCGTACCGGGACGCGCTTGCCGGAGTGACGCTTTGTCGACTTCACGAGCCTCAGTTCCGGAGGTGCGGGAACGTCGACAAAACGATGTTCAGACGACTCCGGCGTCGCCGGGCATTCATCGGTAGGACTCTTTGTCGCGGAGTCGACTTAGCGCCGAGGCGCCATGCCGCGGTCAGAGACCGACAGCGGCGTACAGCTCGCCGACCTCCTGGATCGACAGCGTGCGCACCTTCCCCGAGCGCAGGTCGCCCAAGCCGATCGGTCCGACCTTCACCCGGACCAGCCCCTCGACGGGGTGACCGACCTCGGCCAGCAGCCGTCGCACGACGTGCTTACGGCCCTCGTGCAGGACGACCTCCACCAGCGCGCGTCCCGGTGCCGAGGTGACCACCTTGAACCGGTCGACGCGGACGATGCCGTCCTCGAGCTCGACACCCTCGCGCAGGCGCCGTCCGAGGTCGCGCGGGATGGTCCCCCGCACCTGGGCCAGGTAGGTCTTGGTGACTCCGTGCGAGGGGTGCGACAACCGCTGGGCGAGCTCGCCGTCGTTGGTGAGCAGGAGCAGACCCTCGGTGTCGGCGTCGAGGCGGCCGACGTGGAAGAGGCGCTCCTTGCGTCCCCGCAGATAGTCCCCCACACACGGCCGGCCTCGGTCGTCGCTCATCGTGGAATGGACCCCGCGCGGCTTGTTGAGTGCGAGGACGACGTGCCCGGGAGCCGTCGGGATGCGCATCCCGTCGACCTTGATCACCGAGCGCGTCGGGTCGACCCGCCGCCCCTGCTCGAGGACGACCTGGCCGTCGACCTCGACGCGCCCCTCGTCGATGAGCTGCTCGCAGGCCCGTCGGCTGCCGATCCCGGCCGCTGCGAGCACCTTCTGGAGACGTGTGCCGGACTCGTCGTTACTTGCCATCAGAATGTCTCAATCTCCACTTGAGGTGTTGTCGATGAACTCGTCCAACAACTCGATGTCAGGAAGATAGTCTGCCACGGGGGGTAGATCCTCCAGACCACGGATACCCAGACGCTCCAGGAACAGTTCAGTGGTGCGGTAGAGGATCGCGCCGCTGTGCTCCTCGTGGCCGGCCTCGGCGATGAGGCCACGACTGGTGAGCGTGCGGATGACACCGTCGACGTTCACCCCGCGGACCGCCGAGATGCGCGCACGGGCGACCGGTTGGCGGTAGGCGACCACCGCGAGGGTCTCGAGCGCTGCCTGGGTCAAGCGGGCCTGCTGGCCGTCGCGCACATAGCGCTCGACCACCTCCGCGCAGTCGGCGCGGGTGTAGAAGCGCCATCCCCCAGCCACCTCACGGAGCTCGAAACCCCTTCCGGCAGAGGCGTAGTCGGCGACGAGGCCCTGGAGGCACGCGGCCACCTCGGCGGCGGGCCGCCGCACGAGCGCGGCCAGCGACGCGACGTCGAGAGGCTGGTCGGTGACGAGCAGGACCGCCTCCAGGGCCGCCTCGAGCGAGGGGGCGCCCAGCGAGTCGTCCGCCTCGTCGGAGAGGTCGGTCCCGTCGGGCTCGGCAGCGCTCGCGACGTCCTCCGCGCCCCCGGTGGAGGGGGTGGCCGGCTCCGAGCCGTCGGAGAGGCCGTCAGGGGCCTGCTGGGGCTCCGCGAGCGCCTCGGCCGCCTTCGCGGTCCCCGGGTGCTGCTCAGGGGCGCCTGGGCCGTCCTGGTCGTTCACGCCTGCTCCT
>DASSQW010000310.1:0-3209 GCA_035702165.1 Candidatus Nanopelagicales bacterium
CACGGTGGGTCCGGGGCTCGACGTCCTCACCGGGCTCGACGACGCGGTCGCGCGCGTGGTGGCGGAGGCGGGCGGCGAGCCGGCGGAGGTGCGCGTGTGCTCCTCGGCGGGCGGTGGACTGCGGCTCGCCGTCGTGGGTTACGAGCGGGTCGTGACAGCGGAAGCGGGTGCGCGCGTAGGACTCTCGGCCGGTGCCAAGGTCGTGCACGTCTCCAGCGGGCCGCTCGGCCGGGACGGCATCGCTGGCCTGAAGGTCGCGCGCCCCGACGTCGTGCTCCTCGTGGGCGGCACCGACGGCGGCGATTCCGAGGTGCTCCTGCACAACGCGCGGAAGCTGGCGACCGGCGGGCCGCGGGTGCCGTACGTCGTGGCCGGCAACTCCGACGCGCGACACGAGGTGGTAGCGCTGCTGGAGGCGAAGAGACGCACGGTCGTGGCCTGCGCGAACGTGCTGCCGCGCATCGGCGTCCTGGACCCCCGCCCCGCGCGGTCGGCGATCCGCGACGTGTTCGTCCACCACGTGATCGGCGGGAAGGGGCTCACGAAGGGGCCTCGGTTCGCGCGCCTCGTGCACGGCGCGACCCCCGACCTCGTCCTCGCAGGAGTCGAGCACCTCGCCGACTCGGGCGTCGGCGACGTGCTGCTGGTGGACGTCGGCGGTGCGACCACCGACGTCTACTCCGCACTGACGCCCGACGCCGAGGAGTCGCAGCTGCACCGCGACGTCGTCGAGGTGATGTGGCGCGGTCGGACGGTGGAGGGCGATCTCGGCATGCGCTGGAGCGCAACGGGTGTCGCCGACGCCGCTCTCGCCGAGAAGCTGGTCGAGGGCGTCGAGCACGACGAGATCGACGCCGCCGCGCAGTTGCGTCACGACGACCCGGGCTGGCTCCCGGTGACCGCCTCGGACCGCGAGATGGACGCGCGACTGGCCCGGCTCGCGCTGACTGTCGCGCTGCGGCGTCACGCCCGGCCGGCCGAGACGGTGGACGGACGCGCGCCGGGCCGCGACCTCTCGCACGTCTCGGTCGTGGTCGCGAGCGGCGGGGTCTTCCGGCATGCGTCGCCCGACCTCCTCGCGCGGATGCTCGCACCGGTGACCACCGACCACGCCGGCGGCTGGAAGGTCCCCAGCCACCCGCGCATCACCGTCGACCGGCGCTACGTCATGGCCGCGGCAGGGCTCCTCGCGCACGACCATCCCGACGCCGCGACCGGTCTGCTGGCCGACGCGCTGGTCGACGTCTGACCGCGAGTGGGCCTCCCGGCACGGCGGCGTACGGAAGACTGGCGGCGATCCTGGGAGGACCGATGACCTACGACCTCACCGGCGCGCCCGCCGTGCCCCCGCTGCGCGGCAAGGGCCTGCTCGTCTCCGGCGCTGTGCTTCTCGTCGGCGGGCTGCTGCTCGTCATCGCGGGCATCGTGGGCACCGCCACCACGGCCTCGTCGCTGCTGAGCCAGATCGGCGAGCCGCAGAACAGCCCCATCCAGGTCACCAAGCAGCTCGACGCCGGGACGACGTACGCCGTCTACGAGGCGACCTCCTCGGGCACGGGCAGCTCCGACGACCCGCTGATCGGCAACGTCGAGATCGGCGACATCACCGTCACGGGTCCCGCCGGTCCGGTCGACGTGCGTGACACCGGATCCAGCGTGAACACGGTCGGCAGCGGCAACCAGCTCTTCGCCGAGGTCGCGACGTTCGACCCGCCGACGACCGGCTCGTACACGATCGCCATCGCCACCCAGGGCTCGCTCGTCTCGGTCGCACCCGCGACGTCGTCGGTCGGCAAGGCCGCCGCGTGGATCGGGCTGGTCGGCCTCGGTGGCCTCCTCGCGCTCATCGGCGTCGTGCTGCTCATCGTCGGCGGCGTGCAGCGCTCGTCGTCGCGCAAGCAGCAGCAGGCCGCGCTCGCGGGCGGCTACGCAGCGCCGTACCCCGCGCCCTATCCCACGACCCAGGCGCCGCCCGCCGGCTACCCCACGCAGTCCTACCCTGTCGCCGACGCGTACGGCGCACCCTCGCAGCCGGCCACCGACGCGGACCCGTACGCCGCTCCGGCCGCACCCGCCGCGCAACCCGTGCCCCAGCCCTACGCCGCACCGGCGCCCCCGCCGCAGCAGGTCCTTCCGCCGGCCGGCTGGTACCCCGACCCCGACCGCCCCGGTGGTCAGCGCTACTGGGACGGCGCCACCTGGACCGAGCACCGCGCTTGAGCGCACGCGTCACGCCGCGCCCGATGTGACGATGCCGCTCGCGGTGCACGGGGACGGGATCGACCATGGATCGAGGCGTCGAACGAGCCCTCGATCGTCGCGGTCGGTGGGAGGAGCGGTGAGCGTCGTCTGGCACGGCGTACCTCAGCGGATGGTGGGCCACACGGTGGTCCCGCTCGGTCGGCTGCGGTCCGTGGATCCGGCCCTGTACGAGACGCAGCGGGCCAAGTACGTCGGCCGCGAAGCGGTGCTGGACTATCAGATTCCCCTGCTCGGCTGCGGCTTCCTGGATACGGTCCACTGCTCGTCGATCCACCCGCACCGGATCTTCCGCGCCCGGCACGATGCCGGCGTCGAGGCGACCTCCCGGTCGGCCACGGGCTGGGGCATCGGGCTGGCGTTCGAGATCCCGTTGGCGCGCATCATGGTCAACCCGACGGCTTGGTACTCGTGGCGGACCCCCTGGGTCAATGGCTATCCGTACGAGGAGGTCCCCGCCGAGCCGCCCGGTGACGAGTTCGAGGAGTTCGACCCCGACCGCTACTCGCCCCTCACGGATGTTCCAGATCGGCACCGCCAGTACCTGGCTCGGATGCGTGAGGAGGGCCGCCAACCTCTGACCTTCGTCCACATTCCTCACGTGCTCGTCGCCGGCCCTGTCGACATCCGCGGCTGTCGCATCGTGCGGTGGGAGGACCCTGTCGAGCCGTGAGCTCGGGCCGAGAGGTCGGCTCGGCGATCCCAGGTCGGTCAGGCACGCCGGCTCCACGCCTTCGCTCTAGCGCTCTGCCTGGCGAGCATCCCTGTGGCTGGAACGTGCGTGCGTCATCGCCGGCCGGAGTCAGAACGGGGGCATGGCGGGGTCGCGCCAGGGCGGCCGGACATCTCCTCCGGGCCAGGTCGGTGGCCCGGGTGATTCTGGAGCCTCGGCGAGTTCGGGAGCTTCGGCAGGTGCTGCTGTCGCCTCGCTCTGCGGTGGCGCCGCGTCG
>DASSQW010000311.1:0-8360 GCA_035702165.1 Candidatus Nanopelagicales bacterium
GTCGTCGGCGGCTGGTTCCGCCGGGCCGGGCTCGCCGACTTCTCGCCCGAGCAGATCAAGTTCCTCACCTACGGCCGCGGGCTGGACACCTCGCGGCTGCGCGAGCGGGTCGGCTTCGTGCCGTCGTACACGACGCGCGAGGCGTTCATCGAGTTCGTGCACGAGCGCGGGCTCGACCACCAGCTGCCCAAGCACCAGGCCGAGGCGATCGAGCGCGGGATCGCGCACGCCCTCGGCACCTCGACGCTGTCCGAGGCGCGTCTTGCGGCGCGCCTGCGGGAGGAGGCGACCGGTCGTGCCTGACGCCACCGTCATCCCGATCAGCGGCGGGGACGACCCCGGGCGCAAGGCGGCGTCGCGCGCCGCCCGCGAGGCCGGGGCCACCGGGCCGCGCCCGCGCAAGGTGAAGGTGCCGACCCAGGACGTCGTCGTCGCCGCCACCGACGCCATGGAGCTCATCGCCGAGGGCGAGCACGACATCGACGGCGCGCCGTCGCGACTCGACGCGGGCCTCGCCGAGTGGCTGGACTTCGTGCGCCGGCGCTTCACCGGGGAGTACCAGGTCGACGACTTCGGGTTCGACCCCGAGCTCACCGACCGCGTGCTGCTCGCGCCGCTGCGCCCGCTGTACGAGAAGTGGTTCCGCGTCGAGACGCGCGGCATCGACAACGTGCCGTCCGAGGGCGGAGCGCTCGTGGTCGCGAACCACTCCGGCACGATCGCGCTCGACTCGGTGATGACCCAGCTCGCGCTCCACGACCACCACCCGGCGCACCGCAACCTCCGGATGCTCGGCGCGAACCTGGTGTTCCAGACGCCGGTCATGGGCGAGATCGCGCGCAAGTCCGGGCACACCCTGGCCTGCAACCCCGACGCGGAGCGGCTGCTGTCGAGCGGCGAGGTCGTCGGCGTCTGGCCCGAGGGCTTCAAGGGCATCGGCAAGAACTACTCCGAGCGCTACAAGCTGCAGCGCTTCGGCCGCGGCGGCTTCGTCGCCACGGCGCTCAAGACCAAGACGCCGATCGTCCCGACCGCGATCGTCGGCGCGGAGGAGATCTACCCGATGATCTCCAACGCCAAGACCCTCGCCCGGCTGTTCGGCCTGCCCTACTTCCCGATCACGCCGACCTTCCCCTGGCTCGGTCCGCTCGGCCTGATCCCCCTGCCGAGCAAGTGGATCATCGAGTTCTGCGAGCCGATCCGCACCGACGAGCTGGCCCCGAACGCCGCCGACGACCCGATGCTGGTCTTCAACATCACCGACCAGGTGCGCGAGACCATCCAGCAGTCCCTCTACCGGCTGCTCGTGTCGCGCCGCTCCGTCTTCTCGTGACGTCGTGGCCCTGAACCGACCGCGCATCTCGGTCTACATCGCGCACTCGGTCGACGGCTACATCGCCGACCGCGACGGCTCGCTCGACTGGCTGTTCACCCGCGCCGCGCTCGAGGGCGAGGACTACGGCTACGACGACCTCATGGCGAGCGTCGACGGACTCGCCATGGGCCGCGGCACGTGGGACTTCATCGCCGACGAGCCGTCGCTGCCCTTCGGCGACCGCAGGGTGTTCGTGTTCACCCACCGCGACGCCGCTCCGCGCCAGGGCGTGCAGTTCTGGTCGCGCACGCCGAACGAGGCGGTGGCCGAGTGGCAGGCGGCCGGGCTCACCCGCGTCTACGTCGACGGCGGCCGGCTGATCAGCGACTTCCTCGTCGACGGCCTTGTCGACGACCTCACCCTCACCGTGGTGCCCGTGCTCCTCGGCTCGGGATCCCGTCTGTTCCACGAGATCCCCGTCCTCACCTCGCTCGCCCTGGAGTCGTCGCAGGCCTACGCCAACGGCGTCGTCCAGCTGCGCTACCGGCGTACCTGGCACTGACGCTGAGAGCTCGCTGAGTCGGCGCTCGCCACGCTCTCCCGTCGCGACACCGCGCGCGACCGGTGCTGTCATCGAGTCATGGGTAGGCGCATGCGCACGGCTCTCCTCGCGACCATGGCTCTGGCCCTCGCTGGGTGCTCCGTCACGACGACCACGGCACCGGTCTCGGGCCCTGGCTCGGGGATGATGGGTTCGGGGTCGGGCGGCATGAGGGGCGCGCGCGCCGGCTCCACCGCCTGCGCGGTCCCGACCCTGGCCGGTACGACGGTCCAGGTGACGCTGATGGACATGGGCATGATGTCGGGCTCGACGGCCGACCCGGCGCCCCTGGGCGCGAGGATGGCTCTGCGCGCCTCGACGGTGAGCGTCCCCGCGGGCCAGGTGTCCTTCGTCGCCACCGCGTACGGCTGGCGCACCCACGAGCTCGTCGTGCTGCCGCTGGCCGCGGGGGAGCGGGCCGGCCAGCGCGTACCGGGCCAGGACGGGAAGGTCGACGAGTCCGGCAGCCTCGGCGAGGCGTCTGCGTCGTGCGCCGAGGGCTCGGGCGAGGGCATCGACGCCGGCACCACCGGCTGGGTCACGCTCACCCTGGCGCCGGGACGCTACGAGCTGCTCTGCAACATGGCCAACCACTACGCCGACGGCATGTGGCAGGAGCTCGTCGTCACCTGAGCGCAGCGACCGCCGCGGTGACCCGCTCGTCGTGGCGGGCCGCCGCGGCGGCGCGGTGGTGATGGTCTAGCCCGTGGTCGTCGAGCTCGAGCCCGTGGGCGCGTTCGCCGGTGCGCTCGGGGCACCGCTCGGCGGCGTCCCGTTCGTGACGGTCGGGGCGGGGTCGCCCGCGCCCATCCCGTCCTCGACGGCGGTGACGGCGTAGGACTCGTCGAACTTCACGGTGACGAGGGTGCCGTCGGACTTCGTCAGGTGGACCTCGTACGCCGCATCGCCGGCATCGGTCTCGGCTCGGATCACCGTGGCGCCGGGCACCTTCGCCAGCGCCGCCGCCTCGAGCTTCGCAGCGACCGAGGAGCTCACCGCCGTCTCGTCGCTGCGCACCGGGGTGGCACCGCCCGGGTCGAAGGTGGACGTGCTGTCGGCCGTCGTGCCGCTGGACGTGCTCGAGCTGGTCGCGGGTGTGGGCGTCGTCGTCGCCGCGTTCGCGACACCGCCGGCGACGACGGCGCCGGCGAGGACGCCCGCGGTGATGAGCCCTGCGGTCTGGAGGCGGGACAGGCCCGTGCGGGTGGTGGTCATGGTGCGCTCCTCGGGTGGAGGGCGATCCTGGTGATCGCCGTACCACCACCGTGACCGCAGGACCCGCGCGCTCCCCGCCAGCAACGTGTGACGCCTCTCTGCGTACGCCGCAGATCCGCTGCCGCCGTACAGGTTCCGGCTCGGTGGAGCGGCTCGGGCCGAGCGGTGCGAGGTGCCCGCGTCAGCGCGACGCGAGGTCGAGTGCAAGAACCGGCTCGCCCTCGTGCACCGCGCCGGTGCGCACGAACCCGTAGCGCTCGTAGAAGGGGATCGGCGTCGCCGGACCGACGTGGCAGGACACGAGCAGCACGTCGCCGTCGGGACGGCTGCGCACGTGCTCGACCACTCTGTCGATCGCCGCGCTGCCGTAGCCCTTGCCCTGGTGGCGCTGGTCGATGAGCAGCCGCCACAGGAAGTACGGGCCGAGCAGCGTCGGGTCCGGGTCGGTGATGCCGTCGCTGATCATGACGAAGCCGACGAGCTCCTCATCGGCGTAGACCGCGCGGTACCAGGCCTTCGCCTCGGGGTACTCGACAGCGTCGGCGAAGGACTGCGCGACGTCGGCGACGTACTCGGTCTGCTCGTCGGTCACCCGCAGCGCGAGGACGGCGCCGCGGTTGTCGTCGGTGATCTCGCGCAGGGTCACGGACGGCACGGCGACCTCATCAGGGCTTGTTCTTCGCGGCGGCGATGCCCAGGCCGATGCCGATGCCGAGGCCGGCCGCGCCGGCCACCATCGCGGGCACGTAGTAACGCTGGTTCATGCGCGCGCGGCGGTAGTCGTGGATCTCCCAGCCCACTGCGCGCGCGTGCTTGCGCAGCGCGCCGTCGGGATTCACCGCCACCGCGCGCCCGACGACCGACAGCATCGGTACGTCGTTGGCGGAGTCGGAGTACGCCGTGCAGCGCACGAGATCGAGGCCCTCGCGCTCGGCGAGGGCGCGCACCGCCTCCGCCTTGGCCTTGCCGTGCAGCGGCGCGCCGACCAGGCGACCGGTGTAGACGCCGTCCTCGATCTCGCTGACCGTGCCGAGCGCCCCGGTGAGCCCGAGACGGCTGGCGATGATCGACGCCAGCTCGACGGGTGTGGCGGTCACGAGCCACACGCGCTGGCCGCGGTCGAGGTGGCCCTGCGCGAGCGCGAGGGTGCCCGGCCAGAGCTTCCGCGCCATCAGCTCGTCGAAGATCTCCTCGCCGAGGCTCACGACCTCGTCGACCCGCTTGCCCTTCACGAACGCGAGCCCGGCCTCGGTGGCCGATGCCATGTCCTCGAGGTCCTCGGCGCCGTTGACGACGAACTTCGCCTGCTTCCACGCGAAGTCGCCGACCTCGCGCGCTGTGAAGAAGTTGCGACGGGCAAGGCCGCGCGCCAGATGGAAGACGCTCGCCCCACGCATCACGGTGTTGTCGACGTCGAAGAACGCGGCACCGGTGAGGTCGGGCTCGATGGTGCGCGGGGGTGCCACCTCGGCCGCGGCGGCCGAGGCCTCGCCGGCGACCTGGGATGCACGGAGCAGCGCGGTCGGAGAGGTCGACACCATGTCGAGAGCCTAGGCCCTGGCACCGCTCGGCGAACGGTCGTCCGGGTGCGAGGTGGCTCGTCCGGCAGGCCGGGCACCGGGCGCCTGTGACACGATCGGGACGTGACCGAGAGCACGGCGACGAACCTCGCCGACCTGCTGCGCGCGACCGCGGCGCAGCGGCCCGACGCCGTCGCCTTCGTCGACGCGCCGACCGGTCGCGAGACCACGTGGCGCACGCTGGACGCCTCCGTCGACGCGATGGCCGCTGGGCTGCTGCGCCACGGGCTGCACCGCGGCGACCGGCTCGCGCTCATGCTCGGCAACCGCATCGAGTTCGTCGCGACCTACCTCGCGGCGCTTCGCTGCGGCATCGTCGTGCTGCCGTTGAACACGGCGTACACCGCGCACGAGGTGCGCGACCTGGTCACCCGCTCCGGCGCCCGGATGCTCGTGACCGACGAGAGCGTCGAGGCGGTCGCGGGCGAGGGCTGCGAGGGCACAGCGACCGAGCTCGTGGTGGTCGGCGACGACGCCTTCACCGCGATCGAGCGCGCGGGCCACCGCGCCGACGCGCCGCACCCCGAGCTCGGCGACTTCGATCCCGAGGCCCTGGCGGTGCTGCTGTTCACGTCGGGCACGAGCGGCCCCAGCAAGGGCGCGATGCTCAGCCACCGGGCGCTGCTCGCGAACATCGCGTCGCTGCGCAGCCTCGACCCCGCGCCGATGTCGGCCGACGACACCGTGCTCGTCGTCCTCCCGATGTTCCACGTCTACGCGCTCAACGCCGTGCTCGGGATGGCGATCGCCACCGGCGCGCGGAGCGTGCTGCTGCCGAAGTTCTCGCCGCTGCCCGCGCTCGAGGTGGTGCAGAGGCACGGCGTCACCAACATCCCCGCTGCGCCGCCGGTCCTCGTCGCGTGGTCCCACGTGCCCGACCTCGCCGACCGGCTCGCCGGCGTCCGCACGCTGGTGTCGGGGGCGGCACCGCTGTCGCCGGCGGTGTTCCGCGCCTACGAGGAGCTCGGCGTCCCGGTCTGGGAGGGCTACGGCCTCACCGAAGCGGCGCCGGTCGTCGCCTCGACGATGGTCCACCAGCGGCCCAAGCCCGGCTCGGTCGGAGCGCCGCTGCCCGGCGTCGAGGTGCGCCTCGTCGACGAGGACGGCGCCGACGCCGACGAGGACGACCCGGGCGAGATCTACGTCCGCGGCGCGAACCTGTTCAGCGGGTACTGGCCCGACGGCGAGGGCGGTCCCGACGCCGAGGGCTGGTACGCCACCGGCGACGTCGCGTACGCCGACGAGGACGGCGACCTGCACCTCGTCGACCGCCGCCGCGACCTGGTGATCGTCAGCGGCTTCAACGTCTACCCGTTCGAGGTGGAGACCGTCATCGCGGCGCATCCCGACGTCGCGGAGGTCGCCGTGGTCGGTGTCCCCGACGCCCACACCGGCGAGACCGTGAAGGCCTACGTCGTCCCCGTCGCCGGCCGCACGCTGCGCCGCGAGCAGGTCGTCGAGCTCTGCGAGCAGCGGCTGGCCCGCTTCAAGTGCCCGTCGGTCGTCGAGATCGTCGACACGCTGCCGCACACGACCACCGGCAAGATCGCGCGCGCGCGCCTGCGCGAGCAGTCGTGACTCCGCGCGTCACGCTCGTCGGCAAGCCCGGCTGCCATCTCTGCGACGACGCCCGGGTGATCATCGAGGCGGTCTGCGCGGAGACCGGCGAGGAGTACGCCGAGATCTCGATCTACGACGACCTCGACATGGCCGACCTGTACTGGGAGGAGATCCCGGTGACCCTCGTCGACGGCGTCCAGCACGACCGCTGGCGCGTCGATGCCGAGCGGCTCCGAGCGGCGCTGCGGGCCCCGCGGCCGGCGTAGCGCTGGTCGCCCTCGCGCGGCGCGGGTTACGGTGGCGGGACCGGCAGCAAGGGGACCCTCACCATGACCGTGACCGACGCCCGCACGAACGCCGACCGCGTGGCCGCCCTCGAGCCCGTGGCCGCGCGCGAGCTCGAGCGCCACCTGTCGATGGCCAAGGAGTGGTTCCCGCACCAGTACGTGCCGTGGAGCGCGGGCAGCGACTTCGACGGCGAGTACGACGGCGAGCCGTGGGACCCCGAGCAGTCGCGGATCGACGCCGTCGGCCGCACCGCTCTGGTCGTGAACCTGCTGACCGAGGACAACCTCCCGAGCTACCACCGCGCGATCATCCGCTCGACCGGTCGCGACAGCGCCTGGGGCGAGTGGGTGCACCGCTGGACCGCCGAGGAGGCGCGGCACGGCACGGCGATGCGCGACTACCTGACCGTGACTCGTGCGGTGGACCCGGTGGCGCTCGAGCGCGAGCGGATGGACCACATGAGCCGCGGCTTCGCCTCCGACGTCGAGGGCGACGTCCTCACCGGCACGGCGTACGTCTCCTTCCAGGAGCTCGCCACCCGCATCTCGCACCGCAACACCGGCAAGCACACCGCGGACCCCGGCTGCGACCGGCTGCTCTCCCGCATCGCCGCAGACGAGAACCTGCACATGCTCTTCTACCGCAACGTGATGCTGGCCGCGTTCGAGCTCGACCCCGACGCGACGATGGTCGCGGTCGACTCCGTCGTGCAGGGCTTCCAGATGCCCGGCAACGAGGTCGAGGGGTTCACCCGCCGCTCGGTGCAGATCGCGCTCGCCGGCATCTACGACCTGCGGATCCACCACGACGAGGTGCTCAGCCCGGTGCTGCGCGCCTGGGACGTCTGGGACCGCACCGACCTCGGCCCCGTCGGCGAGCAGGCGCGCGAGCGGCTCGCGGCGTTCATGGCCGGGCTCGACGAGGCGGCCTCCCGCTTCGCCGAGAAGCGCGCCGAGCGGGCCGCCCGGCACGCGCGCGCCTGACCGCCGCACGGGTCGTTCCCCTGGGTCGTTGGGTCCCCCGCGGAGGGTCCAGGGACCGCAAAGCGGCCAGCCGCACGGGATCCGACCGCTGGCCGGAAGCGGTTGCACCCGCACCCGGGGGTCCGAACCTGTGACCCAGGTCACAGGTTCTGGGGGTCCATATGCTGGAACCCTGTACCGGCGCAACTTTGTGCGCCGCTTCACGAGTACCTACTCTGGCGCCTGCCGGACGTCCGCGAGAACGACGCCCGCAGCCCAGGGAAGCCAGGTGAGGTCGTGCCGCTCTCACGCGCGTCGGACGCGTCGCGCCGCGGCATCCCGGAGGCCACGGTCGCCCGCCTCCCCGTCTACCACCGCGTGCTCTCCTCGCTCGTCGAGCAAGGTGTGGTCACCGTGTCGAGCGACGAGCTCGCCGCTGCGAGCGGCGTCACCAGCGCGAAGCTGCGCAAGGACCTCTCGCACCTCGGCTCCTACGGCACGCGCGGCGTCGGCTACGACACCGAGTACCTCGTCTACCAGATCGCCCGCGAGCTCGGCCTGACCCAGGACTGGCCGGTCGTCATCGTCGGTGTCGGCAACCTCGGCCACGCGCTCGCCAACTACGGCGGCTTCGCCTCGCGCGGGTTCCGCGTGGTCGGCCTGCTCGACGCCGACCCCGCGCGGGTGGGCGAGAAGATCCCGGCGGGCCCGCAGGGCTCGGTGGTCGAGGTGCGTCCCCTCGACGACCTCGAGGACGTCGTCGCCGACGGCGAGGCGAGCATCGGCGTCATCGCCACCCCGGCAGTCGCGGCGCAGGACGTCTGCGACCGGCTGGTCGC
>DASSQW010000312.1:0-11448 GCA_035702165.1 Candidatus Nanopelagicales bacterium
ACGACGCGATGTTCTCGCCGACCGTGCGCCACAGCTGCTGGAAGACGCGGGTCGAACCGGTGAAGTGGATGCCGGCGAGGTCGGGGTCGGACAGGACGACCTCGCTGGTCTCGACGCCGTGCCCGGTGACCATCGTGATGACGCCCGGCGGCAGGCCGGCCTCGGTGAGCAGCTCCATGAGGTAGTGCGCCGCGAGCTGCTGGGAGTGCGCGGGCTTCCAGATCACGACGTTGCCCATGAGCGCGGGGGCGGTGGGCAGGTTGCCGGCGATCGCCGTGAAGTTGAACGGCGTGACGGCGTAGACGACGCCCTCGAGCGGTCGGTGGTCGACACGGTTCCAGACGCCGGGCGAGGAGATCGGCTGCTCCTCCAGGATCTGGCGCGCGAAGCCGACGTTGAAGCGCCAGAAGTCGATGAGCTCGCAGGCAGCATCGATCTCGGCCTGGTAGCAGGTCTTGGACTGGCCCAGCATCGTCGCCGCGTTGAGGGTGTCGCGCCACGGGCCTGCAAGCAGGTCGGCTGCCTTGAGGAGGATGGCGGCGCGGTCGTCGAACGACATCGCGCGCCACTCCGGCGCGGCGGCCTTCGCGGCGTCCATCGCCGCGCGCGCGTCGTCGTGCGTCGCCCCGCGCAACGTTCCGAGCACCTGCTTGCGCGCGTGCGGCTGCACGACGTCGATCTGCTCGCCGCTGCCCATCGGGCGGGAGGCGCCGATCGCGCAGGGCAGGTCGATCCGCTCCCCCGCCATCGCGACGAGCCGCTTCTCGAGGGTCGCGCGCTCGGGCGAGCCTGGCGCGTACATCCGGACGACCTCGTTGGTCGCTGCGGGCGGGCGGGTGACGGAGTCCATCTCTGCTCCTCGTCGAGCGTGGGCGAACGTGCTGGCGGTGCTGGGGCCCCGCCCCATCCTGCTACGGGCGGACGGCGGACGCGCTACCTCACCCGAGCAGGTCCGGGATCTCCTGCGTGGCGAACCACATCAGCTCGTGCTCGACCAGGGACACGGCTGCCAGCGCCTGGCCGTCGCCGGCCTGAGCCTCGGGGAGCCGGGCGAGCGCGAGAACGATCTCCCCCTCGGCGTCCGCGTCGTCGACGTGGACCGAGCGGCAGCGCTCGAGCCCGACCTCGCCGGTCACGACCACCGCGGTCGGGTCGTCGTCGGCGTCGGGGTCCGGCGCGACGGCGGCGTCGTCGAGGTCGGCGGACACGACCACGCGGCGCGGCTCGCCCCCGGTCGACGCGATGGCGAGGAGCGAGTCGTACGCCGCCGCCATGAGCGCGGCGTACTCGAGCTCCTCGTCGTCGGCGGTGCCGAACGATGCGCGCAGCGCGGACGTGACCGCGTGCGCCCGCAAGGGCGAGCCGCTCGCACGGCCTGTGCGGTGCAGCTCGCCGAGCCCGGCGACGGTGAGAGGCAGATAGACGCGCACGGGCTCAGCATGCCGTAGCCCCTCGCCGGAGGGGCGCACGGCGCCGCGCCGTCGCGGGCTCAGACGCCCAGGGCTCCGTGGGGGACGCCGACCGCGGTGGTGGACGGGTCCCGGGGCCAGGCCCTCGCCGGGAACGAGACGGTGCGTCCGTCCTCCGCCACCTGGGCGCCCACCCCGCGCGCGAGACGCGACTGCTCGGCGAACCACACCGCCGCGGACGGGGGCACGACGCAGACGAGCACCAGGAGCAGCAGCCGCAGTCCGTCGTCGGACGTCGGCAGCATCGAGTACAGCGCGAGCAGCGGGATCCACGAACCGAGGGACGCTGCCACCAGCAGAAGCATGCGACGACGGCGACCCCGGCACTCCTCGCAGAAGGGCCAGGCATGCACCGTGACCGTCTTGCGGATGAGCAAGGAGATGATCAGCGGCCAGACGAGCCCTGCGACGATGGTGACCCACACCCACGCCGGCGTGCGCGAGAGGAACTGCGCGCGGCTGGGCGTCCCGCGGCGGCCGTGCAGCGAGCAACGGTCCGGGACGAGGCCGGCCACGAGGGCGTCCGACGGCACGATCACCCGTCCCCCGATCCGCTGCAGCGGGCGAGGCGCCTGGGCCCACGGGTTCGGTGCGACGTGCCCGGTCCAGGCGGCACCGTCCCAGTACCTCAGACGAGCCGGATCGGACGGGTCGGGATACCAGTCAGCAGGCGCCATGCACGGACGATCGGCAGGTCCGGTCGGGCACTGAAGGGCCGCACGGTCAGCCGCGCGGCTCCTCGTCGTGGGGGGCCGCCTTCTTCGCGGAGCGGGCTGGTCCGGCGAGCGAGCGCGACGGCGCGGAGGCCACCTGGGCCGGACGGACCGCCGGCTGGGCAGGGGTCGTCTCGGGCTCGGCGTTCGCTCTCCCGGCACCGCCCGGCTCGGTGGCGGGCGCTTCCGCCGTCGTGCGCGGGGCGGCGCGACGGGTCGCGGGTGCCGTCGTCGGCGCCGGGCCCCGGTTGGTCGGCGGCTTGCGCTTCCCGCGCGGCACGGTGTCGAGCAGCTCGTGCAGCGAGGAGACGAGGCACTCCGCGAGGACGTCGACGTCCGTCATCGCGTCGCGGTCGGCGTTGAGTCCGAAGTACATGCCGCCGTCGTACGACGTGAGCCCGATCGACACCGTCTGCCCCTTCGCGAGCGGGACGACGGGATAGGCACCGAGCATCAGCGCGCCGCCGGCGTACAGCGGGAACTGCGGACCGGGGACGTTGGTGACGACGAGGTTGAACATCCGTCGCGACCAGTCGTTGGCCGTGCGCGCCGCGGCCGCGTGCAAGGTCGGGGGCGCGAAGCCCGCGATGCCCACGAGCGCCTGGGCGCCGACCATCTGACCGGTCGACTTCAGCTGCTCCATCTCGTAGGAGATCCGGTGCAGCCGGACGACAGGCTGCGGCTCGCCCACGGGCAGGTCGACGAGGAACGCGGCGATGTGGTTGCCCGACGACTCCTCACCGGCGCGGACGCTGACCGGGACCAGCGCGCGCACCTGCGATCGCGACGACACCGACTCGCCGCGCGTCATCATCCACTCGCGCAGGGCGCCCGACACGATCGCGAGGACGACGTCGTTGATCGTGCCGCCGTGGTGGCGGCGGATCGCCTTGAAGTCGTCCAGACGCATGGCGCTCATGCCGAAGCGGCGCGCCTCGCCGATGGGCGCGTTGAGCGGGTTGGACGACGGTGGGCGCGCGATCGTGAGCGCCGCGGACGCCAGGCCGGCCGCCCTGCGCAGCACACGCTCGGTCGTCTCGCGGACGTCGACGGCGCCGCTGCGCACGGCGTCGATCGCCGCCGCGGGGCTGCGCACGATCTCGCTCACCGCCGTCGCGACGAGATCGACGTCGCTGGGCTCCTTGCGCGGCGTCCAGCGCACAGCCGCGGCACGCTGCGGCTCGGGCTCGATGTCGAGGATGACCTGCCCGATGTCGACCGCGCCCGCTCCGTCGACCATCGCGTGGTGGGTCTTGGTGAGCAGGGCGAACCGGCCGCCGGAGAGGCCCTCGACGAGGTACATCTCCCAGAGCGGGCGGTTGCGGTCCAGCGGCCGCGACATGATCCGGCCGACGAGATCGCGCAGCTGCGCGTCGCTCCCGGGCCGCGGCAGCGCGGACCGGCGTACGTGGTAGGCGACGTCGAACTCCTCGTCGTCGACCCAGACCGGGTTCGCGATGCGGCCGGGGACCCAGCGCACCTTCTGGCGGTAGCGCGGCACCAGCGCGATGCGGTCCTGGATCAGGCCCACGAGCCGACCGTGGTCGAAGCCGCTCTCGGGCGCCTGGAAGATCACGACGCCGCCCACGTGCATGGGCGTCGTGGGCTCCTCGAGGTAGAGGAACGACACGTCGAGGGGGCTCAGCCGGTCGACCACCGCACCTCCTCCTGCCGATCGTCCGTCTCCGTCATCGTGTCACGGGCGCGCGGGCGACGCCGCCGGATCCGCGGGGCGGGGAGGCTCAGGACAGGTCGCGGTCGAAGAGCGCCTCGAGCTCGGCGAGCGTGCCCGCGTACGACGTGTGCTGGACGCCCACCATGCCGACTGAGACGGCGGCCTCGACGTTGTGCCGCAGGTCGTCGACGAACACGACCTCAGACGCATCGAGGCCGATCAGCCCCAGGGTGTGGGTGAAGATCTCCGGCTCGGGCTTGCGCATCCCGACCTCGCCGGAGATGACGACGACGTCGAACATCTCGTCCCACCCGTCGCGCGGGTAGTCGTTGCCCCACGAGTTCGAGAGCAGCCCTGTGCGCAGCCCCGAGGTGCGGGCACGGCGCACCAGCGCGGCCATGTCCGGCGCGTGCTCGAACTTCGCGAACATGCGGTCGAGCAGCCCGGCGGCCTGGTGCTCGCGGCCGGTCCGCTCCGTGAGGGCCTCGGCCAGCCGGACCTCGAAGTCGGGGACGGTCATCTCGCCGCGCTCGAGGGCGTGGATCGGGTTGAGACGCGCCTCGGCGCCGACGGGCTCACCGAACCAGTCCCGCATGACGCCGTAGTAGACGTCGAGGTCGATGCCGTCGTCGCGCGCCCAGTCGCGGACCACCGCGCCGAGGTCGCCCGTGAGAACCCCGCCCCAGTCGACGACGAGTCCGCGCAGCTGCACAGCGGGACCCTAGCCGCGGTCCGGCCGCGGTCGGACGCGGGGCTGCTTGCCGATCGACGTGAGCTCGAGGGAGGCTGCGACGTGGACCGCGCGCGGCCGCTCGAACCGCGCCAGGTGCTCGCGCGCCCACGCGTCGACGTCGTCGGCGAACGCCTCGGCGCCGTCGAGCAGGTCGCCCGCGTCGCGCGGCACCACGACGGCCTCGAGACGTACGCCGTACTCGTCGTCGGGCAGCACGTCCACGCGCGCCTCGGCGACCCGCGGGTGCGAGAGCAGAGCGTCCTCGACGGCGGGGACGAGCACGTTCTCGCCGCCGGTCACCACCATGTCGTCGGTCCGGCCGTCGACGTGCAGCAGTCCGAGCGCGTCGCGGTGCGCCAGGTCGCCGGAGTCGGCGAGGCCGCCGAGCGTCCCTCGGCCGCTGCCGTCGGTGTAGTGCGCGAACGCCAGCCGACTCCCGACGCAGAGGTGACCCGTGACGCCGTCGGGCACCGGCCGGCCGTCATCGCCGAGCACCTCGATGCGTACGCCGGCGGCGGGCCGGCCGATCGTCCCGGGCGCTGCGACCAGGTCGTCGGGCGTGGCGAGGCAGGACCAGCCCTCCTCGCTGGACCCGTAGAGGTTGACGAGCACGGGGCCGAACGCGTCGACGAGCAGCCGCGAGACCCGTGGGTGCAGCAGTCCTGCGCCCGACAGCACCGCCGCCGGCCGAGCGCCCGAGCCCGCGCGGGCGATCCGGGCGAGCACCGGCGGGACGCCGACGACGACAGCGCCGGGCGAGCGCCGGAGCCGCTCGGCCGTCGCCTCCGCGTCGAGCCGCCTCGTGAGCACGACGGGCAGCCCGAAGGCCAGGCCCATCGCGAGGAACCCGAGCCCGAACCCGTGGAAGAGCGGGCAGGTGATCACGAGCGACGACGCGGACCGCCACGGCACCCGGTGCACGAGCGTCGTGATCGGCACCGCCTGGACGGTGCGCGTCGTCGCGAGGTGGGCGCCCTTCGGCGTACCCGTCGAACCTGAGGTGAGGACCACGATGCGGCCGGTACGGCGCCGCGCAGGTCGCGGGCCGACCGCCCGCGGGACGGCGCGCAGGTCGACGATCGGGACGTCGGTGCTCGGCAGCGGGAGGTCGTCGCCGTCGACGAGCAGGAGATCGACGCGCTCGGCGCGCAGCACCTCGGCGACGGCGCCAGGCGTGAGGTCGGCGTTGAGCAGCACCAGGTCGGCGCCGCTGCGCGTCGCACCGACGACGGCCGCCGCGAGGCAGCGGCCGTTGCGCCCGAGCACGGCGACGCGCTCGGCGCGCCCCACGACGATCGCGGCCACGTCGTCGCCGAACCGGTCGAGCGCGGCGCAGCTGAGCTCGCCGTCGTCGTCGACGATCGCGGTCGCGTCGGGCGAGCGCCGCGCGGCGAGCGCCGCCAGCGCTCCGAACGACAACCCGTCGCGGCGGGCTATCGCCCAGGTCGACGGCCGCCACGGGCCGGCGGCGGCGAGCAGCTGCAGCGATCCCGCGACGACGTCGCCGACGACGCTCCCGCGCACCGACATCAGCGCCCCGGGCCGCGCAACGACAACCACCGCGCGGTGATGGCGTCCACGACCTCCGGCGCGGCGGCCTGCAGCGGTGCGGCGAGACGGACCCACCAGGGCACGAGCAGCCGCGGCCGGGTCACCAGCACCCGTCCCACGACCTGCGCCGCTGCGTCGGCCGTGAGCGCCGGGATCGAGGGGTCGTAGGTCGGCGCGCTCATCGGCGTGTGCACGAGCGGGAAGTGGATCGACGTCGTCGCGACGCCGTCGACACGCACCTCCGGCGCGACGCAGGCCAGCCACGCGTCGAACGCCGACTTCGATGCGGTGTACGCGGCCCAGTGCGCAGCCGGGAGATCGACGTTGAGCGAGTTCACGTCGACGACGTGGCCGCTGCGGCGCTCGCGCATCCCCGGCAGCAGCCCCATGAGCAGGCGCACCGGTCCGAGGTAGTTGATCGCGTTGGTGCGCGTGACGTCGTGGAACCGGTCGGTCGTGTCGGCGAGCGAGCGGTGGATCGACTTCCCGGCGTTGCTCACCACGACGTCGACGCGACTGTGGTCGGCGAGCACGTCGTGCACGAGCCGGTCCACGGCGTCGAGATCGGTGAGGTCCACGGCGTACGCCGCCGCCGCTCCGCCGCCTGACCTGATGCGCGACGCGACCTCGTCGAGCACCTCGCGGCGACGGGCGGCGAGCAGCACGGTCGCCCCTGAGCGCCCCAGCAGCTCCGCGCTGGCCTCACCGATGCCCGACGACGCGCCGGTGACGAGCACCACGCGGCCGGCGACGGCCGCACGCAGCCGCGCCGGCGCGACAGGCGCCCAGGTCGGCCCCAGCAGCCGGCGGTAGGAGTCGTGCGCGAGGGCCATCAGGCGCCGGCGATCTCGCGGGCGCGGGCGAGCAGCGCGGGCACGCCCTCGTCGAGCCGGGCGAAGAACGGGTCGTCGGCCATGCCCGCCAGCCAGCGGTGGTAGGACGCCTCGAGGAGGATCGCCAGCTTCCACACCGCGAGCGCCACGAACCAGCGGGTGTCCCCGGCGGCGCGGCCGGTGGCCGACTCCCAGGCCGCCACCATGTCGGCGCGCGCCGGGAAGCCCTCCGCGCTCGTGACGAGCTCGGCCAGCGGCACCGTCTCGCCGGGCTCGGGCCAGAACGAGAGCAGGTAGCCGAGGTCGGCGCGCGGGTCGCCGACGGTGGCCATCTCCCAGTCGACGACGGCCGTGATGACCGGGCCCGCGTCGGTCGGGGCGACGATGACGTTGTCGAGCTTGTAGTCGCCGTGCACGACGGCAGGCTCGGACTCCTCCGGCAGGTGCGCACGCAGCCAGTCGCGGACCGCGTCGTAGTCGGGCAGCTCGCGCGCGGCGGCCCCGGCGGCGGCGACCGCGGACTGGATCCCTTCGCGCTGACCCACCCAGCGGCGCAGCTGACGCTCGAGGTAGCCCGACGGCTTGCCGATCCCAGCCTCGACGAACGGCCGCCAGTCGACCGAGTGGATCTCGCCGAGCGTCGACGCCAGCGAGAGCCCGACCGCTCGACGCGCGGCCGGCTCGTCCGCGAGGAAGTCCGGCAGGGAGTCGCGGACCACGACGCCAGGGGACCGGTCCATCACGTAGAAGGGCGCCCCGAGAACTGCGCCGTCGTCCACGACGCCGCGTACCTCCGGCACGCGCGCGAACCCGCCTGCAGCGAGCAGCTGCATCACGCGCGCCTCGCGGACGACGTCGTGCGCGGTCGGCAGCAGCGGCCCGCGCGGCGGGCGGCGCAGGACGAGCTCGGCGCCGCCGCGGCGCACCAGGAAGGTGAGGTTGCTGTGCCCCTCGCCCAGCGCCGCGACCTCGGGCTCGCCGGGGCCGGGGAGCAGACCGGCCTGGTCGAGCCAGCGGCCGAGGGCCTGGGCGGCCGGCTGGTCGAAGGTGGGGTCGCTCACGCGACCGACCCTAGCGACGGCATCCCGTCGCGGCGCGTGCCGTGATGGGATCGCCGCATGGACCTCACGCCGTCGGCCAAGTCGCAGGAGCTGCGCGCTGCCCTCGATGCCTTCATGACCTCGCACGTCCTCCCGGCCGAGCCGGTCTACGCCGCGCAGCGAGCGCGCCTGACCGACGAGGGCCGGCCGCACGACCTCCCGCCGGTGGTCGAGGACCTCAAGCACGTCGCACGGTCGCGCGGCCTGTGGAACCTGTTCCTGCCCGACGAGTCCGGCCTCTCGGTGCTCGACTACGCGCCCCTCGCGGAGGTGACCGGCTGGTCCCCCGAGCTCGCGCCCGAGGCGCTCAACTGCGCGGCGCCCGACACCGGCAACATGGAGGTGCTGCACATCTTCGGCACCGACGAGCAGAAGCGGCGCTGGCTCGAGCCGCTGCTCGCCGGGGAGATCCGCTCGGGCTTCGCGATGACCGAGCCCGACGTCGCGAGCAGCGACGCGACCAACATCTCGACGTCGATCCGCCGCGACGGCGACGACTACGTCATCAACGGACGCAAGGGGTGGACGACCGGGGCGCTGGACCCGCGCTGCCAGGTGTTCGTCGTCATGGGACAGACCGACGCCGAGGCCGACCCCTACCGCCGCCAGTCGATGATCCTGGTGCCTCGCGACACCCCCGGCCTCACCGTCGAGCGCGACCTCACGGTGTTCGGCTACCACGACCAGCACGGCCACGGCGAGCTGCTCCTCGACGGCGTGCGCGTGCCCGCGTCCCACCTGCTCGCGACCGAGGGCGACGGTTTCCTCATCGCGCAGGTGCGCCTCGGGCCGGGTCGCGTGCACCACTGCATGCGTGCGATCGGCATGGCCGAGCGCGGGCTCGACGCCATCTGCCGACGCGCGGGCGAGCGCACGGCGTTCGGGAAGCCCGTTGCGGCCCAAGGTGTCTGGCAGGAGCGGATCGCCGAGTCGCGGATGGCGATCGACCAGGCGCGGCTGCTCGTCCTGCAGGCCGCCTGGCTGATCGACAACAAGGGCATCGCCGACGCGGAGACCCGCCGCCAGGTCGCCGCCATCAAGGTCGTCGCGCCGCGTGTGGCCTGCGACGTGCTCGACCTCGCGATCCAGGTGCACGGCGGGGCCGGCGTCAGCAGCGACACCCCGCTCGCCCAGATGTACGCCGGTGCGCGCACGCTGCGCATCGCCGACGGCCCCGACGAGGTGCACGTGCGCACCGTGGCGCGGTCGGTCCTCAAGCCCTACCGTCACCACCCCTGACTCGCCGTTGATGTGTGTCCTCACGCCGGCGGAGCGGCGCCTCGACACACCTCGGCGGGTCAGCCGGTGGCGCGCGCCTGGTCGAGACCGAGGTCGCGCAGCAGCTCGGCGGTGAGCCCGCGCAGCGCGACGCGCGCGGGTGAGCGCGGCGCGGCGTCGGCGAGGGTGCGTCCGTCGCGCAGCGCTGCGTCGTACGCGTCGCCGTCGTCGGGCACGACGGTGACGTCGTCGACGCGCGCGTGCCGCGCGAGGGCGTCGGACACCGCCGCGACCGGTCGCCGTCCGACGACGGACTCGCGCAGCCGGTTCACGACCACGCGCGCGCTCGCCCCCGGGACCGCCGTGCGCAGCTCGTCGAGGCCGCCGACCAGCCGCACGAGCGCGTGCGGCTCGCAGCCACCCACGACGACCACCTCGTCGGCGCACTCGAGGCTCACCAGCGCTGCCGCGTTGCGCCGCGGCGCGGCCGTGTCGAAGACGAGCTCCTCGTCCTGCTCGAGCGGCGCCCCGACATCGACCACCACGAGCTCGGCGAGCTCGCGTGCGACGCCGAGGACGTCGACCACGGCACTGCTGCGGACCTCGGTCCACCGCCCGGCTCGCGCGATGCCCGGGAGGACGAGCAGGTGAGGGGAGACCTCGCGCGCAAGCGACGCGAGCGCCGTCACGTCGAGCGCGCCGCCCAGGGCGCGGCGGCAGGCCGAGGCGAGGCCTGCGCCGTCGTCGACGAGACCGAGGACCACGGAGAGCGACGGTCCCCACGTGTCGGCGTCGACGAGGAGGGTGGGGACGCCGCGGCGCGATGCCTCGTCGGCGACCGCGAGCGCCGTCGACGTCCGGCCCGGCGCGCCGCCGGGTCCCCACACCACCACGAGCCTCCCGCGCGCGACCGCCGATGCGGTCGCCGGTGCCTCCACGGCATCGGGCGCCTCGGCCGCGGCGGCCGCGCGCGCCACCGCGCGCACGGCGGCGCCGAGCGCGGCGGGGTCGATGCGGACGACCTCGCCCACGCCGAGCCGCGAGAGCCGCTCCGCGCCTGCTTCGTCGTCGGCCGCGGCCGCTCCCACGACCGCGCACCCGCTGGACAGCACGCGGTCCACGACGTCGGCGTCGAGGCGGGGGGCGTCCGACCCGACCAGCGCCACCTGCGCGATGCCGGCCGCGGCCGACGCGACGAGGTCGGCGGTGTCGAGGCAGCGTCGCGCGATCGCGACCGGGCACGCCGGGTGCGCGAGCCCCGCGACGAGCGGCCCCTCCCAGGCGGAGGGGCCGAGCAGCACCAGCAGACCGGGCATCAGGCACCCACGCGCACGAGGTCGACGTCGCCCGCTCGCGCGGCCGCGACGGCGCGGTCCGCATCCGTGGCCGACACGTCGAGCACCACGCCGACCTGGCTGCTCGCGCCCGACTCGTCGACCACACCGGGATCTGCCACGAGCGCGCCGGCCAGCACGAGCGACGGGAGCACCGTGACCCCGTCACCGCCGACTGACGCACCGTCCTTCGGCGTGACGTAGACGTCGACGCGCTCGCCGCGCGCGAGACCGGGAGGGGCATGCAGCGCATCGACGGGGACGGTCACCAGCCGCCGCGCCTCGCCGCTCGCCGCGAGCGCCGCCGCGGGCAGCAGCTCGCCGGCGCCGACGTCGCGCGCGACACGCTGTCCCACGACGTCCGTCGTCGTGGCGACGTACGCGTCGACCGCGTCGAGCGCCACCGGCACGGCGACGAGGTCGTCGGCCGACAGCGTGGTACCGCTCGCGAGCGCTGCGCGCAGCGCCCAGACCTCCGTGCGGTCGCCACCCGCGCTGACGACGCGCGAGCCCAGGACGACGGCGACGAGCACGAGCCCGACGCCGAGCGCGAGACGCAGGTCGCGCCCGTCGCGCAGCCGCCGGGCGCGCGGCGATGCCGGGAGGGTCGTGGTGCCGGGACGGGAGTCGGTCGCGGGCGCGGGCATGTCGCGCAGTGTGGCCATGCACCGAGGCTGCGATGGCGTGTCGTCCACAGGCACGACGGCGTCACCCACACGGTCATCAACGGATGCCAAGATGCTCGGGTGGCTCCACGGTTCCTCACGCTCGCGGACGTCGCCGAGACCCTCAACATCTCGGCCTCGCAGACCTACGCGCTCG
>DASSQW010000313.1:0-11930 GCA_035702165.1 Candidatus Nanopelagicales bacterium
CCTCGTCGAGGTTGTTGCTGGGCAGGAACCCGAGCAGCGCCTTGACCATCTCGATCGCGTCGGCCTCGTCGGCCGCCATCTGGTGCGCCACGCCGCTCTTGCTGTTGTGCGTGCGCGCGCCGCCGAGGTCCTCGAACTCGATGTCCTCGCCGGTGACGGTCTTGATGACGTCGGGGCCGGTGATGAACATGTGCGAGGTCTTGTCGACCATCACCGTGAAGTCGGTGATGGCGGGGGAGTAGACCGCGCCGCCGGCGCACGGGCCCATGATCAGCGAGATCTGCGGGACGACGCCCGAGGCCAGCACGTTGCGGCGGAAGATCTCGCCGTACAGGCCCAGCGAGACGACACCCTCCTGGATGCGCGCGCCGCCGGAGTCGTTGATGCCGACGACCGGTACGCCGGTCCTCATCGCGAGGTCCATGACCTTGACGATCTTCTCGCCGAAGACCTCGCCGAGGCTGCCGCCGAAGATGGTGAAGTCCTGGGCGAAGACGCAGACCTGCCGTCCGTCGACCGTGCCGTAACCGGTGACCACGCCGTCGCCGTAGGGCCGGTTGTCGGGGAGGTCGAAGTTGTTCGAGCGGTGCCGCGCCAGGGCGTCGAGCTCGACGAAGGAGCCCTCGTCGAGCAGCTGCTCGATGCGCTCGCGGGCGGTGCCCTTGCCGCGCGCGTGCTGCTTGTCCACCGACTTCTCGCTGGCGGCGTGGGCCGCGGCCTCGCGGCGCTTCTCGAAGTCGGCGATCTTGCCGGCGGTGGTCTTCGGGTCGTCCGCGGGGGACGTGCCCTCGTCGAGCTCTGGCGCTGCGGTCACCGCGGGTCACCTCGGTCGTCGTCGGGTCCGGGTGGCGCACGTGCTCCGCCCGGCTCGGGCGACGTCGTACGCCTGCTCTCGTACCTTAGCCACGGGCGGACCGCGACTCCCCGCGGACCGTCGTCAGGAGGAACGACTGTGACCGACGACCCTCGCACCTGGGACGACACCGTGCTGCGGTCGGCCCTCGACGCCCATCCCGACCTGCGCTGGGGACCGATCGCGGTGATCCCCTCGACCGGCTCGACCAACGCCGACGCCGCCGACCAGGTGCACGAGGGTGCGCCGGAGGGCTTCGTCGTCGTCGCCGATGAGCAGACCGCCGGCCGCGGTCGGCTCGACCGCACCTGGACCTCGCCGTCGGGCGCCGGCCTCGCGATGTCGCTGGTGCTGCGCCCGGTGGTCTCCGACCGGGCCTGGGGCTGGCTGCCGCTGATCGCCGGGGTGGCGACGGTCGACGCGCTGCGCGGGCTCGGCGTACCGGCCGTCCTCACCTGGCCCAACGACGTCATGGTCGACGGGCCCGCCCACGACGGCGGCCCGGGGCCGCGCAAGCTCGGTGGCATCCTCGCGGAGCGGGTGGGCGAGGCCGTCGTCGTCGGCATCGGCATCAACACCGACCTCGGTCGCGACGAGCTGCCCGTCGGTCGCGCCACGTCGACGCGGCTCGAGGGAGCGGCGGTGCGCCGCGAGGAGCTCTGCGTCGCGATCCTCGACCGGCTCCGCGGGCTCTACCAGACCTGGCAGCTCGCCGACGGCGACGCCGCGCGCGCCGGGACGGGCCAGCGGTACGCCGAGCGCTGTCTCATGGTGGGCCGAGCGGTCCGCGCGTCGCTGCCGGGCGGCGAGGTGCTCGAGGGCACCGCGGTGCGCATCGGCGACGACGGGTCGTTGGTGGTCGAGGCTGCTGACGGGACGCAGCGCGCGGTGTCGGCGGGCGACGTCCTGCTCGTCCGCTGAACCGCTCCGGATGCCTGACCGGCACGTTTTCGTGCCTCCTGGTCATCCGGAGCGGTACCGGTGCGTGGAACGATGCAGGCATGGGGTACCCGAGGAAGCTGCTGGCCGACGACGAGTCGGTCGTCTACGAGATGCGTCCGCACTGGCGGGCGCTGGTGGCGCCGATCCTGGTCTTCCTGGTGACGCTCGGGGTCGGCGGCTTCCTGCTCGCCAAGGCAGGCGACACGACCGCGGTGCGCTGGATCGTGCTGATCGTGATGCTCGTGGCGCTGGTGTGGTGGGTGCTGCGGCCGTTGGCGTACTGGTGGACGACCCTGTACGTCATCACCAATCGCCGGATCATCGTGCGCTACGGCCTCATCGCGCGGAACGGGCGCGACATGCCGCTCTCGCGCGTGAACGACGTGGCCTTCAGCCACACGGTGCTCGACCAGATCCTCAACTGCGGAACGATCACGGTCGAGTCCGCGGGCGAGAAGGGCCAGCTGACGATGCGCGGCGTGCCGGACGTCGAGACGATCCAGCGCGACATCTTCCGGCTGCACGACGAGGACGACCTGCGCCGTCGCCGCGCGGCGGGCGACGCCCCGCCGCCCCCGCGTGCCGACGACGGCGACGCCTAGGCCGTGAGCGGACCCGAGCCGCGCGGACCGGTGTCGGGCAAGGTCGTCGACGACCTCGTCGACGTCGTGCTCGGGTCGGCCCGTCGGCTCACGCGCGAGGACGTCGCGCGGCTCTCCGGCGTACCGCTCGAGGAGTCGCGGGCGATGTGGCGCGCGATGGGGTTCGCCGACGTCGGCGAGGCGCCGGCGTTCACCGACGAGGACGTCGACGCGCTCGTGCTCCTCTCGACGCTCGTGCGCCGCGGCGTGTTCGACGAGGCGACCGCCGTCGACGTCGTGCGTGCGCTCGGTCGCACGACGGGGCGCCTCGCGAGCTGGCAGGTCGACACCTTCGGCCGCGAGCTCGCGCGCCGCGGCGTCATCGACGTGCACGACCCGCTCTCGCAGGAGTCGGCGGCGCGGCTGTTCCGGGAGACCGAGGTGCTGCTGCCCGCGCTGGAGCGGCTGGTGGTGCACGGCTGGCGCCGCCAGCTCGCCGCCGCGCTCGAGCGCGGGCTCGCCGCGGCCGACGCCGTCGGCGAGGGCGAGACGTTGCCGCAGACGGTCGGGTTCGCCGACATCGTGGGTTTCACGCGACTGACGCGGAACCTCGACGAGCACGAGCTCGCGACGCTCGTCGTGCGCTTCGAATCGCGCTCCGCCGACATCGTCGCGGCGTACGGCGGCCGCACGCTGAAGACGCTGGGCGACGAGATCATGTTCGTGACCGCCGACCCGGAGAGCGGTGCCGAGGTCGCGCTGCGCCTGGTGCACGAGCAGGACGCGATGATCCCCGGGATGCGCGCCGGCATCGCCACCGGACAGGTCGTGACCCGGCGCGGAGACGTCTACGGCAGCACGGTGAACCTCGCGAGCCGGCTCACCGACGAGGCGCTGCCGAGCACCGTGCTCTGCGACGCTACGACGGCGTCGGCCCTCGCGGGCCACGACGGCTTCGTGCTCGAGCCGCAGCCCGAGCGCGCGGTCCGCGGAGTGGGACGGGTCGCGCCGTGGTCGCTGCTGCGCGTCACCGATCCGCTGCACTGAACCCGCGGCACGAGATCGCCGACCCGGCGAGGGGCGCACGTGCCCGGCGTCCCGAGCGACGCGTGCTTATCCTGGCGCTATGAGCAGAGTGCTGGTCGCCGAGGACGATCCGGGCATCAGCGAGCCGCTGCTGCGCGCGCTGGGTCGCGAGGGCTACGACGTCACCCACGTGACCGACGGCCCGGCGGCTCTCGACGCCGCGATGTCGGGCCGCGCCGACCTGCTCGTGCTCGATCTCGGGCTCCCGGGCATGGATGGCCTCGACGTCTGCCGCACGCTGCGCGGCCGGGGCAGCACGTTGCCGGTGCTCGTCCTCACGGCGCGCACGGACGAGCCCGACCTCGTCGTGGGCCTCGACGCCGGCGCCGACGACTACGTCGGCAAGCCGTTCCGGCTCGCCGAGCTGATGGCGCGCATCCGCGCGCAGCTGCGCCGGGCGAGCGGTCCGGAGCACGAGCTCGTGCAGGCGGCCGGGATCACCGTCGACGCGTCGTCGCGACGGGTGACGGTCGAGGGCGAGGAGATCGCCCTGACTCCCAAGGAGTACGACCTGCTGCTGGTGCTGATCCGGCGCGCGGGTCTGGTCGTGCCGCGCGACGAGCTCATGCGCGAGGTCTGGCAGACCGAGTGGTTCGGGGCGACCAAGACCCTCGACATGCACATCTCGACGCTGCGGCGGAAGCTCGGTGACGCCGGTTCCTGCATCAGCACGGTGCGCGGCGTCGGGTTCCGGCTGGAGAAGGACTCCTGACGTGCGCCGCCGGGTGCTGCTGCTGGTGTTCGGCACGACGCTGTTCGCCGTCACCCTGCTCGGCGCCCTGATCATCGCCACCATCTGGGCGGTCATGGGCGCCGCCATGCAGACGCGGGCGACGGCGATCGCGGACTCGGCCGTGGGCCAGCTCGAGGAGCGCAGCGAGAAGGCCGGTCCGCTGACGCCCGAGGCGCTCGCGAAGTTCGTGATCTACAACCGCGGTCAGACCGTCCTCACCGCGACGGTCGACGGCGAGACCGTGAGCACCGGGTCGGTGCCAGACGACGAGGCGTTCACGGCGACCGCGTCGGAGAACGGCGTCACGGTGAAGGCCAGCATCCCGAAGTCGGTGCTCCGCACCGAGGTGACGGGGCAGGCGGCCGTCGTCGTGATCATCGCGATCCTCGCCCTGGGGGTCTCGATGATCGTCGCGTGGTTCTACACCAAGCGGCTGGTGAAGCCGCTCGAGGACTTCGCCCAGCAGGCCGCGCGGATGTCCACGGGCGACGCCCGCCACCTCGGTCGGCGGTACGGCGTCCCCGAGATCGATGCCGTCGCCGAGGTGCTCGACTACGGCGTCATCGGCTTCAACTCGCTGCTGGAGAACGAGAGGCGCGTGACGAGCGAGGTGTCGCACCAGCTGCGCACGCCGCTGACGGCGCTCTCGCTGCGTCTCGAGGAGGTGCTCGCGGCCGACTCGCTCGACGAGGTGCACGCCGAGGCGACCGCGGCTCTCGGCCAGGTCGAGCGGCTCTCCGGAGTCATCGACGAGGTCGCGTCGGTCAACCGCGGTCTGGTCGGCCCGGTGGTGCGCTACTCCGTCGACGGCCTGGTCGACGACGCCGTCAGCGAGTGGCACCCGGCGTTCGAGGCGGCCGGCCGTGACCTGCGGCGGCTCGGACGGACCGGGCGCAGCATCGAGGGCGTGCAGGGGATGCAGTCGCAGGTGCTCGCGACCCTGGTGGAGAACTCGCTCGCGCACGGCGGCGGCACGACCACGATCCGGCTGCGCGTGTCCGGGTCGTGGGTCGTGATCGAGGTGGCCGACGAAGGTCCGGGCGTGCCGAAGGCGATCGAGTCGGAGGTCTTCGAGCGGTCCGTCAGCGGGGCGTCCTCGACCGGGCTCGGCCTGGCACTGGCGCGGACGCTGAGCGCCGCGGACGGCGGCCGGCTGGAGATGCTGTCGGCACGGCCGGCCGTGTTCGCGATGTTCCTGCCGGCCGAGCGGACGCCGGTCGAGCCCGTGCCCGAGCCCGAGCCTGTGACGGCGGGCTGAGTCAGACCGACGTGTGCAGCGCGGCGTCGTCGGCCGCCTCGACGTCCTCGGGGAAGACCCAGCGGCGGTAGGACCAGAAGCGGAACAGCGTGCCGAGCCCGAGGCCGATCACGTTGGCGCTGATGTTGTCGGCGACCGGGCCGGTGAGGCCCAGCGCGTAGTGGCTGAACCAGAGGCAGCCGACCGAGATCGCCAGCCCGACGCCGTTGAGCACGAAGAACAGCAGGTACTCGCGGTGGAAGCTGGTGCGCCCGCGGTGGCGGAACGTCCAGTACCGGTTGCCGAAGTAGGCGACCGTGGTGGCCACGCAGACGCTGACGATCTTCGCGGTGAGCGGCTTGTCGTACATCGGGCCCTCGCCGCCGGCGAAGCGCAGCAGGTTGAACAGGCCCACGTCGACGACGAGCGCGACGACCCCCACGACGCCGAACTTGGCCACCTCGTGGAGCAGGTGGCCCGCACGGGCGTGCAGCGAGCGGTAGAGCTCGGTCACGCGGGAGGACGCATCAGTCACCAGAGGATCTTACCCGGGCTGCCGCCCTGGTCCTCCCACGCGAACGGGTGAGCCCGGTCACCGCACGGGTGCCCGGGGGCGACGTCCGGCCGATCCGCCGCGAGGGCGACCGTCACCGGGATCGCGGGTAGCCTCGCGAGCGGACCCGTCCCTGGAAGGAGGCCCGGTGGACCTGCGCCTGTCCGACGAGCACGAGGTGCTGCGCGCCACGGTCGAGGCCTTCGCGCGAGAGCAGGTGGCGCCCGCCATCGGCGAGCACTACGCGAAGGGCGAGTTCCCCTACGGCCTGGTCTCAGCGATGGGACGGATGGGGCTGTTCGGGCTGCCGGTGCCGGAGGAGCACGGGGGGATGGGTGGCGACTACGTCGCACTGTGCGTGGCTCTCGAGGAGCTGGCCCGCGTCGACTCCTCGGTCGCGATCACGCTCGAGGCGGCGGTGTCCCTCGGGCTGATGCCGATCCTGAGGTTCGGCTCGCCCGAGCTGCAGGCCGAGTGGCTCCCGCGACTCGCGTCCGGCGAGGTCCTCGGCGCGTTCGGCCTCACCGAGCCCGGCGGCGGCACCGACGCCGGCGCCACCCGGACGGCCGCCGTGCTCGAGGGAGACGAGTGGGTCATCAACGGGTCCAAGGCGTTCATCACGAACTCCGGCACCGACATCACCGGCTTCGTGACCGTCACCGCGGTCACCGGCGTGCGCGACGACGGGCGCAAGGAGATCTCCGCGATCCTCGTGCCGAGCGGTACACCGGGGCTCACCGTCGCACCGGCGTACCGGAAGGTCGGCTGGGACGCCTCCGACACCCACGAGCTCTCGCTGGTCGACGTGCGCGTGCCCGCGACCAACCTGGTCGGCGAGCGCGGCCGCGGCTACGCGCAGTTCCTGTCGATCCTCGACGAGGGCCGTGTCGCGATCGCGGCGCTGGCGACAGGCCTGGCGCAGGGCTGCGTCGACGAGTCGGTGCGGTACGCCGGCGAGCGCGAGGCCTTCGGGGCGCCGATCGGCTCCTACCAGGCGGTGGCGTTCCTCGTGGCCGACATGGAGATGCGCGCGCACGTGTCGCGACTGGCGTGGCGCGACGCCGCCGCCCGGATGTCGGCCGGGGAGCCGTTCAAGAAGGAGGCGGCGATCGCGAAGCTCTACTCCTCCGACGCCGCGATGGAGAACGCGCGCTGGGCCACGCAGGTGCACGGCGGCTACGGCTTCACCATCGACTTCCCCGTCGGCCGGTTCTACCGCGACGCGAAGATCCTCGAGATCGGCGAGGGCACCAACGAGGTGCAGCGGATGCTCATCGCGCGGGAGCTGGGGCTGCCGCAGTGACGGCCTCGGTACGTCGCGAGCCCGAACCGCTCGCGCCGTCCTACGAGCGCGTGGTGCTGTCGTCGGGCTCGGGCGTGGAGGCGGCGTTCGTGCCGGGCGCGGGGATGGTCGGGTCGTCGCTGACGATCGACGGCGTCGAGCTGCTCGCCGCGCGCCACGGCATCGAGGGCTACGTCGGCCGCGGCTCGACCTTCGGCATCCCGCTGCTGCACCCGTGGGCGAACCGGCTCGCGTCGGTCCACCAGCAGGTCGGCGACGTCGGGTGGGACGTCGTCGTCGGTGCGCCCGGGGTGCACCCCGACGACAACGGGCTCGCGATCCACGGCCTCGACGCCGGCCTCGACGCGTGGGTCGTCGAGGCCGCCTCGGCCGAGGGCGACGTCGCGCGGCTGCACGCACGCCTCGTGTGGGGGCCGGGCCTGGACCGGGTCGGCTCGGTCCCCTTCGCGCACGTCCTCGACGTACGCGTCTCGCTGACGGGGGCGACGCTGCGGGTCGAGACCGCGCTGACCGCGGGGGACAACGAAGTGCCGGTGGCGTTCGGCTGGCACCCGTGGTTCGAGTTCCCCGACGTCGCGCGCGAGCAGTGGGAGCTGCGCAGCCCGTTCGTCCGGCGCGCGGTGCTGTCCGAGCTGTCGGTGCCGACCGGAGAGGTGCTCGACGCCCCGCCGCCGTCGGGGCCGCTCGGGGAGGAGTTCCTCGACGACGTCTTCCTCGACGTCGCCGACGGGGCCGAGGTCTCGGTGCGCGCGGGCTCGCGCGGGGTGACCGTGCGCTACGTCTCGGGGTACGCCGTCGGCGTCCTCTTCGCACCGCTGAACGCCGACACGGTGTGCATCGAGCCGATGACCGCGCCCACGGACCCCTTCGCCGGCCGCTTCCCCCTGCGCCGCGCCGCCCCCGGCGAGACCGTCACCGCCGTCTTCGAGATCGAGCCCCGCCGCCACTGACCGCGTGCAACAGGCGTCGTCCGGGTTACCCGGCACCGGTAACCCCGACAACGCCTGTTACGTCCGGGATCACCCGTGGGCGGGGGTGGGACGGGGTGACGTTAGGCTCGCCGCGTGACCGACCTCGCGCACGTGGCTACGGGGTTCCCGGTCGTCGGCGTCGTCGGCGGCGGCCAGCTCGCACGGATGATGCAGCAGCCGGCGATCGCGCTCGGTATCGGCCTGCGCGTGCTCGCGACGTCGATCGAGGAGAGCGCGGCCCAGGCCGTGCGCGATGTGCGGCTGGGCCGCCACGACGACCTCGACGCGCTCCGCGCGTTCGCGCAGGGCTGCGACGTCGTCACGTTCGACCACGAGCACGTGCCGCCGCTGATGCTCAAGACGCTGCAGGACGAGGGCGTCATCGCCCGTCCCGGTGGCCGCGCGCTGGTGCATGCGCAGGACAAGCTGATCATGCGCGAGGCGCTCACCGCGGCCGGCGTCCCGTGCCCGCTCTGGGCCGAGGTCGAGACCCCCTCCGACGTCGCCGAGTTCGCGGTCGAGGCCGGGTGGCCGGTCGTGCTCAAGACCTCGCGGGGCGGTTACGACGGCCGGGGCGTGTGGGTGGTCCCCGACCTCGAGGCCGCGCACGAGCTGATGACGTCGACCACCCTCGCAGGAGGCGCGAGGTGGCTCGCCGAGGAGCGCGTCGACTTCGTGCAGGAGCTCTCGGCGCAGGTGGCGCGGAGCCCGCACGGCCAGGCGGTGGCCTACCCCGTCGTGCGCACGGTGCAGACCGACGGGATCTGCACCGAGGTCGTCGCACCGGCACCCGGTCTCACCGACGACGAGATCGTGGCGGCGCAGCACGCCGCCCTCACCGTCGCTCAGGCGCTCGACGTCGTCGGGATGCTCGCCGTGGAGATGTTCGAGACGCGCGACGGCCGGGTCCTCGTCAACGAGCTCGCCATGCGCCCGCACAATTCCGGCCACTGGTCGATCGACGGTGCGGTCACGTCGCAGTTCGAGAACCACCTGCGGGCAGTGCTCGACCTGCCGCTCGGCTCGCCCGCGGCGGTCGCGCCGTACGCCGTGATGGTCAACGTCCTCGGCCGCGACAAGGGCGACCTCTACCGCGCGTACCTGCACTGCATGGCGCGCGACCCGGGCCTCAAGGTCCACATGTACGGCAAGGAGGTGCGGGCCGGGCGCAAGCTCGGTCACGTCACCGTCGTCGGCGACGACCTCGACGACCTGCTCGCCCGGGCCCACCACGCGGCCGACTACCTGTCTGGAGCCATCGATGAGTGAGCAGCTCACCACGACCATCGGCGAGGACGAACCGCGCGTCGGCATCGTCATGGGCTCGGACTCCGACTGGCCCGTCATGTGCGAGGCGGCCAACGCCCTCGCGGAGTTCGGCATCTCCTACGAGGTCGGGGTCGTCTCGGCGCACCGCATGCCGGAGGAGATGGTGGAGTACGGCCGGTCCGCTGTGTCGCGCGGGCTGCAGGTCGTCATCGCCGGTGCAGGCGGCGCCGCGCACCTGCCCGGCATGCTCGCCTCGCTCACGCCGCTCCCGGTGATCGGCGTACCGGTGCCGCTGTCGCGCCTCGACGGCATGGATTCGCTGCTGTCGATCGTCCAGATGCCGGCCGGCGTGCCGGTCGCGACGGTGGCGATCGGCAACGCGCGCAACGCGGGTCTGCTCGCCGTACGCATCCTCGCCACGGCCGACGACGCCCTGCGCGCGCAGATGGCCGAGTTCCAGAGCGACCTCAACGCCGCCGCGCGGGCGAAGGGCCAGGCGCTGCGCGACTCCTTCTAGGAACTCACGCTGAAGGGCCGTCGTCGCTCGGAGTCTTCCCGTCATGTGCGGCTCGCGTGATCCGCGGCCGGTTCCACGGGTGTCACGCCACGGTCATCGCCGCGCGGTCCTGCGCCGGGAAGCCGATGACCACCAGCACGAGCGACGTCACGGCGGCGACGGACTGTGCGATCAGCGCGACGGCCTTCTCGGCGTACATCACGTGCTCGTACATGTCCGGCACCGGGCCGATGGCACCGACGTGCACGAGGTAGGTGCCGAGCAGGGCGATCACGCCTCCGCCCGTGACCACCAGGGCGACGCCCGCCGTGAGGCGGTTCGGGCGCCAGATCAGCGCCACGAGCACGACGACCGCGACGAGCGCCTCGACACGGAACAGCGTGCCCTCGGTGATCGTCGTGCCGATCGCGTCGTAGCCGTGCGCAGCGCGCAGGTGCATCCACGCGTCCAGCGCGAGCCCCACCGCCGTGACCCCCACCAGCACCTTGCGCGTCGTGTCCATGTCGCACCACCACCCCTGCATCGAGTCCTCGACAGGGACGACGTACGGCGGGCGGCGCGGGTTCAACGCAGCGGTGTGTCGCGCGGGGAGCGCTCCTGGCCGGCGGCTCGGCGCGAGGGTCAGAGCAGCGGGTTGGTGCGGTACTCGATGGCGGGGCAGCGGTCCATGACGACGTCGAGCCCGGCGTCGCGCGCGCGCCGGGCCGCGTCCTCGTCGATCACCCCGAGCTGCAGCCACACTGCCTTGGCGCCGACGGCGATCGCGGCGTCGACCACCTCTCCGACGCGGCGCGAGTTCACGAAGCAGTCGACGACGTCGATGGGGCCGACGGCGAAGGAGGCGTCGGGCACGGAGGAGTAGCCGGTCTCGCCGTGCACGGTCTCCGCGCGGGGGTGCACGGGCACGATGCGCTTCCCCTTGGACTGCAGCAGCCGTGCGATGCCGTACGCGTCGCGGGCCTGGTCCGTCGAGAGGCCCGCGACCACCCAGACGTCGGTGCTGGTGAGCAGGCGGGCAGCGGTGGCGTCGTCGCCGTACAGATCGGGGTCGCGGGTCACGCGCTCAGGGTACGTCTGCCCTGCTAGGACCGGCCGCGCTGCCAGGCGGCCGCGCAGGTGCCGCAGTAGTCGTTCCCCGCGGGGTGGGTCGGGGGGAGCGCCGTACCGCAGTTCCGGCAGGTGCGCTCCGTACCGGTCGAGGCGGACGCCGTCGGGCCGCCGGTCCAGGCGGTGGCGCAGCGCTCGCAGTAGTCGTGGCCGACGGGCTGGTCTGCGGGCAGCGGGTCACCGCAGTTGGCGCAGGTGCGCGTCTCGCTCATGCAGGCTCCTGGCGGTTCGGCGTGACGAGGTGCGATCTCGAGACTAGGCCGCCGCGGTCGGTCTGCGGAGGCAGACGGCAGCGTGGACTGCCCGTGAGGCGGCCCGGCGCGCCTTCACCGCGTGCTGTCAGGCGCCGGCGTGGGGGCGGCCGAGGGCGCGGACGGTCCAGCCGGCGGCGCTGTAGGCGCGGGCGTCGAGCTGGTTGCGACCGTCGAGGATGCGGCGGTGCGCGACCAGGGAACCGAGCTCGACGGGGTCGAGGCCGCGGTACTCGCGCCACTCGGTCAGGTGCAGGACGACGTCGGCGCCGCGCACCGTCTCGCGCACGTCGTCGACGTACGTCGGACCGGGACGGCTCCGCCGTGCGTTGTCGAGCGCCTTCGGGTCGGTCACGCGCACATCGGCGCCGAGGCCGTGCAGCGTGGTCGCGACGTCGAGCGCCGGCGAGTCGCGGATGTCGTCGCTGTCGGGCTTGAACGCCGCACCGAGGACGGCGATCCGCGCGCCGCTCACGGCGTCGGGGCCGCCGAGGAGGTCGCTCGTGACCTCGACCGCCCGGCGTCGA
>DASSQW010000314.1:0-5308 GCA_035702165.1 Candidatus Nanopelagicales bacterium
CGGCCTCGGAGCGTGCTACCGTCGCTGCGTTGCCTTGCAGTTCCACGAACGTTCACGAGACGCCCGCGGATCAACTCCGCAGGGCGTCGTTTGCTCTCTCGTCCCGAGTTCCGGGCGAACGACCGCTCATCGGCGGCAACGTCACCGGCACGACCTCCGGGCCGGTGGAGATCACGGAATGAGAGTTACATGACCAACGGAACCGTCAAGTGGTTCAACGCTGAGAAGGGCTTCGGCTTCATCGCCCCCGAGGACGGGAGCGCCGACGTCTTCGTGCACTTCTCAGCCATCGCCTCGTCGGGCTACCGCACCCTCGAGGAGAACCAGAAGGTCTCCTTCGACATCACGCAGGGCCAGAAGGGCCCGCAGGCCGAGAACGTGACGCCGCTCTAGGCTCACCTCGCCTCGGGCACTGCCCGCCACGGACGTGGATCACCGCATCGCGGTGGTCCACGTCCTGCGTTCCGGCCCTGCTCCGCCCGCGGGCTCAGCGGCCGGTGAGCCTGTTGCCGAGCTGGGCGAGGCGGCTGGTGGTGGCGAGGCTCTGCTCGCGGCGGTCGGCCGTGCGGTAGAGCGAGTACATCGCGCGTACGCCGAGCCAGCGCAGCGGCTCGGGCTCCCACTTCCGGATCCGGCGGCCGACCCACGGCAGGTGCGTGAGGTCGGTGTCGCGTCGCAGCACGAGGTCGGCGAGCGTGCGGCCCGCGAGGTTGGTCGTCGTGAGGCCGCTGCCGACGTAGCCGCCGGCCGTCCCCAGCCCGGTCGCGAGGTCGAGGTCGACGGTGGCGCACCAGTCGCGCGGGACGCCGAGCACTCCGCACCACGCCTGGTCGATCGCGGTGCCGCGCAGCGCGGGGAACATGTCGTGCAGGACCCCGGTCAGCGACTCGATGGTCCAGTCCTGGGTGACGCCGCGGTCGTCGGTGCGAGACCCGTAGCGGTACGGGATCCCGCGGCCGCCCAGTGCGATCCGGTCGTCGGCGGTGCGCTGCGCGTACATGTAGGCGTGCGCGTAGTCGCCGAGGAGCTCGGCGCCCTGCCACCCGATCTCGCGATGCACGTCATCGGCGAGCGGCGCGGTGACGACGATCGAGGAGTTCATCGGCAACCAGTTGCGCCGCTGCCCCGTGATGCTCGCGGTGAACCCTTCGAGGCAGCGCAGCACGATCGGCGCCCGCACCCGACCGTGGTCGGTGACCGCGACGCCGGGCGTGATCTCGGTCACCGTCGTCTGCTCGTAGATCGTGGCGCCGCCGCGCTCGACGGCCTCGGCCAGGCCGCGCACCAGCTTCGCCGGCTGCACCCGCGCGCAGTGCGGCGTGAACAGGGCGCCGCGCGCGCCGGCGACCCGGATCCGCTCGTCGAGCTCGTCCCGCGAGAGGCGTACGTAGTCAGCGGGTCCGGCGCCCCAGCTCTTCTCGTAGGCGTGGCTCTCGCCGAGCCGCTGCTCCTGCGGCCCGTTGCGCGCCACGTGCAGCAGGCCGTCCTTGACGATGTCGGCGTCGATGCCCTCGGTCGCCGCCACCGCGATGACCTCGTCGACCGCTGCGCGCATGCTCCGCAGCAGCCTGATGACGCCATCCTTGCCGTGGGTCTCGGCGTACCGCGAGCGGGTGCCTGCCAGCTCGCTGGAGAGCCAGCCGCCGTTGCGGCCGCTCGCGCCGAACCCCGCGAACTCCTTGTCCAGCAGCACGATCCGCAGGTCGGGCTGGAGATGCTGGAGGTAGTACGCCGTCCAGAGCCCCGTGAGCCCGGCGCCGACGATGGCGACGTCGGCTGCCACGTCGCCGGGGAGCGCGGCGCGGTACGCCGGTACGCCGATCTCGCCGTACCAGCGCGAGATGCCGCCGTTGAGAGTCATGCCGCCGCCTCCCGCCATCGCTGCGGCACGACCCTCTCACGCGCTCCCCACGCACGACGGCGCGGGCACCGGACGACCGGTGCCCGCGCCGCGGAGAGGTGCGTCAGGCGTTGACGGCGACCGAGTCGTCGACGACGGAGACCGAGCGCTGCGCCGCCTTGGAGCGCAGGATGTTGATGCCCGCGGCCACGAGGCCCAGGGCGACGGCGCCGAACCCGGCGGCGGTGCCGAAGGACAGGCCGAGCGCGTTGTCGAGCGAGAAGTCGCCGGCGCCGGTGAAGGCGAGCGCGGCACCGATCGTGGCGTAGACGAGGGGCAGCTCGTAGCCGCCGTTCGATCCCCAGATGCCGTTCGCAGCGTGGGTCCAGGCGGCGACGACCATGGTCCCGATGACGACGGCGGCGGCGAGCGGGGTCAGCAGGCCGAGGGCCAGCGCGAGGCCGCCGAGGAGCTCGGCGAGGCCGGTGACGACCGCCATCGCCTTGCCGGGCTTGAAGCCGATCGACTCCAGCCAGCCGCCGGTGCCGGCGATGCCGTAGCCGCCGAACCAGCCGAACAGCTTCTGGGAGCCGTGGGCGGCGAGGAGGAGACCCGCGACGATGCGGAGGATGAGGAGACCGGTGCTCATGGTGTGTCCTTCGAGAGTGGGGGCGGAGCCCGAGGGCTCCTGTGCGTCGGGTGGAACGTAGTTGATACATCAACTATTCCCGCACTCCCCTCCCGTCAGGCGGAACACCTCGGTCGGGCGCTGCGAGGCGCTGCAGGGTGCTCCATCCGCGGGCTGTCGCCGGCCGTCCGGTCGCGTGCTCCAGCAGCCGGTTCACGTGGGGCCGGCGTCCGCCCGTGCGCGGGCGTGCGGCGACCACCTCGCGCGTGCGGACGGCGAGCAGGACGGTCCGGCCCGAGTCTCCGAGCGACGCGGGTCGGATCGCGGGGGCGTCGTGGCGCAGGAACGCGACCTCGCACTCCCACTCGTCGGCCGAGAAGCCGGCGAAGGGGTCCAGCGCGAGCAGCTCGAGCAGGGAGTCCTGGGAGCGCGCGGCCACCAGCTCGCGGCGGCCGAGGATCGACTCCAGCCGCTCCTCGAGCCGACCGACGACGAGAGGCGCCTCGCGGCTGGCTGCGTCGAACCGCAGGTTCCCGGTGGTGAGCAGCGACTCCGGCCTCGCGCCGCCCGACCTCTGCAGCGCGTCGAGCAGGACCGCGCGGGTCAGGCCCTCGCGACCGACCATGACGTTGCGCACCAGGGCCGCCCACCGCACGCGCTGCCCCCTGCCCACAGGGGTGCCGCGCAAACCGACGGGCCCGTCGCCGCCGCCGGCGGTCTACGCCGGTCCCGCGGCGGGCGGCCCGGAGCGGTGGAGCGGTAGCGTCCGGAGCGACCGGGGCAGCGCCGCAGCGGTCGTCGCCCGGGCGCCGGGCGCGCAGCGGCGTACCGGGGGAGGTCGTCGTGCGGTGGGTGAAGCGGATCCTGGCGGGGATCGGCGTGCTGGTGCTCGTCCTGCTCGTCGCGGTGGTCGCGGCGCTCATGTGGTTCCACATCCCGTCCAACGCGGCTGGCGTCGTGGCGCAGACGGTGTGCAGCGCGAAGTACGTGTCGGGTCGCAACCTGCCGACCGACCAGCTCGTCACGTCGGACGTCGCGCCGCAGAGCCCGATCCTCGCCGTGGTCTCGACGAGCGTCGACGACACCAACCACACCGTCACCTCGAAGTTCCTCGGCATCGTGTCCCGCACGTCCGCTCTGCAGACCCAGCGCGGTTGCGTGCTCGACGCCCCGGCCGACCCGACCGCGGTGCCCTACGAGCCGAACCCGACCGATCCAGCCGCCTGGCCGACCGGTGACGCCACCACGACCGTGCCCGGCGTCGATACCGCGGCGCTGACCAAGGTCGTCGACGCCGCGTTCGTCGGCTCCGACGATCCGATGGGCCTCGCCGCTCGCGGCGTCGCCGTGGTGCAGCACGGCAAGCTCGTCCTGCTGAAGGACGGTGCCGGGATCAAGCCGAACACGGCCCTGCTGGGCTGGTCGATGACCAAGACCGTGACGGGCATGCTCGCGTGGAAGGTCCTGCAGGACAAGGGGATCGGGGTCGACACGAAGGTGGTCGACGCGTTCCCCGCCGGTCGAGCGCCATCCTGGGTCGAGCAGTGGAAGGCCGACGACCGCAAGTCCATCACCATCGCCGACCTCATGTTCATGCGCTCGGGACTCAAGATCGACGAGGGCTACGGCCCGACCGGAGACGTCGTCCAGATGCTCTACGGCGAGAGCGACATGTCGGGGTGGGCGGCACAGCACCCGCTCGACCACCAGCCCGCGACGTACTGGGAGTACCTCAGCGCGTCGACGAACATCCTCGCGGCCGTGGTGAGGGCCCAGTTCCCGGACGACCAGGCCTACGTCGATTACGCCTCCACCTCGCTGTTCGAGCCTCTGGGTCTCTCGACCGCGACGCTGGCGACCGACGCGTCGGGCACCTGGGTGGGGTCGTCCTACCTCTGGGCGAGCACCGCCGACTGGGCCAGGCTGGGCCAGCTGATGCTCAAGGACGGCTCGTGGGAGGGCACGCAGGTGATCCCGAGCGGCTGGTGGAGGCTCGCAGGCACGCCGGCGATGCCCAGCGGCGAGGGACACGGCTACGGCGCCCAGACCTGGATCCCCGGCGAGCCGAACGGTGGCGAGTGCTCGGCGACCCCCGGTTACCCGGCGGACACGCTGCTCATGGAGGGGCACTACGGACAGGTGGTCGCGATGGTGCCCTCGAAGGACGCGGTGATCGTGCGCCTGGGCTGGAGCGTCGACACCGACTTCGATGGCTGCGCCTTCGTGGCCGACGTCGCCAAGACGCTCCCGAACGCCTGAGCCGCAGCCGATCACGGCGCGACGGCGTGATCGACAGCGGGAGCCCCCGCGCGGCCGGTCGCTCGGGCACTCTGTCGACCGGGAGGTGCGGGTCGTGGCCGAGGTGGAGCTGCGGTTGCTCGGCCCGGTGCGCGCGCTGGTCGATGGACACGACGTCGACATCGGCGGGCCGCGCAGCCGGGCGGTGCTGGCCACCCTGGGGCTGGCACGGTCCGGGCTGACCGTCGAGCGCATCGTCGACGGCGTGTGGGGCGCGCAGCCGCCGGACAGCGCCGTCAGGACCGCCCGCTCCTATCTGTCCCGGCTGCGTTCGGCGCTGGGCAGCGAGACGGTCGTGTCGGTGCGCGGGCGGTACGCGCTCGACCAGCGCGTCTCCGTCGACGTCGACTCGTTCGAGCGCGACCTCGGTGTCGAGGGCGACGCGGCCCAGCAGATCCTCGCGCTGAGGCACGCACTGGCGCTCTGGGACGGCGACGCACCGCTCGTCGGGGGTGAGCCGGCGGAGCGCGGGGCCGTCGAGCACCTGCTGGACCGTCGTCGGGAGGCGCGGCACCGTCTCGCGCTGCTGCTCTGGCAGACCG
>DASSQW010000315.1:0-11034 GCA_035702165.1 Candidatus Nanopelagicales bacterium
TCCGCGTGCACGACCTCGTTCCCGAGAGCGAGTGGTCGACGCGCTACGACCGCATCAACGAGTTCGAGCGCCGCGTCGTCGACGCGGGCACCCACCTGGTCAAGGTGATGCTGCACATCTCCAAGGACGAGCAGAAGGAGCGCCTCGCCGAGCGGCTCGAGGACCCGACCAAGTACTGGAAGTACAACGCCGGCGACCTGCACGAGCGGTCCTTCTGGGACGACTACCAGGCCGCCTACCAGGACGCGCTCGGCCGCTGCTCCACGGACACCGCTCCGTGGTACGTCGTCCCCGGCGATCGCAAGTGGTACCGCGACTGGGTGCTCGCCAACGTACTCGTGGACGCGCTGCGCGATATGAACCCGACGTTCCCGCCCCCGGACTTCGACGTGGCCGAGCAGCGCCGGCTCGTCGCCGCCCTGGACTAGGCCGGGCGCTCGACCTCGACGGCGTCGCCCGGGCGGATGGTGCCGCCACTGACGACGCGGGTGTTGATGCCGCGCAGCCGCAGCTCGCGGCCCTCGGGCGTGGCGGTGAGCTTGAGCGCATCGACGCCGAATCGCTCCTTGAACTGCGCGCAGCCGGTGTGCGGTGCGGCGGTCACCTCGAGGACGGCGTCGCCGATCCGCAGCAGCGTGCCCGTCGGCAGGTTGGTCGCGCTGACGTCGAGGTCGGCGTAGAGCTGGTCGCCGGCGAGCGCCCAGCGGTCACGCGTCCCGGCCACGAGCTCGGTGGCGCGGCTGTTCATGACCGTGACCTGCGCCTCGGGGTTCGGGCCGCCGTCGGGCGTCCGCCCGCTGCCGCGCTGGTCCCAGGTGTCGCCCTGGATGCCGGTGGCAGGGTCGACGACGGCCTCGTCGAGCACGATCCGCTCGCCGGGAGCCGGGCGTACGACGACCATCTCGAGGACGCCGGAGTCGCCGGGAGCCTGACGGACGAGGTCGAGCCCCGTCTGCAGCTGCTCGGCGCTGCGGTGGTGAGCGTGGGGCTGGGTCTGCTCGGTCTCGGGAGCGCTGGTCATGGCACCAGGGTCCCGCACACCGTCGTGCAGGACAAAGCCGTTGCGGTCCTGACGGCGGACGCGCCGCGACGTCGACGGCGGTCCGCACCCGCGCCCTGGCACCTCGAGCCTGGCCGCGAGACTGCCGTCATACGCGGGCGGGCAGGGCGTCCCAGCCGCGCAGGACGAACGTGTCGCGCTGGACGGCACCATCGGCGAGCTCGATCCCCGGCCACCTCTCGGCGAGGACCGGCAGCGACTGCGCCATCTCCAGGCGGGCGAGCGGACCGCCGAGGCAGAAGTGGATGCCCGCGCCGAACGCGATGTGCGGGTTGGGGTCGCGGGTGACGTCGAAGCGGTCGGCGTCGTCGAACTCAGCGCTGTCGCGGTTGGCCGAGCCGAGAAGCGCAGCGATCTTCTGCCCGGCCTGCACGGTGATGCCGTTGATGTCGACGTCCTGCGTCGCTGTGCGCTCGAAGAGCTGGCTCGGCGAGTCGTAGCGCAGCATCTCGTCGACCGCGGTGGCGGCGACGCCCCACGGGTCGGCGACGACGCGGTCCCACTGGTCGCGCTGGTCCATGAGCGCGACGAAGCCGTTTCCGAAACCGTTCACCGTCGCCTCGTGCCCGGCGTTGAGCAGGAGCACCACGGTCGCGACGAGCTCGCGCTCGGTGAGGTGCTCGCCCTCGGCCTCGACCTCCGCGAGGTAGGTGACGAGGTCGTCGCCCGGGTTCTGCCGCCGGTCGCGCGCGAGGTCGGCGACGTACGCCGCGAACTCGTCGCACGCGACGCGGGCACGCGCATCGTCCTCGGGCGTGCGGTCGTACTCGTACATCTTCACGATGGCCTGCGACCACGGCCGCAGCAGCGCGACGTCGCTCTCGGGGAACCCGAGCAGGTCCGCGATCACCAGCACGGGCAGCGGCTCGGCGTAGTCGGCGATCACGTCGAAGCGACCGGTGTCGCGCACCTTCTCCTCCGCGTCGTCGAGCAGCGCGCGGCACATCTCCTGGATCCGGTCACGCCGTCGGTCGATCTGTCCGCGGGCGAACGCCGCGGCGACGAGGCGCCGGAGCCGGGTGTGCTTGGGCGGCTCGTTCTCCAGCAGCGCGTCCTCGTGCAACCAGTTGAACGTCTCCCAGACGTCGTCGGGCTCGCGCGCGGTGAAGATGCGGCCGAGCCTGCGGTTGCGCAGGACGGCGTTCGCGTCGTCGTACCGGAACGCCAGCCACATGCCGAGCTGCTCGTCCCAGACCGGAGCACCCACCTCGCGCATGCGCGCGAACTCGGGATACGGGTCGCGGACGACGGCGGGGTCGGACAGGTCGATGGGCGACGTCATGCACCCGACCCTAGGACGGTGGCGCCGCCGACGAGCAGCGGGTCAGACCTCGCCGCGGAGCCAGGCGACGGCGGTCGTCGCGTCGTAGCCCGCGGGCTCGCGCTCGAGCAGCGACCGGGCGCCGTCGAGGTCGTCGCCGAGGGTCACGATCGGCTGCTCCTCGGTGCCGTCCTTGCGCACCTGGGGAAGACCGGCGCTCGCCACGAGCGCGTTGCAGAGGCAGACGCGGCCGCCGATCTCCTCCTGCGTGCCGCCCTTGCGCGTGAACATGTGGTCGGGCTCGGAGGCGCAGCGGTAGTCGAGCTTCCCGTCGGGCCGGCGGAAGGCGCTGCGCAGGTGGCCGAGGTCGCAGACCTTCGGCCGTTCCTCGCGCAGCCCGAGGTCGGACAGCGTGCCGGGCAGCTGCGCCACCTTGAACGGGAAGCCCGTCGGAGACGCGAGCGGGTCGGTGCGGGTGCGCAGCGTGCCGTCGAGCAGGGACTTGCGGAGCCGGTCGCGCAGGTCGGGGCGGAAGCCGCTGTCCTGGCTCATGGCGAACAGCGTGCCGACCTGGATGCCCGCGGCGCCGAGCGACTGCGCCTCCTTGAGCCGCTCCGGCGAGCCCCATCCGCCGGCGAGCCAGAACGGCAGGCCGAGGTCCAGGAACTTCGTCGGGTCGACCTCGTCGCGCGGCCCGTAGACCGGCTGGCCGTCGTCGTCGAGCACGAGCTTGCCGCGGGGCGGCGCGTTGTGGCCGCCGGCGGTCGGCGCCTCGATGACGAAGCCGTCGGGCCGGGTCACCTCGTCGCGTGCGAGGTAGTTCGCGAGGACGTAGTTGGCGACGATCGCCAGGAAGGTCGGCCGCTTCAGCGGCGCGAGCTCGACGGTGAGGACCTCGCGCGGGTCGATCGTCACCTTCCAGTCGTCGTCGGGCAGCGCGTCGAGGACGTCGACGGGCAACGACGCGACCTCGTGGACCGCCAGCTTGTTCAGCAGCTGGGGGATGTGCGCCGGGATGCCCGCCCCCATGAGGACGTAGTCGACGCCCGCGAGCATCGCGCCGTACGCCGTCCACGGGGTCGGCGTCTGGATCTTCTCGAGGAAGTTCACGCCGACGAGGCCGTCGTGGCCCTCCTTCGCCAACCAGACCTCGGCGAAGTTCGCGACGACCTGCAGCCGCTGCGCGCGCAGCGTCTCGGTGAGCGACGGCCGGGGGATCGCGACGTAGGGCTGCCCCGGGGCGCGCCCGCCCTCGACGAAGTAGTGCTCGAGGACCTCGTCGGCGACCGCCTGGTCCGGGAACGCAGCCAGCGCGCGGCGCAGCGTGCCGTCCGGATCGCCGTCCTGCAGCCGACGCGCCACGACGATGTCGAGGCCGGTGCCGGAGACGACACCGAGCTCGCCGGCGCGCGCGACCTTGTTCGCGAGCCGCCACGACGAGACGGCCACGCCCATGCCGCCCTGGATGATGGTCGGCCGACGGACGTCGGTCATACGGGCTCCTGGCATGGCGAGAGGACGGGTGAACCTCCACCTACGTTAGCGTAGGTAAGGGTCTCCCACCCATTTCGCGATCAGGACCGCCAGACCCCGTCGACCCAGGTGACCTCGCCGTCGAAGAGCGGCGCCATGGACGCGGCCCACCAGGCGTCCTGCTCGGGGTCGTCGGCGAGCGCGGCGTAGCTCTCGCGGTCGCGGAACCGGATGCACGCCACGACCGTCGTGCCGTCGTCGCCGGCCAGCACCGACTGGTCCTGGTAGCCGTCGGTGCGTGCGCCCTTGTCCTTCTCCCAGGCGGCGACGGCCGCCTCGACCTGCTCGACGGGGACCTTCAGCCGGCCCGTCATCACCGTCCCGTACATGGCCCACCTCCTAGCGCGCAGGTGTACGCCGGTGCGCGGGAGCGCGCCAGAGGGGGCGGCCGGGGCGGCGTGTCGCGCTCCCGTGCCCGTCGGTGTGGGCTCAGCGCGGCCGTGACGCCGCATCCAGCACACTCGACGGTGGTCGGCACTCGACGGGGTGCTCGGCGCGACAGAGCGACCGCGCGCAGCACCCGTCGACGGACGGGGGAATGACGGAGCCCCCGCCTGTGGCGGGGGCTCGCGTTCCGTGGGCGATACAGGAATCGAACCTGTGACCTCTTCCGTGTCAAGGAAGCGCGCTAGCCCCTGCGCCAATCGCCCTGCTGTGCTCCTCGGAGCGACCGAGGTGGAGACGGGATTTGAACCCGTGTACACGGCTTTGCAGGCCGTTGCCTCGCCTCTCGGCCACTCCACCGAGCAGACCTCCCTCCGGCGAGGAGGGAGGTCTTCCGAGCGGACGACGGGACTCGAACCCGCGACCCTCACCTTGGCAAGGTGATGCGCTACCAACTGCGCTACGTCCGCATTGCAGGCACGGGGACGAGCCCCTTGCTGCGGTTCGAAACCATAACCCATCGCCCCGGAACACTCCAAAGCGGGACGGCCCCCGAGGCGTCGGCCATCATGTGCGGCGTGGACGAGCCCTGTGCGCACCTCGGCGGCATGCTCGCCACCGGGCTGGTCGACGTGACGGTCGACCTCGCAGCCCTCGACTCAGCCGGCTGGTGGGCCGTCGTGCTCCCCTACGACGACGCTCCGGTGCTGGCTCGTTTCTCGGACGTGCGGCCCGCGCCGACCCCCTCCGGCCGGTGGGTCGGGCCGTCGCGCGAGGCGTGGTCGACCTCGATGAGCGAGCAGCAGTACGTCGACGGCGTCGAGCGGGTGCGGGCGCACATCGCCGCCGGCGACGTCTACCAGGCCAACGTCTGCCGCGTGCTCGAGGCGGCCGTCCCCGATCCCGGTGCCGCCGAGATCGCGGGCCTGGCCCAGCTGCTCGCGACCGGCAACCCCGCGCCCTACGCCGGGTTGGTGGACCTGCCCGTCGGGTCGCACCCCGGCGTACCCGACGGCGGTGTTGCGGTGGCCACAGCGTCGCCCGAACTGTTCCTGCGACGCCGCGGCATCGTCGTGGAGTCCGGCCCCATCAAGGGCACCGGCCGCACCGAGGCCGACCTCTCGCCGAAGGACGCCGCCGAGAACGTCATGATCGTCGACCTCGTCCGCAACGACCTCGGCGCGGTCTGCCGCACCGGGAGCGTCTCCGTGCCGAGCCTGCTCGCCGTCGAGGAGCACCCCGGTCTCGTGCACCTCGTGTCGACCGTCCGCGGCGAGCTCGCCGACGCAGTCGGCTGGCCCGACCTCGTCGCCGCGACGTTCCCGCCCGGATCGGTGACGGGCGCACCCAAGTCGAGCGCGCTGCGCATCATCGACGAGGTGGAACTCGCTCCCCGCGGTCCCTACTGCGGTGCCGTCGGCTGGGTCGACGCCGACGCGCGGACGGCGGAGCTCGCGGTCGCGATCCGCACGTTCTGGATGCGCGACGGCGTCGTCCGCTTCGGCACCGGCGCGGGCATCACCTGGGGCAGCGACCCCGCGCGCGAGTGGGACGAGACGCTGCTCAAGGCCGACAAGCTCCTGACCGTGGCGTCGGGCTCCACGCCGGGTCTGGGAGGCTGAGCGCGTGATCCGCTACTGGCTCGACGACGGCCTCGTGGATGCGGCCGAGGCACGCGTGTCGGTGCTCGACCACGGGCTCACCGTCGGCGACGGCGTCTTCGAGACGATCCTGGTCCGGCGCGGTGCACCGTTCGCCCTCACCCGCCACCTCGCGCGGCTGCAGCGCTCGCTCGCCGGACTGGGCATCGAAGGGCCGCCGACCGACCGCGTCGCGGAGGCGGTGGCCGCTGTCGTCGAGGGATCCGGGGTGCCGACCGCGTTCTCGCGGCTGCGCATCACCGTGACATCGGGCTCGGGACCGTTCGGGAGCGACCGCGGCGACGCGGCGCCGACCCTCGTGGTCACGCTCGCCGAGGCAGCGCCGTGGCCCGGGACGACGACGCTCGCGACCGTGCCGTGGGCGCGCAACGAGCGCTCGGCGATCGCCGGCCTCAAGACCACGTCGTACGCCGAGAACGCGATCGCCCTGGCCGAGGCCAAGCGCCGCGGCGCGTCCGAGGCGGTGCTCGCCGACACCCAGGGGCGCCTGTCGGAGTGCACCGGCAGCAACGTGTTCGTGGTCGTCGACGACGTGGTGCACACGCCGTCGCTCGACACCGGCTGCCTCGCCGGCGTCACGCGCGAGCTCGTGCTCGAATGGGGCCGCGACATCGTCGAGATGCGCGAGTCGCATCTGCCCTACGACGTCCTGACGACGGCGGACGAGGTGTTCATCACCTCGTCCACGCGCGACGTGCACCCCGTCGTCCGGATCGACGACCGCGAGCTCCCCGCCGGGCCGGTCACCACGGCGCTGCGCGCGGCCTTCGACACGGCTGCGAGGTCCGAGGTCGACCCGTGACCGGGCTGATCGTCTTCTCCGTCGCACTGCTGGCGTGGGTGCTTCTGTCGGCGCGGCTGCAGCGCTGGAGCATCACGGCTGCCATCGTGCTCACCGGCGCGGGCCTCCTGGCGTCGTGGCTCCCCGCCGACACCGGCGGGAACCTCGAGCCGGAGTGGATCCGCATCCTCATCGAGGCGACGCTCGCCGTCGTCCTGTTCACGGACGCGTCGTCGATCGCGGTGGGCTGGTTCCGACGCGAGTGGCGCTACCCCGCGCGGCTGCTCGGCATCGGCTTCCCGCTCACCTTCGTCCTCGGCACGCTGCTCGCGCTCGTGCTGTTCAGCGGCCTCGACGTCTGGGTCGCGGCCGTGATCGCGGCCGCTCTCGCCCCCACCGATGCTGCGCTCGGCCTCGCGATCCTCGAGAACGAGAAGATCCCGCTGACCTTCCGCCAGGTGATCAACGTCGAGAGCGGTCTCAACGACGGTCTCGCCACACCGCTCGTCGCGTTCTGCATCGCGCTCGCCGCGGCCGACGTCGACCACACGCTCGCGCATCCGGTCGGCTCTGCCGTCCTCCAGATCGCGATCGGGGTGTGTGCCGGCGGGGTCATCGGTGCGCTGGCCGGGTTCGCCGTGCGCGTGGCGGCGGGGAAGCGGCTGGCCGAGCCGCTCCTCGTGCCCGTCGTGCCGCTCGCCGTGGCGCTGACGACGTATCTGGTGGTGGTGGCGGTCGGCGGCAACGGCTTCGTCGCGGCGTTCGTCGCGGGCACGGCCTTCGGCGCGGCCAACGACACCGAGCGGCACGAGGCGCGGGCGCACACGTACGCGCCGCTGCCCGAGGCCGAGCTGCTCGGCTTCACCCGTCGTGCGGCGCAGCTCATGGCGCTCGCGGTGTGGTTCGTGTTCGGCGCCTCCGTGCTCTCACGCATCGATCTCGCGGCCCTGCCCCATGTCCTGCTCTACGCCGTGCTCTCGCTGACCGTCCTGCGGATGGTGCCGGTCGCGCTGTCGGCGGTCGGTCTCCACCTCCCGTGGGACACGGTCGCGCTCGCGGGCTGGCTCGGCCCGCGCGGCCTGGCCTCGGTCATCTTCGCGCTGCTGGCGGCCGAGGAGATCGGGGGAGCGGAGGGCGACTTCGTGCTCGAGGTGGTCGCTGTGACGGTCGCGCTGTCGGTGGTCCTGCACGGGCTCTCGGCCGGGCCCCTCGCGGTCTGGTACGCCGCGAGGCACCCTGCGCCGCAGGCTCCGGAGCACGCGGGGGATCCCGCCTGATTCACGCCAGGGCGCGGTCGACGCGCGCGACGAGGAGCTCGAGCGAGCCCTCGACGGTCGCCGACGCGTCGATCTGGAGCCCGTCGACCCAGAACACCGGGACGCTGCCGAGGCCTGCGGCGCGGGCGATCTCGGACTCGTCGTGGACCGTGCGCGCGTGGCGGCCGTCGAAGAGGGCCTCGGCCACGTCGTCGGCGTCGAGCCCGAGCGACGCCGCGAGCTCGATGTAGTCGGCGGGCCCGTCGACCGAGTCGATCATGCGCAACGCCGCTGCGGCGTACTCGTCGCCCCGGCCCTGCACCTCCGCCTCGACGGCGCACTGCGCGGCTGCGACCGCCCACACGTGCATGGTCAGGGGCAGGTGGCGCAACCGGATCGCGAGGCGGTCGCCGTAGCGGTCCCGCAGCTCGTCGAGGACGTCGAGGCCGTCTGTGCAGTCGGGGCAGGCGAGGTCCGCCCACCACTCGAGGACGACAGCCCCGGACTCCGATCTGCGCGGCGACGGGCCGTCGATCTCGAGGATGCGGAGGGTCATGCCGCGATCATGCCAAGCAGGTGACCCGTCGCGCGCCGCGGGCTGGCACGATCCGGAGATGGCCGAGACCCATCCCGCCGTCACCTACGCCAGCTACCTCCGGGTGCCCGAGCTCCTCGCCCTGCAGCACCCGCGCACCGGCGAGGACGGCCGCATCGCCGAGCACGACGAGCTGCTCTTCATCACGATCCACCAGGTGTACGAGCTGTGGTTCCAGCAGCTGCTGCACGAGCTGCGCGGCGACGCCCTGCAACCGGGCACGGGCGGAGTGCAGGGGGCGCTCGCCGCGGGCGAGCCGTTCGCTGTGCTCGGCCTGCTCGGCAGGGTGCGCACCATCATCAAGACGCTCGTCGCGCAGGTGGACGTGCTGGAGACCATGACGCCGGTCGAGTTCTCGTCGTTCCGGTCGCGGCTGGAGTCGGCCAGCGGCTTCCAGAGCGCGCAGTTCCGCGAGCTCGAGGCCGTGCTCGGCCGTCGCGACGCGAGGCTGGTGCCCGAGGGCGTGGCGCACGAGCCTGCGTGGACAGCCGTCTCGGCCGCTGCTCGGCGGGCATCGGTGTGGTCGTCCTACGTCGAGTTCCTGGCCGCCCGTGGCCACGCGGTGCCCGACGCCGTCCGTCAGGCCGACCCGTCGGAGCCGGTACCGACGTCGGAGGAGATGGTCGACGTCGTCGTCGCGGTCTACCGCACCGACGAGGCCGCGATGCTCGTCGCCGAGCGGATGCTCGACGTCGACGAGGGCCTGCAGGAGTGGCGCTACCGCCACCTGAAGATGGTCGAGCGGACCATCGGCGCGAAGCAGGGCACGGGCGGCTCGAGCGGTGCGGCGTACCTCGCGACGACGCTGTTCCGGCCGGTCTTCCCGGACCTCTGGACTGCGCGCTCGCGCCTCTGAGTGCTCCCCGTCGACGCGTGATCAGCGGACGCTAGAGAGTCCCGTGATCACTCCTCGACGGCGCTGGCCGCGTGCGCGGCTCAGCGCGTCGCGTCGTCGCCGAGGAGCTCGGCCAGCGCGGCGTCGATGTCGAGGTGGTCGCCCTCGGTGCCCATCGGCACGGCGTCGTAGGAGTCGTCGAGGAACGCGCGAAGCCGACCGGCGTCGAGCTGGAGCAGCGCGCTGCCGGCGGGGCTCGCGAGCGCGAGGCACACGACGGCGCGTCCGGCTGCGACCGCGGGCCACACCGTCACGTCGCCCTCGCCCGCGGGCTCGATGAGCCCGTCGTCGAGGAGGTCGCGGCCGAAGACCCACGTGACGTCGCCGTCGGCGGTGCGGAAGACGGCGGTCACGGCGTAGGGGTTGTCCTCGGAGTAGACCAGCGTCGACGGGACACGCACCGTGCGATCGTCGTCCATCACCAGGGTGAGGTCGAGGTCGGTGCTGACGAACGGCATGATCCCCTCCGGGGCAGGTCCTTGTTGGTGCCGATGTGATTCCCCGAAGGGCTCCCACGCACTCGTTGCTGGCGTGTGAACCGGCGCACAGAGCACGACGAGCGACCAGGTCGCGGGGTTCCGGGGCGGTTCGGGAGACAGGTCACGCTTTGGTAGAGTCCACGCTCGCCGGGCGTTTGGCGCAGTGGTAGCGCGCTTCGTTCACACCGAAGAGGTCACTGGTTCGAACCCAGTAACGCCCACCGGCCGACGGCTCTCCCTGGTCGCGGGAGGGCCGTCGTCATGTCCGGCTGCCGAACTAGGGTCGAGCCGTGCCCATCCCGCGCGAGCTCATGCCCGACGACGCCACGTCCCTGCTCGCGGTCGCAGCGGCGTGCGAGCAGACCGGGATCCAGTCGGTCACCGACGACGCCTACCGGTCCTTCCTGCGCGGCACCGGCCGCATCCTCGTCTCCGGTCGTGAGGGAGACGTCCGGGCCTATGCGGGCCTGCGACCGCACCGAGGGGCGGCGTACCTCACAGATCTGTTCGTCCACCCGCACTCGCGTGACCAGGGTCACGGTCGAGCACTGCTCGCCGCCCTGTGGGACGGGGTCGAGCTGCGCATGACCTCGTCGTCGCAGGATCCGCGCGCGCTGTCGGGCTACGCGCGCTACGGCGCGCTCCCGCGCTTTCCGCTGCTCTACCTGCGGATGCCTCCCGCGCCCGCCCCGGGGCTGCCGGTCGTCGAGACGCCGTTCGTCGTCGGCGACGCCGGATGGCCGGTCGCCACGCCGTCGGTCTCGACCTTCCGGGTGCTCGACGACGACGGCGGCACGGTGACGACCGCCGTCGTGCATCGTGACGGCGACCGCCTCCGCGTGCTGCGCGCGAGCACGCCGGACCCTGAGGGCGCAGTCCTGCTGGCGCGGGCGCTCGCCGACCTGTGCGGGCCGGATGGCCGCGTCGTTCTTGCGGTGCCCGGCCCGCATCCCGCCCTTCCGATGCTGCTCGGCCTCGGAGCCCGGATCGGCGACACCGACCTGTGGTGCGCCTCGCCGGGTGCCGACGGTCTGGTGGACCCGGTGCACGAGCTCCCCTCGCCCGGCCTGGGCTGACGGCGCGTCCTGCGGCACCTCCGGAGCGCACCGTCCAGGGGACCGGCTCGCGC
>DASSQW010000316.1:0-4182 GCA_035702165.1 Candidatus Nanopelagicales bacterium
AAGCCCGAGGCGGTGCTCGGCTCGGAGACGCTCGCGAGCGCCTTCCCGGCCGGGTCTTCGGCGCCCGCTGTCGTCCTCACGACGCCCGCGTCGGTCGACGCCGTCGTGACGGCCGCGAAGTCCGTCGACGGCGTCGTGTCCGCGACGCCGGGCCAGGCGTCGGACAGCGTCGCGCAGGTCGACGTCGTGCTCTCGGCCGAGCCGGGGAGCGAGGAGTCCTACACCGAGCTGCGCGCGCTGAGGGAGGCGGTGGCCGGCGTACCGGACGCCGACGCCGTGGTCGGCGGCGACACCGCTACCAGGCTCGACAGCCGCGACGCCGCACTGCGCGACGCGAAGGTGGTGATCCCGATCGTGCTGCTGATCGTGTTCACCGTGCTCGTGCTGCTGCTGCGCTCGTTCCTCGCTCCGGTGCTGCTGGTGGCGACGGTGCTCGGCACGTTCTTCGCGGCGCTCGGCGTCTCGTGGTGGATCTGCCAGCACGTGCTCGGCTACCCGGCGCTCGACAACAGCGTGCTGCTGCTGTCGTTCCTGTTCCTCGTCGCGCTCGGTGTGGACTACAACATCTTCCTCGCGACCAGGGCGCGCGAGGAGGCGCTCACGAGCACGACGCGCGACGGCATGCTCGTGGCGCTCAAAGCCACGGGCGGCGTCATCACGAGCGCGGGCATCCTGCTCGCCGCGGTGTTCGCGGTGCTCGGCGTGCTGCCGCTGATCGCTCTCGCGCAGGTGGGTCTCATCGTGTGCATCGGCGTCCTGCTCGACACCCTGCTCGTGCGGACGGTACTCGTGCCGGCGCTCGCGTTCGTGTTCGGCGAGCGGTTCTGGTGGCCTGCCAAGGTCGACGGCCGCGGCCACCACGACGCGGAGGGCGGCGTCGTCCTCGACGACGACCCGGCACCGATCACCGCCTGAGGCCTGAGGCCCCACCCAACTACCGCGTGTAACAGCCGTTGTTGGGGTCAAACCCCGCCGTTAACCCCAACAACGGCTGTTACGTGCGTCCGGTAGGGGGCGGTCAGGAGGCGGCGATGTCCTGGTCGCGCAGGATGCGGCGCAGGATCTTGCCCGAGGCCGACTTCGGGATCGCGTCGGTGATGATGACCTTGCGCACCTGCTTGTAGTGCGCGACGTGGCCGGCGACGAACTCCTGGATCTCCTCGGGGGTCGCCTCCGCCCCCTGGCGCAGTACGACGTGCGCGACGGGGATCTCGCCGGCCTCGTCGTCGGGGAGGCCGACGACAGCGGCGTCGGCGACGGCCGGATGCGTGAGCAGCAGTGCCTCGAGCTCGGCCGGTGGGACCTGGAAGCCCTTGTACTTGATGAGCTCCTTGAGCCGGTCGACGATGTAGAGGTGGCCGTCGGCGTCGATGTGCCCGATGTCGCCGGTGTGCAGCCAGCCGTCCTTCTCGAGCATCGAGTCGGTGGCCGACGGATTGCCGAGGTAGCCGAGCATCACCTGCGGGCCGCGTACGACGACCTCGCCGTCCTGGTCGATGCCGAGCTCCTCCTGCGTGACCGGGTCGACGATCTTGGTCTCCGTGTTGGGCGCGGTGACGCCGACGGAGCCGGGCTTGAACATGCCGGGCGGCGTGAGGTGGGAGACCGGCGAGAGCTCGGTCATGCCGTAGCCCTGGACGACCTCGCAGCCCAGCCGTGCGCCAGCCTCGAGCGCGAGCTCGGCCGACAGGGGCGCGGCGCCGGAGAAGACCTGCTCGAGCTTGGACATGTCGTACTGGTCGACCATCGGGTGCTTGGCCAGGGCGACGACGATGGGCGGCGCGACGAAGGAGCGGGTGATGCCGTGCTCCTGGTGCAGCCGCAGGAACTCCTCGAGCTCGAAGCGCGGCATCGTCACGATGGTGGCGCCGGCGCGCAGGCCGGTGTTCATGAGCACCTGCATGCCGTAGATGTGGAAGAACGGCAGCACGGCGATGAAGGTCTCGTCGGAACGGATGTCGGCCGCGCCGAGCACCTGCGCGACGTTGGCCACCAGGTTCCGGTGGCTCAGCATGACGCCCTTGTTGATGCCGGTGGTGCCCGACGAGTAGGGCAGCACGACGACGTCGTCCGCCGACACCGGGACCTGCTCCGCGAGCGGTGCGCCGAACAGCTCGGTCGCGGGCTTGGCGCCGTCGGCCTCGCCGAGCACGTAGATGTCGGTGACCTGCGTGCCCTCGGCGGCCGAGCCGGCGACCTCGAGGAACATCGGGATGGTCACCAGGATCGTGGCCTGGGAGTCGAGGAGCTGCTTGTGCACCTCGGCCTCGGTGTAGGTCGGGTTGATCGTCGTGATCGTGCCGCCCGACATCGCGACGCCGTGGAAGATCACGGCGTACTCCGGGATGTTCGGCGACATCAAGGCCAGCGTGCTGCCCCTGCCGAACCCACGGGCCGCGAGGCCGCCGGCGAGCGACCGAACCGCGCCGGCCAGAGCGGCGTACGTGAGCGTGCGGCCGGTGGGACCGTCGACCAGCGCGGCCTTGTCGCCGAGCTCCGCGGCGCGTGCGAGGACGTACTCGGTCAGCGGTACGTCGGGGATCTCGACGTCGGGCAGCGGGCTCGCGAACACCATGGGGGCTCCTCCGTACGGCTCGGCTGAGGGAAGTGTGGAGCAGCCCCGGGCGGGGGGCGAGCGGAACGGTGCAACTGCCGCGACCGGTCTGCCGCGCGTCCGGAAGCCGGGTGCGCTGCCGGACCTCGGGCGCCGCTGCGACCGGTCAGCGCGCTGCGGCGTACGCCGTCCTCAGCGCGGCGAGCGAGCGGTCGACGTCGGCCTCCGTCGTGCTCGCGTTGCTCACCGCGATGCGCAGCACCCGGCGCCCGCGCCAGGTCGATCCGGTCATCCAGGCCTCGCCGCTCGACATCAGCAGCCGCTCGACCTCGCGGGTGGTCGCGTCGTCGCCCCAGGCTGTGCAGACCTGGGTGAAGTCGACGTCGTTGAGCACCTCGCCGCCCAGATCGCGGACGCCGTCGGCGAAGCGCTGCGCGTGCGCCACGAGCCCGTCGACGAGTGCGGCGAGGCCCTCCGCCCCCAGGTGGCGCAGCGTCGCCCAGAGCACGAAGGCTCGACCGCGCGTCGAGAACTCGGGAGCGAGCTCCATCGGGTCGGGCGCGCTGTCGCTCTCGATGAGGTACGGCGCATGCACGCCCATCGCCGCGCGGTGCGCGGCGGAGTCGGCGACGAAGACCAGGCCGCTGTCGTAGGGGACGTTCAGGGTCTTGTGCGCGTCCGTCGACCACGAGTCGGCGAGCTCCTGACCGGCGCTCAGGTGCCTCAGGCGCGGAGAGGCGGCGGCCCAGAGCCCGAAGGCGCCGTCGACGTGCACCCAGGCGCCGTGCTCGTGCGCGAGCGGGACGGCGCGCGCGAAGTCGTCGAAGGCGCCCGAGTGCACGTTGCCCGCCTGCAGCGCGACGATCGTCGGCCCGTCGCCGGAGCGCAGCGTCTCGCCGAGGGCGTCCACGTCGATGCGCCCCTGGTCGTCGACGGCGACCGCCTCCGGCTCCCCGAGGCCGAGGTAGCGCAAGGAGAGATCGACCGTGTCGTGGCGCTCGGCGCCGACGATGACGCGCACCCGCGGAGCGCCCTGAAGCCCGGCGTGGGCGACGTCCCACCCCGCCCGGCGCAGGACCGCGTCGCGCGCGACGGTGAGGCCCGTGAAGTTGGCCATCATGCCGCCGGTGACCAGGCCCATCGTCGTACCGGTCGGGAGGCCGAGCAGGTCGACGAGCCAGGACTCGACCGCCTCGCGCGCCGCGCTGTGCGCGGGCGTGAGTCCGCGCAGCCCGGCGTTCTGGTCCCACGCGCTGGTGAGCCAGTCGGCGGCGGTCGCGACCGGATAGCTGCCACCGATGACGAAGCCGAAGAACCGCGGCGACGACGTCGCCGTCAGCCCCGGCTCGGCGATGCGCGCGAGCTCGTCGATGACCGCGACCGGATCCTGCCCCGCTGCCGGCAGCGGTCCGCCGAACGCGGGGGCGAGGTCGTCGGCGGTCGCGACCGCCGGCACCCGCCGGTCCGGGAGGCCGGCGAGGTAGGACCGTGCGTGGTCGACCGCGTGGGCGAGGATGTCGTGCTCTGCTTTCTCCGGCATGCCGCCAGTGTGGAGCCGATCGCGCCCGCCGGGGACGCCGACGACGAGATGGCCAGGGCCACGTCCTGCGTGACGCGTGATGCGTGAT
>DASSQW010000317.1:0-3449 GCA_035702165.1 Candidatus Nanopelagicales bacterium
GGTCTCGACCCCCTCGGCGACGACGCGGATCCCCATCCGCTCGGCGAAGGAGACGAGCATCGCGGCGATGGCGGCTCGGCTGGGGTCGGAGTCGACTCCGCGCGTGATGCCGATGTCGATCTTGATGTCGTCGGGAGCCACGTCGAGGATGTGCCGCAGGCTGGCGAAGCCGGCGCCGGTGTCGTCGACGGCGACCTGCGCCCCCTTCGCGCGCAGCGGTGCGAGTGCCGAGTTGAGGGCGGCGTAGTCCTCGACGGGAACATGCTCGGTGAGCTCGATGATGATGCGGTCCCAGGGCACGGGGCCGAGCAGCTTGGGCAGACCCTCCATCACGGCGCCGGGAGAAAAGTTCACCGACAATGTCGTGCCCTCAGGGCGCGATCCCAGCAACGCCAAGGCATTGCGGGCGCATGAGATCTCGAGCTCGGTCGTGAGCCCGACCTCGAGGGCCGCCGCGAACCACGCGCCCGGGTGGGGGAAGGGCTCGCGGGCGAACCGGGCGAGCGCCTCGGCGCCGACGACGGAGCCGTCGCGCATGTCGACGATGGGCTGCATGGCGATCTGCACCGTGCCGCCGTCGATGACCTGGCGGATCGCCTCGCGCGTCGACTCGCGGTCGTCGCCCAGGCTCGCGAGGTCCGGCTCGAACAGACCGAGGCGCGACTTCAGCCAGGCGCGGTTGCGCCGTAGCTCGAGGTAGGCGGTGCGGTTCACGAGCAGGTTGCGCACGCGCAGGATGAGCTCGGTCGCGTCGAAGGGCTTGCGCACGAAGTCGTGCGCTCCCATCGCGAGCGCGCGAGCGACGCTGTCATGGGCGTCGTCGGCCGTGATCACCACGACGGGGAGATAGCTGCCGGCCGCGTGCCGCTGCACCTGCTCGAGCACCTCGAACCCGTACATCACCGGCATGCGCAGGTCGAGCAGGACCAGGTCGGGGTCGAGCTCTGCAAGGAGGGTCGCGACCCGCATCGGATCCTGCACCTCGACGACGCCGGGGAGCCCGGCCCGCGCCAGCACCTTCGCCACCAGCGCCGTGTTCGCCGGGTTGTCGTCGACGACGATGACCGTGCAGTCACCCACCCTCGACAGCAGCCCCTCGATCGCGCCTCTCGCCGTCGGCATCAGCTCCCACTCCCCCCGATCGTCCGGTCGAACCACCCGAGCACCTCGCCCACGTCGATGGGCTTGGTCAGCACCGCGTCCGCCCCCAGACCGGTGAGCCGCTGCGCGAGCCCCGCGCTCGCGTCCGCCGTGACCACCACGATCCGTACGCCGTGCATGCCCGGCATCTCGCGCAGCCGCGACAGCACCGTCTCGCCGCGCATGTCGGGCAGGTGGAGGTCGAGCAGGACCAGGTCCGGCGTGTCCCGCATCGCCGCATCGAGGCCGAGCGCACCGTTGGGCGCGAGCGTGAGCCGCACCCCCGGTCGCAGCCCGGCGATGCGTTCCATGAGATGGGTGTTCGCCGGGTTGTCCTCGACGTAGAGGACGTGGGCGGTGCCGCCGAGCGTCGGGGTGACCTCCTCGACCTCGTCGACGCCGATGTCGCCGGTCCGCAGCGCGGACGACGGGAGCACGAGGGAGAACACGCTCCCCACGCCTGGCTCGGACGAGACCTCGAGCCGACCGCTCCTCAGCCGAGCCAGCGCCTCGCTCAGCGTGAGCCCGATGCCGGTGCCCTCGATGTCGGTGCGCTCGGCGCCGAGCCGGTCGAACGGCTCGAAGATGTGGCCGATCTGGTCGGCCGAGAGCCCTGGTCCCGAGTCGCGGACGCGGATCGCCAGCAGCTCGCCGGGCAGCGGTTCGCAGAAGACCTCGACCGTGCCGCCCCGATGGTTGTACTTGGCGCCGTTGCTCAGCAGGTTGAGCAGGACCTGGATCACCCGCTGCCGGTCGGCCCACACCTGGGCGACGCACGCAGCACCGTCCACCCGACCGACCCTGACTCCAGCGGCGTCGGCCAGCGGTCGCACGAGGTCGAGCGCCTCGTTCACGGCGTCGGCGACGGCGACGGACTCCATGGAGAGCGAGAGCCGGCCGGACTCGATGCGCGAGATGTCGAGGACCTCGCTGATCAGCTCGAGCAGGTGCCGGCCTCCGGTGCGGATCTGGTGGACGGCGTCTGCCTGGTCCACGGTGAGCTCGTCCATCGCGAGCAGCTGCGCGAAGCCGAGGATGGCGTTGAGCGGCGTCCGCAGCTCGTGGCTCATCCGGGAGAGGAAGACGGTCTTCTCGCGACTGGCGTCGAGCGCCTCGTTGCGCGCCCGCGCGTAGCGCTGCGCGAGGTCCTGCGCCTGGCGCTCGGACTCCTCGAGCGCCCGCTGGTTCTCCACCTGCGCCTGCGCGTCGCTGATGGCCAGCACGTACCAGGCCGCGTGCTCCCCGTCGTCGGCCATGACCGCACGCATCCGGCGCGAGACCCAGCGGTGGGTGCCGTCGGGTCTCATGACGCGCACCGTGTCCACGACCGTCTCGCCGTGGCGCAGTCGCACTCCGGTGCCCTCGAGATCACCGAGGTCCTCGGCCACGAAGAGGTCGAGCGCGGAGTGCCCGCGGATGTCGTCGTCGTTCCGGCCGAGCAGCTCGGCGACCGAGCCCACGACCCAGTCCACCGTGCCGTCGGCGAAGACGCGGAACACGACGTCGCTGGCATTCTCGGCCAGCAGTCGGTGGCGCTCGTCGGCCTCCGCGATCTCGTTGCGCGTCTTCACCTTGGTGGTGACGTCGCGCCAGCTCAGACTCAGTCCGTCGAGCACCTGGATGCCGCGGAAGTCGAACCACGCGTCGGTTCCGAGGATCTCGCTGCGGAGCCGGCGCTCGTCCTCGACGAGCTGCTCGCCGGTCTCCACCGTGCGGACGTAGGCGTCGAACATGCCCGACGCCCTGTGACCCGGGAACGCCGTGAGCAGCGACCGCTCCTGCAGCTCCTCGAGGGTGCGACCGAGCCAGCTGAGGGCCGCCGCGTTCGCGTCGGCGTACACGAAGTCGACGATCGTGCCGTCGTCCCCGCGGACGGCATCGAGGAAGACGTGCGGGTCGCGCTTGGCCGAGAGCGCGGCGCCGTACCGCGCTTCGGTGCGGGCGAGGGCCTCCCCCGCCTGATGCTCGTTCTCGGCATCCCACATGCCGGCGATCCGCGCGACGACAGCGCCGTTGTCGTCGAGCACCGGCTTCACCCGGATGTTCATCCAGAGATGCTCGCCGGACGTGCGACGGACGCGTGCCTCAAGACGCGCCGACTTGCCGTGCAGGAGACCGTCCTGCACCTCGCGGAGCCGCTCGCGATCGTCGGGGTGGACGAGGTCGGCCCACAACGACCCGACCAGCTGCTCGGGCCGCCACCCGAGCACGGTCGCGACCGACGGGGATATCCAGGTGACGCGCCCGCCGTTGTCGCCGGCGGCGATGACGTCGATGACGTTCTCGGCGAGCAGCCGGTAGCGCAGATC
>DASSQW010000318.1:0-13116 GCA_035702165.1 Candidatus Nanopelagicales bacterium
AGAAACCAGGGCCTTCCGCCGGGTCGCCGGCTACCGGGCGAGCCGAGTGCTGGCTGACCGAGCTACGCGACGAGCGGGCGGACGCGGATGCGACGGGCGAGCACTGCGCCGACGACGGCGATCGCCGCCATCACGACCCAGATGGTGACGAAGGTCGACGACGTCACCGCGCCGGCGGCGAGCGCCGCGCCGTAGATGGCGCCGGCGAGACCGACGAGCAGCACCGAACCGACGGAGTCGCACACCTGAAGCGACGCGACGTTCGCGCCCTGGTCCTCCGGCGGCGAGAGCTCGAGCACGAGGGATCCGATGGAGCCGAACGACATGCCCATGCCCATCGCGCCGATCATCCAGCCCGGGATGATGATCCAGAAGGGCAGCGACGGCACGAGGCTGAGCACCGCCCACGACAGGCAGCCGGCGACCAACAGCGCGCCGATCTCCACCAGCCGTCCCTGCGGGAGGCGCGAGTAGAGCCGGCCCTGCACCTGCGATCCGAGCGCCCACCCGACTGCGCCGACGGTGAGCGCGATGCCCGCCTGCGCCGTCGACGCGCCGCGGATCGTCTGCAGCGCGAGAGGGACGAACGCCTCGCCAGCGAAGAACGCGCCGGCGAGGACGCCGCGCATGACGACGACGGTCGGCAGGCCGCGCGCGAACCGCAGCGCACCCGCTGGCAGCAGCAGCCGCAGCATCGGCACGAGCAGCGCCAGCCCGACGACGAGCAGCACCGCGCCGACGGCGCCGAGCCGCGTCCCGGCCTCCTGCACAAGAGCGAGGCCGAGGGCCGCCACGACCGCGAGGCGCACGCGACCGCGGCGCACGGCGCCGTCCTCGAGAGTGCCGCCGAACCCGCGGGTGCGGGGCACGAGCAGGAGCAGCGGCGGGATGACGAACGGCACGACGCACCAGAACACCGCCCGCCACGACAGGTGGTCGGTGAGGAAGCCCGCGATCAGCGGACCGACGATCGCGGGCAGCACCCACGCCGCCGAGAGGACCGCGAACGTCTTGGGCCGCAAGGACTCCGGGTAGGCACGACCGATCACGACGTAGACCGACACGATCGCCAGACCCATGCCGAAGCCCTGGATAGCGCGCGCACCGACGAGCACCGGCATCGACCATGACGCACCTGCGAGCGCGGCGCCGAGACCGAAGAGCGTGATGCCGAGCGTGAGCGGCGGCCGCGGCCCGGCGCGGTCGCACCACTCCCCCGCCACCACCATGGCCACGAGGCTGGTGACGATGTAGCCGTTGAACGCCCACGCGTAGACCGCCAGACCGTCGAGCGACCGCGCGACGACCGGCATCGCCGACGCCACGCCGATGCCCTCGAACGCGAACATCGTCATCGCGGCGACGACGCCGATCGTGACGGCGCGGTACGACGCCCCCATGAGGCCCTCGCCGCCGGAGCCATCGGCGCCGCCTGCAGCCGCGTGCTCGGCGAGCACCTGCTCGGGGATCTCGACGTCGAGCTCGTGCGTCGGCGAGCCCGACGCGATCACGGGCGGGAGCTCCTCGCGGGAGCCGTCGGGCCGAGCGGCGGGATCGCGCGGCTCGGGGGTCAGGACCCGCCCCCGTCGGAGCCGTCGTCGCCGCCGCCCTTGCCGACCGGGATGCCCTCGAAGATCTTCTTGCAGTCCGGGCAGACCGGGAACTTGTTCGGGTCGCGGCCGGGCACCCAGACCTTGCCGCACAGGGCGATGACCGGCGTGCCCATGACGGCGGACTCGACGATCTTGTCCTTCTTCACGTAGTGCGCGAAGCGCTCGTGGTCGCCCTCGTCGAGACGCTCGTCGGTGCGCTCCTCGACGAGCGTGCCGACCATGGTGTCGGTCTCGGGCATGCTGAGCGGCTCGGTCGGCGTGGACATGCGCAGCATCGTACGGCGCGGCCGCGCACGCGTCAGCGCGCGTGCTAGTTAAGAGTCGGGTCCGTCGACGGCGTCGCGACGAAGGCGAGGTCGCCCTGCTGGCGACGCAGCACGCGCATCCAGAGGTCGTCGGGCTCGGCGTCGAACACGTCGGCGGGACCGCCGTCGACGACGTACCAGGCGCCCTCGGCGATCTCGTCCTCGAGCTGTCCGGGGCTCCAGCCCGCGTAGCCGGCGTAGATGCGGATCGCGTCGATCTCGGCGAGGGACTCGTCGGGGTCGACGTCGAGGTCGACCAGCCCGAACGGCCCGGCGACGCGGCGGAAGCCGTCGGGCTCGGGCCCGTCCTCGGGACCGGTGTGCAGGCCGAGCGCGAGCGCGGAGTCCTCGGCGACCGGGCCGCCGGTGAACAGGACGTCGGTGCCGGTGGTCCGACCGTCCCAGGGCGGCAGCACCGCTCCCACGGGCACGTGGCTCGGCCGGTTGAGCACGAGCCCCAGCGACCCCTCCTCGTCGTGGTCGAGGAGCAGCACCACCGAGCGCGCGAAGGTCGGGTCGGCGAGCACAGGGGCGGCCACGAGCAGCCGCCCGGCGAGCGGGACCGCGGGCGGGACGTCGAGGGGCTGCAGCGTCACCGGACCAGCATGCCGAACGATCGCCGGACGCACCCGTGAGCGAGGTCACGAAACGAGTTCCGTCGATCCTGTCCGTTCGGCTGATCGCGGCGTAGCATGACAGTACGTAAGGGTAGTAACACGGAGGGTGATTACTCTCCGTGACCAGCGCCGGCGACGGGGGTCGACGGTGGGAAGGCTCGGGAGGTCGGCATGCCGCAGCAGCCGCTGGCACAGGTTCCCGTCGACGCCACCTGGGAGTGGCAGGAGCACGGCGCGTGCCGTGACGCCGACACCGCGCTGTTCTTCCATCCGCAGAACGAGCGAGGGCTCTCCCGGATCCGCCGCGACCGCGCCGCCAAGTCGGTGTGCTCGCGCTGCGATGTCCGTGCGGAGTGCGCGGACTACGCGATCCGCGCGCGCGAGCCGTACGGCGTCTGGGGCGGACTGACGGAGGAGGAGCGCGAGCGCATCTACGTCAAGAGCGCGCTCGCCGACTACGGCCGCGGCAAGGGCGAGGGCCTGCGCGCGGTGCACGACGCCCTGCGCACCGCCCCCTGACCTCCGCTCGACCACGACCTCCCGGCTCCGGCACCTGCCGGGGCCGTCGTCGTAGAGCGGTCGTTCCGGTCACGCAGCGTGTCGTCCCACTGAGGGTGTCCTCAGTCGGCGTTCCGGCCGACGCGACACGGGGGTCCCCCGGACCGACGGTAACGTGACCGCCGTGAGGGACCTGTCCTTCTCCCACGTCGAGGCTGTCGAGGCTCTCGTCGGACAGATCGACGAGTTCCGACAGGCCGTCAGCACGTGGGACGACCTGGCTCTGCTCGGCCCGTCGCGCTGTCACGGCTGGAGCGTCCTGGACCTCGTGACCCACGTGCGCCTCGGCATCGAGGAGCTCGCGATCGCGTCGACGAGCCGGACGGACCTGCCGGCAGATCACGACGCGGCGTCGTACTGGCGGTCGCATCCCGACGACCGGGACGTGGATCCCGTGACGCACATCCTGTGGTTGCGACGCGTGGCGAGCGCGCACCGACGCCCGTCCGCCGCGGTCGCGCACCTGGAGTCCGCGTCGACGCACGCGACCGCTGCTGTCCGTGCGATGCCGGAGGGGGTCGTTCCCTTCCAGGGGCAGCGCCTGCGCAGCGGTGACCTGCTCGCGACCTGGGTCGTCGAGCTCGCCGTTCACCAGCTCGACCTCGGTTCTGACGCCGAGGCGCCGAGCGGCCTGGGCTGGACCCGCGCGACGCTCGAGGCTCTCGCCGACGCCGACCTTCCCGCGGGGCTCGACGACCGGTCCGCCGTGCTCGTCGGCCTGGGCCGCATCCCCGCCCCGTCCTCCCTTGCGTTGGCGGACAGCTTCCCGGTGTCCCTCTGACCACGACGACAGGGCGCCCGCCCGCGTCGCCTCCTCAGCGCCCTGCAACGTCGATCTCGACGTGGGGCACAGCCACTCCGGGCGGCCCCGAAATGCGCTCGCCCTGGTCGGTTCCGTCGTGCACCGGGCATCGGCGGCAGCCCCGGAGTAGCGTCCAGAGTGCGGTCGTCCCGACGGAGGACCGCGGGGTGGGCAGCGTCGCCCGCGGACTGTCGGGGAGATCCCCACCCAGGGGTGAGGGAGGCTCCCATGACCCACACGCAGCACGTCGTGTCTCCGGCGCCGGAGACCCAGCCGCACCGAGCAGGGCTCGGACTGCCGCAGGCCACCGCGCTCATCGTCGGAAGCATCATCGGCGTCGGCATCTTCAACCTGCCGGCGTCCCTGGCCGAGTACGGCCCGGTCAGCATCTGGGGGATGGTGCTGACGACGGTCGGCGCCCTGGCCCTCGCGTTCATGTTCGCCGTCATGTCGCGCCGGCTGCCGGCCGACGGCGGCCCCTACGCCTACGCGCGCGTCGCGTTCGGCAACCCGACCGGCTTCGCCAACGCCTGGTCCTACTGGATCACCGCGTGGGCCGGGAACGCCGCCATCGTGGTCGGCTGGGTGTTCTACGTGCAGTACGTCCTCGCGGTCTGGTTCCCCGACCTCGCGTACGAGAAGTGGATCGGCTTCGCCCTCGGCGTCGTCGGGCTGTGGCTCCCCGCGCTGGTGAACCTGTCCGGCGTCAAGAACATGGGGTCGGTCCAGGTATGGACGTCGATCATCAAGTTCGTCCCGCTCGCTCTCATGTCGACCGTCGGCCTGCTGGCGATCAACACCGACAACTTCACGCCGTTCAACGCGTCGACGAGCACGAACACCCAGGCGATCCTCGGTGCGATGGCCCTGTGCCTGTTCTCCTACCTCGGTGTGGAGACCGCGTCGGTCGCCGCCGCCAAGGTCCGCGATCCCGACCGCAACGTCCCGAAGGCCACGATCTACGGCACCCTGGCGACGGCGGTCGTCTACCTGCTGTCGCTCATCGCCGTCTTCGGCTCGGTGCCGACGTCGGCCCTCGGGGAGAGCTCCGCGCCGTACTCCACCGCAGCGGACGCGATGGTGGGCGGCGGCACCTGGGCCGGCTACGTGGTCGCCGGCTGCGTCATCGTCTCCGGCCTCGGCGCGCTCAACGGCTGGACGATGATCTGCGCCGAGATGCCGCTGGCCGCAGCGAAGGACGGGCTGTTCCCCGGCCTGTTCGGGAGGCTGTCGGGGCACGGCGTCCCCGCCTCCGGCATCGTCCTGTCGACCGTCTTCGCCACTGTCGCGATGGCGGCGTCCTTCGCCGGAGCGGCGGGGCAGGACGTGTTCACTACGCTGCTCTACATGTCGGGCATCACTGCCGCGATCCCCTACGCCTTCTCCGCCGCTGCGCAGATCAAGTGGCGCATCGCGGACAAGCGGGCCATGAACGGGCAGCGCTTCGCGCGCGACGTGCTCATCGCCGCCGTCGCCATGGTGTTCTGCGCGCTGTTCATCTGGTACTCGCGCAACACGGGTGCCGAGACGTGGCTCGGCCAGTGGATGCCGTTCATCATGGCCGGCGTCGCGTTCCTGGTCGGCATCCCGGTCTACCTGGCGCAGAAGGCGCACATGAGCCAGCCCGATCCCGTCCCCGTCTACCGCTGACCGGTCGTCGCAACCGAGAGGATCCGTCATGACCTTCCACGTCGACTCCGAGGTGGGCCGGCTGCGCCAGGTGGTTGTGCACCGCCCCGGCCTCGAGCTCACCCGGCTGACGCCGCAGAACGTCCACGACCTCCTCTTCGACGACGTGATGTGGGCGCAGCGCGCACGGGAGGAGCACGACGCCTTCGCGCAGAAGCTGCGCGACAAGGGCGTCACCGTGCACTACTTCGAGCGCCTGCTCACCGAGGCGATCGACGAGCCAGGCGCCCGCGAGTTCCTGCAGGCCGAGTTCACCACCGCGACCCGCTTCGGTCCGCGCCTCGAGCGCCGGCTCGACGACCTGGTCGCGGTGGCCCCGGCCGAGCGCCTCGCCGAGATGCTGATCGGCGGCGTGCTGCGCTCGGACCTCGAGCTCGAGGAGGACTCCTCGCTGCTGTGGGCGTACCTGTCCCCCAGCGACTTCCTGCTCACGCCGCTGCCGAACCACCTGTTCCAGCGGGACAACTCCGCGTGGGTGTACGACGGCCTGTCGGTCAATCCCATGACGAAGACGGCCCGCAAGCGGGAGACCATCAACTCCCGCGTCGTCTGGAACTTCCACCCGATGTTCCGCGACTCCGGGCTGCACTTCTACTACGGCAACGACGGCGACAACCACGAGCCGGCGACGGTCGAGGGCGGCGACATCCTCGTCATCGGAAACGGCGCGGTGATGATCGGCATGGGCGAGCGCACGACGCCGCAGGGCATCGAGTTCCTCGCGCGCCAGTACTTCGCGCACGGCCAGGTGACCCAGGTCCTCGTCGTCGAGCTGCCGAAGACGCGCGCGTTCATGCACCTCGACACCGCGATGACGATGGTCGACCGCGACGCGTTCAGCGTCTATCCGTACCTGCCGGACGACCTGCGCTGCTTCTCCCTCACTCCGAAGGGCAGCGGAGGCGACTACACGGTCCAGGAGCACGACGACCTGTTCCCGCTGGTCGCCGAGGCCCTCGGCATCGACAAGGTGCGCCTGCTGCGCACCCCCATCGACGAGATGGGTGCGGCGCGCGAGCAGTGGGACGACGGGAACAACTTCCTCGCCGTCGCGCCCGGGGTGATCTTCGGCTACGAGCGCAACACGACGACGAACACCTTCCTGCGGCGCAACGGCATCGAGGTGGTCACCATCGTCGGCTCCGAGCTCGGGCGCGGCCGCGGCGGCCCCCGCTGCATGAGCTGCCCCATCGAGCGCGACGCCGTCGACTGACGCCTACCGGTTTCCGTCCCGAGACTGCGCCTTGAAAGGATCAGGGCATGGCTGTGAACCTGCGCGACCGCGACTTCCTCAAGGAGATCGACTTCACCTCTGACGAGCTCCAGCACCTGCTCGACCTCGCCGCCGAGCTCAAGGCGGCCAAGAAGGCGCGCACGGAGGTCCAGCGCCTGCATGGCCTGAACATCGCCCTCATCTTCGAGAAGACCTCGACGCGCACGCGCTGCGCGTTCGAGGTCGGCGCCTACGACCAGGGTGCGCACGTCACCTACCTCGACCCCGTGTCGTCCCAGATCGGGCACAAGGAGTCGGCGGCCGACACCGCGCGCGTGCTGTCGCGCATGTACGACGCGATCGAGTTCCGCGGCGCCGCGCAGGCGACGGTCGAAGAGCTCGCGGCGTACTCCGACGTGCCGGTCTACAACGGGCTCACCGACGAGTGGCACCCGACCCAGATGCTCGCCGACTTCCTCACGATGCTCGAGCACAGCGACGGCAGGGCGGCCGACGAGATCTCCTACGCCTACCTCGGCGACGCCAGGTCCAACATGGGTCACTCGCTGCTCGTGATGGGCGCCATCATGGGCGCCGACGTCCGCATCGCTGCGCCACAGGCCCTCTGGCCCAGCGCCGACGTCCAGCGCATCGCCTACGAGCGGGCGGTCGGCTCAGGCGCGCGCATCACCCTGACCGAGGACGCCGAGGAGGCGCTCGCCGGCGCCTCGTTCGTGCACACCGACGTCTGGGTGTCGATGGGCGAGCCGAAGGAGGTCTGGGACGAGCGCGTGCGCCTGCTCACGCCGTACCAGGTCAACGCCAAGGCGCTCGCGGCCACCGGGAACCCCGACGTGCGGTTCATGCACTGCCTGCCGGCCTTCCACGACGCCCGCACCGTCGTCGGCCGCGACGTCGCCGAGCGCACCGGCATGACCGAGGGCCTCGAGGTGACCGACGAGGTGTTCTCCTCGGCCGCCAACATCGCCTTCGACCAGGCTGAGAACCGCCTGCACACGATCAAGGCGATCATGGTCGCCACCCTCGCCGATCCCGGCTGACACCGGCCCCCGGTCTGTCAGCCCAGCGCGGTGTTGAGACGGTGGTAGAGACCCTTCACGGTGCCGTAGAGGTCCTGGTACTCGGCGTAGGCGTCGTTGTAGGTCAGCACGGCGATCGGCGAGGGCGTGAAGGTCTGCGCCACGGGGACGAGGGCCGGGACGTCGGTGAGCGCGATCTCGCCGAGGCAGATCCGCGCCCACAGCGCCACGCCGCGCAGTTGCGCGTGGCGGGGGTCGGCGACCTGCTCGACGGGCCGGCCGAGGACGTCGGCGTAGATCTGGCACCAGAGGTCGCTCTGCGCGCCGCCGCCGAGGATGCGCACGCGCGGGACCGGCTGCTTGAGGAACTTCTCGTACGCAGCGAACAGCCAGCGCCCGTTGAGCGCGACGCCCTCGAGCACCGAGCGCACGAGCATCGCGCGATCCGTGCGCAGCGACACGTTGAGCCAGCCGCCGCGGACGACCTTGTCCTCGACCGGGCTCCGCTCGCCGTTGAGCCACGGCATGAACAGCAGGCCCTCGCTGCCCGCGGGCGCGGTGGCCGCGAGCGCGAGCAGGTCCTCGAAGGTCGGGTCGAGCGACTCCTCGGCCGCGCCCGAGGCGCCGATGCCGCTCCCGCCGCCGGAGAGGCCGTCGCGCGGGGCGATGATCTGCTCGCGCAGCCACTGCAGCGCCGCTCCGCCCGTCTCCTGGTTGTTCGCGACGACGGGGAACTGCGGGTCGAGACCGGGGACCGTCGCGATCGAGTGCAGGACGTCGGTGCGCTTGAAGGGGACGCGCGCGCCGACCCACTGCGTCGTCGACACCGCGATGTGGGTCTCGTACGGCGCGACCGCACCGGATCCGACGATCGCGGCGTGCAGGTCGGGGATGCCGCAGACCACGGGCACTGAGTCGCCGCTGGCAGATACGCCGAGCTCCTCGGCCACCGACGGCAGCAGCGGGCCGAGCACCGACCCGGTGGGCACCAGCTCGGGCAGACGCGCCCGGTCGCGCTGCGTGCGTGTCACGAGCGAGTCGACGTAGCCGAGGGACGCCCCGGGGCGGTTGTCGGTGAGCCACGACAGGATCATCGAGGCCGGTGTCGCCGCCGCACGGCCGGTGAAGCGCAGGCCGAGGTAGTCGACGGGCTCGAGCAGGGTCGCGGTGCGCGCGTAGACCTCGGGCATCCGATGGCGCAGCAGCAGCGAGTGGCCCGTCGGGTCTGCGCCGCTCGGGGTCGGCGCCCCGCCCGTGATCCGCACGAACGGCAGCGCCTTGTGCGGCGCGATGCCCGAGACGCTGACCGGCCCGCCGATGACCTCGCGCACGAGGTCGCGCGCGCGGGTGTCGGCCCACAGCAGCACGTCACCCGCCGGCTGGCCGTGCACGTCGACCGGGACCGACGAGCCCCACTGGCCCGTGATGGCGACCGCGTGCAGCTGCGCGGGGTCCGCGCCCGCCGCCTCGATCGCCTCCTGCGTCGCGGCGACGACGCCGCCCCACCACTCGGTCGCGTCCTGGGTGGCCGCGCCGTCGAGCCCGATGTGCACGCGCACCGGCCGCATCGCCGTACGCCGGACCTCGCCGTCGAGACCGACGACGGCGACCTTCGGGCCGCCGTTGCCGAGGTCGACCGCGAGGATCCACCGGGCGCCCACGTCAGGCCTCCGGCGCCACGTCGTGCATGGCGTCGAGCACGCCCGACATCACCGTCTCGAGCGTCGCATGGCCCTGCGGCGTGTGACCGAAGCCGTACATGGCACCGGACTGCGCCGCCTCGCCGCGGTGCTCCTCGGCGTAGGTGACCGCCGCAGCGAGCGCGTCGAGGAACCGCACCGCGACACCGACGTTGGGCCGCGTGATGCAGAAGTGCAGCGCCGGCGGCAGCTGCAGCGAGTTCATCCGCCAGCCCCGCGCCTTGAGGGAGTCGTTGACGAGGTAGATGTCGAGGTCGCTGCCCTCGGCCGCCTTGAACGCGACGAGGAAGGTCGGGTCGCCGATCACCTCGAGCTGCGGCACGCGCTCGCGGATGCCGGCGGTGATCGCGGTCGAGGTGCTCATGATGCCCTCGGCTGCGCGCAGGTAGCCCGACTCGCCGGTCGCGAGTAGGGCGGCGTACGTCGAGGCGATGATGCCGCCGCTGCGCGAGCCCGCGAGACCGGGCGAGAGGTAGAGGCCGCCGGGCCAGCCGGGGTAGGTGAAGTACTGGTGCTTGCGCAGGTCGCGCGAGCGGTAGAGCAGCACGCTCGAACCCTTGAGCGCGTAGCCGTACTTGTGCGTGTCCGCGGAGATCGACGTGACGCCGGGGACACGGAAGTCCCACAGCGGCAGCTCGTACCCGAGCCTCTCGACCCAGGGCAGCAGCCAGCCGCCGAGGCAGCCGTCGACGTGCATGCCGATGCCGCGCGACTGCGCGAGCGCCGCGATCTCCTCGATCGGGTCGATGAGTCCGTGCGCGTAGTTGGCCGCGCTGCCGACAAGGGCGATCGTGTTCTCGTCGACGAGCTCCGCCATCGCGGCGACGTCGGCGACGTAGCCCTCGGTGAGCGGAGCGTGGCGCACCTCGATGTTCATCCAGTGCGCGCCCTTGTCGAGCGCCACGTGCGCCGTGGTCGGGAGGACCACGTTGGGCTGGGTGACGCCGCGCTCTTCGCGCGCCTGCTCGCGGTAGGAGTAGAGCGCGGTGATGAGGCTCTCCGAGCCGCCGCTGGTGACGACGCCGGTGCCGGTGCCGTGCAGCAGCGACGACGTCATCGCGATGATCTCGGCCTCGAACTTCGTGGCGCTCGGGTACATGTCGCGCTGCAGGACGTTCGCGTGCGAGAAGAGGCTGAAGACCTCGCCGAGGAAGGCGTAGTGCTCGTGGTCGCCGCAGTACAGCGAACCCGAGACGGTGCCGGAGTCGCCCTGGGCGTCCTCGGCGTGGGCCATGTCGGCGATCTCGGCGAGGATCTGCGCGCGGTCGACCGGCTCGGCCGGCACCGTGCGGTAGGACCGCGTCGTCTTGCGGTAGGGCCAGAAGCCGTCGAGCAGGGCGTCGGCGTCGTTCGTGGCGGTCATGCGGTCTCCCGGCTCTGGTGGGTGACGGTTGCGAGGCCGTCGAGGACGTGGTCGACGACGGCGAGTGCCTCCTCGGCCGTCCGCCGTCGACGGCGGGGCGGCGCCGCTGCGACGCGCGCCCCGAGGTCGCGGACCGCGCCGTACAGCGCGGTGGTGAGGGTGTCGACGTCGAGGTCGGGCAGCTCCCCGGCGTCGACCGCGGCGAGGACGCCGTCGCGCATGCGGCTGTAGGAGCGGCCGAGCACCGAGCCGTGCGGCGTGGCCGCGGCCATGACCCGCGGTCCCTCGAGCACGGTGATCCGCGCGAAGTCGTCGCGGACGCACAAGGTCAGGAACACCTCGGCGCTGCTGCGCAGCGCGGCGAGCGGCGACGCCGGAGCGAGCCGGTCGATGCGGCGGTACAGCTCGTCGTCGACCTCGCGGTAGACAGCGGCGAACAGCTCGTCCTTGCCGCCCGGGAAGTAGTGGTACAGCGCTCCGCGGGCCATACCGGCGCGGCGCAGGACCTCGGCGACCGTGGTGGCGTCGTAGCCGTGCTCGGCGAAGCAGCTGCGGGCGGCCGCGAGCAGCGCGGCCCGCGACGCCTCCGCCTGCTCCGCCCGGGTCACGCCTGCACGGTAATTCGTTGACCGACGGTCGGTCAATGGGGGACGCCGGTCAGTCGGTACGGCCCTTGAGCCGCCGGCCCATCGCGCGCTGGGTCTCGCGCTTGGCGTCGCGCTCGGCGATCGTCTGGCGCTTGTCGTAGTTCTTCTTGCCCACCGCCAGCGCGATCTCGACCTTGGCGTAGCCGTTCTTGAAGTAGAGCGACAGCGGCACGATCGTGCGACCGCCCTCCTTGGCCTTGTTCGCGATCTTGACGATCTCGTCCTTGCGCAGCAGCAGCTTGCGGGTGCGCCGCGGGGCGTGGTTGGTCCAGGTGCCCTGCGAGTACTCCGGGATGTGGACGTTGTGCAGCCACAGCTCGCCGTCCTGCACCTGCGCGAAGCCGTCGACGAGCGACGCCCGGCCGGCGCGCAGCGCCTTGACCTCGGTGCCGGTCAGCACGAGGCCCGCCTCGTACGTCGTCTCGATGTGGTAGTCGTGCCGCGCCTTCTTGTTCTGCGCGATCAGCTTCGTGCCCTGCTCCTTGGCCATTCCGGTCAACCCCTCGCCGTGCCGTCGGACGCGGCGACCAGGCCGCGGAGCACCTCGAGGGCGCGCTGCTCGGCGGTGGCCGAGCCCGCGCGCGTGGAGATGAGGACGTCGGGCTCGATGCCGACGCCGTCGAGCTTGCGCCCCGACGGGGTGAGGTAGGTGCCCACGGTCAGCTCGATCGCGGAGCCGTCCGAGAGCGTGGTCGGTTCCTGGATGCTGCCCTTGCCGTAGGTGCGCGAGCCCACGATCACCGCGCGGTTGCGGTCCTGCAGCGCGGCGGCGACGACCTCGGCGGCGCTCGCCGTGCCGTCGTCGACGAGGACGACGACCGGCACCGTGGTGTTGCCCTTGCCCAGCGCGTCGAGGTGCACGACCGGCTCGTCGCGACGCTGGTAGGACACGACCGCGCCGCCGTCGAGGAACTGGCTCGCGACCTCGACCGCCTCGGTGAGCAGGCCGCCGGGGTTGCCGCGCAGGTCGAGGACGACGCCGGTGGCGGCCTCCCCCGACGACGCCGTGACCGCGCGGCGCACCGCCGTGCCGACACCGCGGGTGAAGGCGGCGATGCGCACGACCTCGACGCCGCCCTTGAGCTGGGCGACCTCGACGTCGGAGCTGGCGACGTCGGCGCGGTGCACGGCGAGGTCGAGCGGCTCGCCGTCGCGCGAGACGCGCACGGTGACCTTCGTGCCGGACGCGCCGCGCAGAGCGGTGGCCGCGACGCCGAGCGACGCGGTCGCGACGTCCTCGTCGCCCACCTTGAGCAGCCGGTCGCCGGCGAGGATGCCCGCCTTCGCCGCGGGCGAGCCGGACTGGACGCTCGCGACGTACAGCTCGCCGCCCTGCGACGCGCGCAGCCAGACCCCGATGCCGGAGTAGCGGCCGTCGAGGCCGTCCTCGAACGACGCGAACTCCGGCGGCGTGAAGTAGGCGCTCCACCGGTCGCCGAGCGCCTTGAGCATGCCCTCGACCGCCGCCTGGTCGAGCTGCTGGCGCGAGACCGGGTGGGCGGCCTGGGCCATGATCCGGTCGGCAGCCTCGTCCAGGACGCTCGACGACGCGGTCTGGTCGGTGCCCTT
>DASSQW010000319.1:0-8576 GCA_035702165.1 Candidatus Nanopelagicales bacterium
GAGCCGGTCGATGCGTGGGCGGGACCGACGATGCCAACGTACGCAACGATGATGGTGAAGACGACCAGCACGCGCAGCAGAACGGTGCGTGCGCCCATACGAGCGTCCATGAGTGAGTTCCCCGGCCTGCAGCGCCACCGCGCCGCGCTTGTTCCTGAAGAGAGACGCCAGGACCGCCCCACTACTTCCGCTACCGGTTACGGAACGTAGCCCTTTGCCGAGCCTTGACGTAACCCGAACGGGATCGTTTGTCGGCGGATGACACTACGGACGAAGATCGTCCGTCGCTCTACGTAGCATTAAGCCACGGATGGCGGATCGAGTCCGTTGAGCGGGACGCTGGGTGAACAACCGGCGAATCAGGGCGAGAGCCAGAGGTCGGCGGCGAGCAGCTCGGCGACGAGGACCTCGGTGAGCAGGCGGACGTCGTCGTCCTCGTCGCCGGCGTACCGGATGGTGAGGTCCGCGTCCGGGACGTCGGCGCCGACCGCGACCACGGTTGCGCCGCGCTCGGTGGTCCAGCGGAGCAGTTCGTCCTCCCAGCGCGAGCCGGCGAGCAGGAGCATCCGGTAGTCGGTGGTGCTGGTGAGGTACACATCGACGTGGCTCCAGTCGCCCGTCTCGCACGCGTAGGCCGGGAGCCGCGGACCCTCGCGCAGCATGAGCGCCGACTGCTGCGCCGACGACAGCCGTCGCGCCGGTGCGACGACGTGCACGCCGTGCGGACCGACGAGACGGGCACGCAGCTCGGGCAGCCACTCGCCGCGAGTCCTGAGCAGGTCCTCGCACGCGGCGGCGGACCGGCGTACGAGCGCGGGGACGTCGAGATCGGCGCGTGCGACGCGCGGCTCGAGCGCGAGCAGCAGCGCGAGCGTGTGCTGGAACGAGCGCGACGCGACGCCGCCCTCCTCCACGCCCGCGCGCAGCTCGACGAGTTCGTGCACGCCGCCCTCGACGTACTGCGCGAGACCGCCCTCGGGGCTGTTGGTCACGACGACGAGCGAGGCCTTGTCGCGGTAGTGCTCCACGGCGGCGCGCGTCTCGCGCGACCCGCCGCCCGCCGAGATCGCGATCACGACCGTGTGGCCGTCGGCCGCAGGGAGCAGATCGCTGCTCGCCAGCTCGGAGACCGCGTGGATGCCGAGCGCGCGCAGGCGCGCTGCTGCGACGCCCGCGGCGTACGACGACGAGCCCATGCCCACGAGCACGAACCGCGACGCCATCGGGAGCACGCCCCACGGGTCGTGCGACTCGAGGTGGTCGGCGAGCGCGTGGAGCACCTCGGGCTTGCGCTCGAGGTCGGTGAGGAACAGCGCGGGATCCATGAGTCCACCCTCACACGTCGGGGAGCAGGTCCTGCAAGGCGCCGTCGGGGACGTAGCGCCAGTGCGGCAGGTGCTGCGCGGCGTAGAGGAACTCGCGCACCTCCTGCTGCAGCCGCAGCGGTACGGCGAGGGCTTCGTCGTAGAGGTGCGCGTGCCGCATCCGAGCGAGCGTGTCGACGTACTCGGAGCGGAACGCCTCCTGCGCGGCCGCGATCCAGGTGAGCACGATCGTGGGATCTGCGCCGTCGGTGCGCTTCAGGACGACGCGACCGACGTGGTCGAGCGACGCGAGCATCCCGACCGCGTCGAGCGCAGCCGGCTGCGGTTCGCTGCGGCGCTCCGGCGGGCTGACCGGGTTGCCGTCGAAGTCCGTGACGGCGTAGGCGAAACGCGGTGTCGGGTCCTCGCTCGGTGTCCGGAGGATCTGGCCGACGTGGTAGTCGCCGTGCACATCGATCAACGGCGTACCGACATGGTGGCGGAAGGAGCCGTACGCCGACGCGATGCGGTCGGCGCGCGCCTTCAACCGCTCGCCCTCCTCGCCGTCGACGACGCGGAGCGCCTCCGCGAGCTCGTCGCGGGCCTCGCTCTCCCACCGCTCGACGTCGTCGGCGGTCGCGCGCCGCACTCCGGATGCCGCGAGCGCCACGTGCATCCGTGCGGTGAGCGCTCCGATCCGCTTCGGCCCCTCGAGCGCCGCGTCGAGGCCCTTCTGGAGGGGTGACAGGCCCGTTTCCGGTCCTTCCGACCATCCAGATCGGATCGAGGCCGCGTTCACGTCGGCGACCGCCCAGTCCCAGCCGTCCTCGGCGCCCTCGAGGTACGACGTCACGCTCGCCAGCAACAGGGGGCTCGACCCGTGCTCGGGATCGACCCAGCGAAGGAGCCCCCACGGCCGCGGGGTCTCGGCGAAGTCCGCGGCCATCAGCGCGCCAAGCCGCTCTCCCGCCGGTTGCGCGCCGCGTACGCCGGCCGCGGGCAGGCGCACCGCCCACTTCACCATCGCGCGGCTGCCGACCACGACCGACTCGTTCGTCTGGTCGACCGAGATCCCGCGCTCGCCGAGGGGTGCGGGCTCGTCGTGCCAGCCGTCGATGCGGAAGGCCGAGACCGCCTCGACGGCCTCGAGAGCGGACGGTCCCGGCTCCTGGCCGGTGAGCGTCCGGCTCTGCGACGCGCCTGGGTCCGGGGCGTCTCGACGTGCTGCCGTGCGCCGTCGCGTGCTCTCGACCATCGCGCGCACGATCGTCTCCGCGACGCCGTCGCCCGGCAGCGCCCGGCGTACGCCGTGCTCTTCGGCGACCAGGGGCACGGTCCAGCGACCGCCGCCGGCGTCCTCGACCAGGGCGACGTGACGGCCGGAGCCCAGGTCGGCGGAGTCCAGCAGCCGCAGGGGTTCCGGGACGTCGACCGACGCGCGCCGCTCACCGGAGGGCAGCACCAGCGACCCCGGTGCTGCCGCGACGAAGGTCGCGAGATCGGTCACGAGCTCACGCGAGGTCGGCGTGCGCCCGGCCGACCTGCTCGATGACGTCGGCGCCGCGCACCAAGCCGTCGCGGGCGCGGATAGCCTCGCCGCGAGCGGCAGCCGCCGTGCGCACCGGGTCCGAGAGGACGTGCGCGAGCGCGGCGTCCATCTCCGCGTCCGTGAACGCGTACGTCGCGAGACGCACGCCGAAGCCGAGCTCGTCCATCCGCTGCGCGTTGTCGTACTGGTCCCAGAACAGCGGCAGCAGGATCATCGGCACTCCGAAGTGCAGCGCCTCGGTCGTGGTGTTGTTGCCGCCATGGGTGATGACGGCGTCGACCTGGGGGATGATCGTGGTCTGCGGCAGGAACTCCGCGCCGACCATGTTGTCGGCCAGCTCGTAGAGATCGGCCTGCGGCCCCTTGCTCACGATGAAGCGGTGCGGCGTGCGACCGAGCACCTCGACGAGGCGCTTCATGAGATCGACGTCGGCGCTGCCCAGCGAGCCGAGCGACAGGTAGATCAGGGCGCTGCCCTCGGGCCGGTCGGCGAGCTCGGCGGGCAGCTCGTAGTGCGCGTCGGTGCCGCGGACGCTGGAGTCCATCCGGTGCCACGTCGCGTCGAGCGGCCGCACGTCGGTGTAGTCGGCCTCCTGCGGGAACACGTAGAGGTTCGCGTGGTCGCTGGTGTGCACGAACTCGAGATCCGGAAGGGCGGGCGCGCCCTGGTCCTGCACCCAGTCGTTGAACGAGCTCCACAGCGCCCGGTGCGTCCGCTCGTACTCCGCGCGGAACGACGCCCACTCGCTGCGGTCGTCGATCGGCAGCCCGGAGTACGCCGGCGGCACGTCAGGCCCGGGCACCTCCAGCGGGTTGCACGACACGATCCGCACGTAGGGAGCGCCAGCCGTGACGAGCGCCGGGAACGCGACGACGTTGTCCTCCACGATCACGTCGGGCTGGACGCGCGCGATGATCTCGCGCAGCTGCGGCTCGCAGTACTTCGCACCGTCGATGAGCGCGCCCCACGTCGGCGCCATGAACGTCTCGAGCTGCTGCACGGTCGGCTTGCGGAACTCCGGCGCGGTGTCGCGGCTGAACTCCTTCCAGAACGCGCCGGCGTCGAGCACCTCGCCCTCGACCGGCTCCGCCGGCGGAGCGAGGTCGACGAGGTCCTCCTCGAAGCCCAGCGGCGCGAGCTTGCCCTTCCACGACGCCTCGGCGGCGAACACGACGCGGTGCCCGCGCTTGCGCAGGACGTCGCCGATGCCGACGCACTGGTTGGTCGGACCGTACGCCGACTCGGGCATGAACAGGACGGTCAGCGGGCGCTGCGCCATGAGTGCTCCAGGTGCCGGACGACGCCGGGGAGCGCCGTCGCTCGGGGGGTGCGACCGGCAGCCTAGGCGAGCCCCTCCCCACCCCACCCTCCCCCCACCGTTTTCACTGAAGGGCACCCTCGTTGCCAAGAGCGCAACAATCCTTCCCCGGGAACCGACCGTTGTCGGCGGTACGTCGTAACGTCGATCCATGACCGACGAGATGCAGGATCCTCGCCCCGATACCGCCGCGGCCGAGGGCGAGCTCGCGACCCTCACCGCGTTCCTCGACTACCAGCGGATGACGCTGGAGTGGAAGTGCGCCGGCCTCGACGACGCGCAGCTCGCGGTACGGCTCCCGACCTCCGCGCTCTCCCTCGGCGGCATGCTGCGCCACCTCACGCGCGTGGAGGACTACTGGTTCTCCGAGTGCCTCGGTCGCGCGGCGGACTCGTTGCCGCCGTGGGACACCCTCGAGTGGGCTGCGGAGTGGGACGACCACGTCGCCTGGACCGCGGATCAGAAGCGCGGCGCGTGGGACGCGAGCATCGAGCGCTCGCGGGCGGTCGTCGCGGCACGTCTCGCGGAGAATCCGGGCGCGCTCGACGAGCGCTTCTCCGCGTGGGGCGGCCACGGCACCGTGACGATGCGCTGGGTCCTGGTGCACATGGTCGAGGAGTACGCCCGCCACAACGGCCACGCCGACCTGCTGCGCGAGTCCATCGACGGCGAGGTCGGCGAGTAGCAGCCCGCTGCGGCGGCCGTCGCACCGCCCGGGGGAGGATGGCCGCATGAAGGCACGCCGCTCCACGTCGTACGCCGTGCTCGTCGCGGTCGCAGCCGTCGCCCTGGCCGCCTGCGGGTCCTCGTCGGAGCCCGCGGCCACGTCGACCGCGCCCGTCGGGCCGACCGTCGAGGCGTCGACCACGCCGACCGCATCCGGCCGCGGCGACCTGCAGCTGCGGCAGGCGAGCTCCGCCCAGACGCCGGCGAAGGGAACCTGCTCCAACGCGCCCGTCGCGCCCGAGAAGCCGACGTACCGCTGCGACCCCCGAGGTGCGGGCTACCAGCTCGGCCCGGCGTTCGTCACCGGCGCGATGGTGGTGTCGGCCGTCGCGGAGGTCACCGAGAACGGGCCGCAGGTCACCGTCGTCCTGAACGCCGAGGGGACCAAGGCGCTCGCGGCGGCGACGACGCGGATGGCCGCGCTGCCCTCGCCGGGCAACCTGCTCGGCACCATGTCCGGCGGCTTCCTCTACGCCGCTCCGCAGGTGCAGACACCGGTGCTCGACGGCGTCTTCGTCATCGGCGGTCTCGCGAACCTCGCCGACGCCAAGTCGCTCGCCGCCTCCATCAACGGCTGAGCCGCAGCGCCGCCCACGACGTGATCGGCGCCGCGGCCAGAGGGCGCTCGGCGGACGCCCGCGCGCTCCTCGGCTGCGAGTGGCAGGAACGTTGCGTTCTGAGCAACGAACGGCACATCCAGTGACTACCTGGGGTCAGCAGGTGCAGCCGGGGACGGGGGCGCACTCGCCGCAGGCGGGCTCCCACGGCCAGTGCAGCCGCGCGAGCACGACCGCCGAGCCGACGAGCGCGATCGCGGCGTAGACGAGGTAGGCGCCGACACCCGCGAGGACGCCGTAAAGCCCGGCGACGACACCGTCGACCACGAGCAGCCACCACGTGCCGGTGGCGAGGCCGGTGACGTCGGCGCTGCGCCACGCAGTGATCGCGGCCGGTGCCACGAACCACACGATCGAGCAGCCGAGCACGGCCGGGAACAGCCACGGCGCCACGGGGATGAGCAGCGCGGTCGCGGCGAGCAGCGCGGTGTAGAGCACCGGCATCCACATGCCGTCGTGGTCGGACTTGGCCCGGCGTACGACGAGGATCGTCGCGATCACGGCGGGCAGGCCGACGAGCGAGGTCGTGATGACCCAGACGTCGCGCAGCTGGAAGCCGTAGAGCAGCCACGCCGCGGTCGACACCAGCGAGTTGGTGACGCTCGCGAGCGAGACGCCCTCTGCCGAACCGGTACGCCGCACCCGGAAGAACTGCGGGAAGCCGAAGGCGAAGGCGAGGCCGGCGGTAGCCAGCCCGGTCACGAGGGTGAGCAGGGCGAGGTCCATGGACGCCTCCTCCGGCATCTCGGGTCCGGTGCGGACCGTGGTCGGTGAACTGCCCAGGAGCGCACGAGAGCCGCCCCGTGGTGCTCGGGCGGCTCGGGATGCTGCATCCTGGGCTTACTGACTCGTGAGTCAGTAACATGACCATGGTAAGCCATGCCTAGGGGTGCCGCTCACCAGTTTCGGGTGAGGTCCGACACCCTCCCCGTGTACCGGGGTGCGCCGTACGTCCCACCGCTCGCGAACCGATGCCTTCCCGTGCCCCCAGACGCGTGAAGCGCAGCGAGGGCTGGGCGTGTCGAGCTGGTCGGCGGCGCGCTCGGAGCGCCGACTTCCGTCGCGGGCGGCGCGGTGGCAGCGTGTCCTCCGGACGTCCACGGCGGCCGTCCGTACCCGGGAGGATCCGTGACCACCGACGCGGCGATCGAGTTCGAGCACGAGCACTGCGCGCACAACTACCACCCCCTCCCCGTGGTCATCAGCGAGGCCGAGGGCGCCTGGGTCACCGACGTCGAGGGCCGGCGCTACCTCGACATGCTCTCGGCGTACTCGGCCCTGAACTTCGGCCACCGCCACCCCGACCTCGTGGCCGCGCTCACCGACCAGCTCGGCCGCGTCACGCTCACCAGCCGCGCCTTCCACAACGACCAGCTCGGCCGGTTCTGCTCCGATCTCGCGCGCCTGGCCCGCCATGACGCCGTGCTGCCCATGAACTCCGGCGCCGAGGCCGTCGAGACCGCGATCAAGGTCGCGCGCAAGTGGGGCTACCAGCGCAAAGGCGTGCCCTCGGGCACCGCCGAGATCATCGTGTGCTCGGGCAACTTCCACGGCCGGACGACGACGATCGTGTCGTTCTCCGACGACCCCGAGGCGCGCGACGACTACGGCCCCTACACGCCGGGCTTCGTCACCGTGGCCTACGGCGACATCGATGCGCTGGCCGCCGCGATCAACGACCGCACGGTGGCGTTCCTCGTGGAGCCGATCCAGGGCGAGGCGGGCGTGATCCTCCCGCCGACCGGGTACCTGCAGGCGGTGCGCGAGCTGTGCACCGAGCGCGGCGTGCTGATGATCGCCGACGAGATCCAGGCGGGTATGGGCCGCGCGGGCGCGGTGTTCGCGTGCGACCTCGTCGACGTGCAGCCCGACATCCGCATCCTCGGCAAGGCGCTCGGCGGGGGCCTGCTGCCGGTGTCTGCGATCACCGCTGACTGGGCCGTGCTCGGCGTCATCGAACCGGGCCAGCACGGCAGCACCTTCGGCGGCAACCCGCTGGCCGCAGCCGTGGGGATCAAGGTTGTCGAGCTCATGGAGAGCAGCGGTCTCGCGGACCGCTCCCGACGTCTCGGCGAGCACGTGCTCGCGACGCTGCGCGGCGCGAACCTCGCCGGCATCAAGGAGATCCGCGGGTCGGGCCTGTGGTGGGCGGTGGAGCTCGACGGCACCGGTCGTACCGGCCGGGAGGTGAGCCTCGAGCTGCTCGGCCGCGGCATCCTGGCCAAGGACACGCACACCTGGACGATCCGCTTCGCGCCGCCGCTCGTGATCTCCGAGGACGACCTCGACCACGCGCTCACGACGATCATCGACGTCCTCGCCACCCCACCCGGCGACAGCGCCCCCTGACCCGGCCGCCACGGCGGGATCCGCGTGAAGGTGCCCCAGGCCGCCTCGGACGCCGTTCAGGCTCCCCAGCAGCTGGCCGAACGTCGCGGTGGATCAGCACCGGCCGAGCTCGGCGGCGGATCCGGTGGCGCCGCTCGGGGTGCGGCGCTCCGCGCGGCGCTCGCGGCCCGGTGCGCAGGGCGGCGGGCGACCGGTGCGTGCAGCGGATCCGGAGCACGCGCCGTACCGGAGAAGCGTCCGGGCATGGACGACCCCCGGGCTGGCACCTTCGCGCGTCCGCAGACGTACGTCGGTGATCGGCTGGACGTGCCGACACCCGGGGGTCCGGTGGCTGCCGTGGATTGCCGCGCCAAGGACGGCGCGACCTCGCGGTCAGCGGGCTGTCCGTGGCTTAGCGGGCAGCCACCTCACGTGTCCGAAGCGTATGCAAAACGGACCACCTCCTCTCCCGTGTAGGACGAAGGTACGTCGTCCACGGCGATCCGCAACCCCGAATCGCGGACAACCGCTCCACGAATAGGCGGCCCCGGCTGCGCCCGAGGCAGCCTGCGGCGCCGTCACCAGGGATCGCGGAGGCGGGTCAGCGAGCCGGCGGGTCAGGGGAGCCAGGAGACGTGGCCGCCGAGGTAGTAGTAGCCGAGGAAGGCGCCGGCGTCGATGAACAGGTGCGCCCACAGGAAGGGCATCACCCGGCCCCACCGGCGGAACAGGAT
>DASSQW010000320.1:0-9311 GCA_035702165.1 Candidatus Nanopelagicales bacterium
GACCCCGGAGGGCCGCAGAGCAAGAGTGCCCCAGGGGGAGCCGATAGACACACTCCGCAACGCCGGTTTGCTCCGAACGGGTGCGAACATCATCCGTTCGTACAGGTGCCGTTCATCCCAACACCTGTCTGGGGTGTCCGAGATCACCCTCGGTCACCGGGATCTCCACTACGGGACCACTCTCGCCGCGGGCGCTCCCCCGGCTCAGGATCGGCTCACGACCGGCCGCCCGGCCACCCCGACGCGTCGCTCCGACCCGTGCGCGAGAGCGACCCGGCGGCTCGACACCGCGGGCTCGAGACGGTGGGCGCTCAGGCGTCGACGGAGATGAGCTCGAGGGCCGCGAGGACCGCCGGGGCGAGCCCGCCGGCACCGCTGCTCGCGTGCGCCACGAGGTCGGCCTTCATGGTCGGCGTCCAGAACGAGTCCAGGTGCAGGGCCACGGCCGCGGCGGCGGCGTCGAGCCCCTCGCCGTCGTTGTTCGCCGCGATCTGGTTGGCCATCCGGACCAGCGCCTCGAGGGCGTGGGCCCGCTCGGTGCCGTCGATCGGGCGCAGCCCGAGGTGCGCGGGCTCGGCCAGGCCGCCCTCGACCGAGGTCGGCCGCACCTCGACCGCCGTCACCTTGTACTCGGGGCAGTTCGTGGCCCAGTCCGAGTAGTCGGTGGTCACGACGTTCGCGCCTGTCACCGGGTGGTGGAACGTCGTGTAGACGACCCCGGCGGGCACCCGCTCGCTGATGCGGGCCCGCATGCGGGTGGTGCCGACGCGGCTGGCCAGCTCGACCCAGCCGCCGTCGGCGATGCCGCGCGCCTCGGCGTCGGCCTCGTGGATCTCGAGCAGGTCCTCGCCGTGCCACTCGACGTTCGAGGTACGACGCGTCTGCGCACCGACGTTGTACTGCGTGAGCACGCGGCCGGTGGTGAGCAGCAGCGGGAAGCGGCGCGTGCTGCGCTCCTCGGTGGCGACGTACGGCGTCTCCATGAAGCGGCCCTTGCCGCGCACGAAGCCCGACGCGTGCATGATCGGCGTGCCGTCGTGGTCGGGGCCGGTGACCGGCCACTGCAGGCTGCCGACGGCGTCGAGACGGGCGAAGGAGACGCCGGCGAACGTGGGGGTCATGGCTGCGATCTCGTCCATGATCTGCGCCGCGTCGTCGTAGTGCATCGGGTAGCCCATCGCCGCGGCGAGAGCGCAGGTGGCCTCCCACTCCGACATGCCGGTGCGGCTGGCCATCACCGGGCGGACCCGGTTGATGCGGCGCTCGGCGTTGGTGAAGGTGCCGTCCTTCTCGAGGAACGACGTGCCGGGCAGGAACACGTGGGCGAACCGCGACGTCTCGTTGAGGAACAGGTCCTGCACGACGACGAGGTCCATCGCCGCCAGCGCCGCCTGCACGTGCGCGGTGTTCGGGTCGCTCTGGGCGATGTCCTCGCCCTGGATGTAGAGGCCGCGGAACTCCCCGACGAGGGCGGCGTCGAACATGTTCGGGATGCGCAGTCCCGGCTCGGGCTCGAGCGTGCGGCCCCAGAGCGCCTCGAACTGGCCGCGCACGGTGTCGTCGGACACGTGCCGGTAGCCGCTGAACTCGTGCGGGAACGAGCACATGTCGCACGAGCCCTGCACGTTGTTCTGGCCGCGCAGCGGGTTGACGCCCACGCCCTCGCGGCCGATGTTGCCGGTGAGCATGGCGAGGTTGGCCATGCCCATGACCATCGTCGAGCCCTGGCTGTGCTCGGTGACGCCGAGGCCGTAGTAGATCGCGGAGTTCGGGCCGGCAGCGTAGAGCCGCGCCGCCGCGCGGATGTCGTCGGCGGGCACGCCGCTCACGACCGACATCGCCTCGGGACCGTTCTCCGGGCGGCGGATGAACTCCATCCACTCGGCGAAGGACTCGGTGTCGCAGCGCTCCTCGACGAAGGCGGCGTCGTACAGGTCCTCGGTGACGATGACGTGCGCGAGCGCGTTGACGATCGCGACGTTGGTGCCCGGGCGCAGCTGCAGGTGGTGGTCGGCGACGACGTGCGGCGAGCGGACCAGGTCGATGCGTCGCGGGTCGACCACGACGAGGTGCGCGCCCTCGCGCAGCCGCTTCTTCATCCGCGAGCCGAAGACCGGGTGGGCCTCGGTCGGGTTGGCACCGATCACGAGGATGACGTCGGACTTGTCGACCGACCGGAAGTCCTGGGTGCCTGCGGAGGTGCCGAAGGTCTGCTTGAGGCCGTAGCCCGTCGGGGAATGGCAGACGCGCGCGCAGGTGTCGACGTTGTTGTTGCCGAAGGCCGCGCGCACCATCTTCTGGACGACGTAGACCTCTTCGTTGGTGCAGCGCGACGACGTGATGCCGCCGATCGCGCGGCCGCCGTACTGGGCCTGGATGGCCTTGAAGCGGGACGCAGCGAACTCGATCGCCTCGTCCCACGCGACGACGCGCCACTCGTCGGTGATCGACTCGCGGACCATCGGGGTGGTGATGCGGTCCTGGTGCGAGGCGTAGCCCCACGCGAAGCGGCCCTTCACGCAGGAGTGGCCCTCGTTCGCGCCACCCTGCTTCGAGGGGACCATGCGCACGACCTGGTCGCCGCGCAGCTCCGCGCGGAACGAGCAGCCCACGCCGCAGTAGGCGCAGGTCGTCTCGACCGAGCGGGTCGGCGTACCGAGCTCGATGACCGTCTTCTCCTGCAGCGTGGAGGTGGGGCAGGCCTGCACGCAGGCGCCGCACGAGACGCACTCGCTGCCCATGAACGTGGTGCCGCCAGGGCTCACGCGGGAGTCGAAGCCGCGACCGGCGATGGTGAGGGCGAACGTGCCCTGCACCTCCTCGCACGCGCGGACGCAGCGGCTGCACGCGATGCACTTGGAGTCGTCGAAGGAGAAGTAGGGGTTGCTGTCGTCGGTGAACGAGTCGATGTGGTTCGCGCCGTCGTAGCCGTAGCGGACCTCGCGCAGACCGACGACACCCGCCATGTCCTGCAGCTCGCAGTCGCCGTTGGCCGGGCAGGTGAGGCAGTCCAGCGGGTGGTCGGAGATGTAGAGCTCCATGACGCCGCGGCGCAGCTTCTCCAGGCGCGGGGTCTGGGTGCGCACGACCATGCCGTCCTCGCACGGCGTCGTGCAGGAGGCCGGCGTTCCCTTGCGGCCGTCGATCTCGACCAGGCAGAGGCGGCAGGAGCCGAACGGCTCGAGGGAGTCGGTGGCGCAGAGCCTGGGGACCGCCGTGCCGCCCTCGCTGGCCGCGCGCATCACCGAGCTGCCCGCGGGCACGGAGATCTCGCGGCCGTCGACGGTGACGGTGACGGTGCGCTCCGACGTGCGGGCGGGGGTGCCGTGGTCGGTCTCGGGTGCCAGGCTCATCGCTGGAAGTCCTCTCCGAAGTGGCGCAGCGCGCTGCGCACCGGAAGCGGGGTCAGGCTGCCCATCGCGCACAGCGACCCGTCGGTCATGAGCTCGCACAGGTCGTCGAGCAGCACCAGGTTGGCGCTGCGGTCGATGCCCGCCTGGATCTTCTCGATCACCTCGACGCCGCGGGTGGAGCCGACCCGGCACGGCGTGCACTTGCCGCACGACTCCTTGGCGCAGAACTCCATCGCGAAGCGCGCCTGCTCGGCCATGTCGACGGTGTCGTCGAACACCACGATGCCGCCGTGCCCGACCATGCCGTTGATGGCGATCATCGACTCGTAGTCGAGCGCGACGTCCATGCCGTCGGCGGGGAGGTAGGCGCCGAGCGGGCCGCCGACCTGCACCGCGCGCACCGGCCGGCCCGTGCGCGTGCCGCCGCCGTACCCTTCGACGAGCTCGCGCAGCGAGAGGCCGAACGGGATCTCGACGACACCGCCGCGGGCGACGTTGCCGGCGAGCTGGAAGATCTGCGTTCCGCGCGAGCGCTCGTAGCCGGCCTTGCTGTACGCCGCCCCGCCGTCGGCCACGATCATGGGCACGGTCGCGAGCGTCATGGCGTTGTTCACGAGGGTGGGCTTGCCGAACATGCCCTCCAGCGCCGGGATCGGCGGCTTGGGCCGCACCATCCCCCGGCCGCCCTGGAGGCTCTCGATCATCGCGGTCTCCTCGCCGCAGATGTAAGCGCCGGCGCCCACCCGCAGCGAGAGCTCGAACGGCACCCCGGTGCCGAGGACGTCGCCGCCGATGACGCCGTGCTCCGCGGCGATCTCGAGCGCCCGGCGGAAGGTGTCGTTGGCCGCGGGGTACTCGCTGCGCGAGTAGACGTAGCCGCGGGTCGCGCCGACGGCGAGCGCGGCGATGACCATCCCCTCGATGAGGGTGAACGGGTCGCCCTCGAGGAGCATGCGGTCGGCGAAGGTGCCGCTGTCGCCCTCGTCGGCGTTGCACAGGACGAACTTCTGGTCGGCCTCGGCACCGGCCACGGTGCGCCACTTGATCCCGGCGGGGAAGCCCGCGCCGCCGCGGCCGCGCAGACCGGAGGCGACGAGCTCGTCGATCACCTCGACGGCACCGGCCGTGAGTGTGCGCTGCAGCCCTGCGAGTCCGCCGTGCGCGCGCCAGTCGTCCCAGTCGAGCGGGTCGATGACGCCCATGCGCTGGAAGGTGATGCGGGTCTGCGAAGCCAGCCACGGGATCTCGTCGACGACGCCCACCGACAACGGGTGCTCGGCTGTCGCGCCGGTCGTCGCGTCGAGGCACCCGGCGTCGAGCAGCGATGCGACGTCGAGGTCCGTCACCGGTCCGTAGCCGACGCGACCGCGGGACGTGACGACCTCGACGAGCGGCTCGCACCAGAGCAGACCGCGCGACCCGTTGCGCACGACCGTGATGTCGAGCCCGCGGGCCGCGGCCCCCTCGGTGATCGCGCGCGCGACGTCGTCGGCGCCGATCGAGCGGACGGCGCTGTCGCCGGGGACGTAGACGGTGGTGCTCACGCGCGGGCCTCCTCGCGCGCCGACGCGACGGCGCCGTGGAGCCGGTCGAGATCGACCCGGCCCACGAGCCGCTCGTTGACGAGCGCAGCCGGACCGAAGGCGCAGTTGCCGAGGCAGAACACCTCGACGACGTCGACGCCGCCGTCGGCCGAGCGCCCGCCGACCGGGGCGATCGCGGACGCGACCTCGTCGCGCAGCGCGCGCGACCCGCTGGCCTGGCACGCCTCGGCCGAGCAGAGCGAGACCACGACGTCGGCGGGCGGAGCGGTGCGCAGCTCGTGGTAGAAGGTCAGCACGCCATGGGTCTCGGCCACCGAGACGTTGAGGAACGAGGCCACCATCGCCACCGCGTCGGGGTGGACGTAGCCGAACTCCTCCTGCAATGCCTGCAGCGCGGGCAGGACCAGCCGGTCGTGCTCGTGGAGCCCGCGGAGGACCCGCTCCCCCTCGTCCGCGGACCAGGCGGTACGACGCGACGCCACGGGTGCTCCTTCGCACGGCAGGGACGGCCGTCGATCACGGCACATCGCGAGTGTAGGCACCGCGCGCGGCGACGCCGATCGAGCGTGTGGCGGGCACGTCGAATGTTCCACATCGTGGGCCTGTGGGCCGCGATGTGGGACGGGTGCCGACCTCAGCCGATCGAGCCCGTGTTGGACGGGGCCGGCGTCGGCCTCGGCCTCGGAGAGGACGTGCGCGTCCGGGTCGGCGTCGGTGTCGGCTTCGGCTTGGGCGTCGCGGTCTTCGTGGGCGTCGGCTTCGGGGTGGGGGTCGGTGTCGGTGTCGGCGGCGCGGTCGTGGGTGCCGGGGCGTCGGTGGCGACGACGACACGGACCTCGGCCACGCCGCCGCCCGGTCCGGTCCACGTCACGCTCGCGAGGGTGACCCCGGCGGGCAGGTCGACCGACCAGCCGACCGTGACGGTCTTCCCCGGCGCGACCGTGGTCGCGGGCGGGGTGTCGCCCGTGGGGATCGCGCGGTGGGAGACACCGGTGGAGTCGACCAGCCGGGTGAGGCGCGCGTCGATGGACTGCGGCTGCGTCGTCCGGTTCGCGTAGGTGACGTCGATGGTGCAGGTGACACCGGACGCGCTGTCGGCGCACCGGGCCGGTGCCGCGCTGAGCATCGCGCCGTCGTCGCTGGGCAGCGCGGAGGTCGCGGCGACGTTCGACGTCCCCCCGCAGCCCGCGAGCAGCACGACCAGCGGGACGGCGACCAGCACCGCGCGCTTCATCGGATGACCACGCGCATGAGCCTGCTGCCCGTGGCGACGTAGAGCCTGTTCGCGCCGAGCGTGACCTGCAGGTAGTAGGTGCCGCGCGGGCGGAACCGGAAGCTGAAGGGGATGAAGGTGGAGCTCGTTCGCCCGCTCGCGAGGGTGCTCCACCGGCCGGCGTAGTAGTAGCGCAGGCGCACGATCGTGCCCACGGGGAGGCTGCGGACCGAGCAGCTGCCGCGGCCGAGGGCCAGCGAGAGGTACGCCGACGCCGTCGTCGCGCACGACATCGGGGCCTTCACTCCCGCGAGGGTGATCGCGGAGCTGGAGGTCAGCCAGTTGCGCCCGACCGACGCCGTGACCCGCGTGTTGGTGTAGACGCGGGTGCGCACGAGGAACCGGCCGTTGATGTCGGTCTTCACGACCACCGTCCGCGCCCGGCCGATGGCGGGAGCGAGGACGACCTTGACGTAGAGGCCCGGCAGCGCCAGGCCCGAGGTCGTCGAGACGACCTGTCCGCGGATGCTGGCGATGCCGCCGTAGAGCGACGGAGCGATGCGCGTGAGACCCGTCTTCGATCCGCTGCGCGCCAGGACGACGACGCTGGCCGACGTGCCGGTGTGGCCGCGGCTCGTGGTGAGCCGGGCGGAGAGGCGGTGGGGGCCTGCCGCCCTGCTCGCGTTCCAGTGGAGCGTGGCGGTGCAGGTGCGCGTCGGGTTCCCCGGGCACCCCGCCGAGTCGACGACCACTCCGTCGACGAGCAGCTCGAGGCCGGTCGGGAACTCGTTCTGCGTGACGTCGGTCGCGCCGGACACCCCGACGCTGACGATGCCCGACGAGGTCGCGGTGGCACCGGAGCCGACGAGCACCGTCAGCGCCGCCGGCGACGTGACGGCCACGTCGAACGGCGGCGTCGTCACGGGCACGGTGACCGGGTCGCTCGTCGCGGTGCGACCGAGCGTCGTCGTGACGACGGTCGTGAGCACGTGGCCGCCGGTGACCGCGGTGGCGTCCCACGACAGCGTGATCGGGCAGTCGTGCGACAGCGGGACGGTGCAGGCCTGGTTGTCGACCTGGGTGCCGTCGACGAGCAGCGCCACCGACGACGCGAGCTCGCTGAGCCCTCCGTTCGTCGTCGCGTCTGCGGTGACGACGACGGTGCCCGACACCGACGTTCCGTTCGACGGGCTGGTGATCGTGACAGCGGGTGCCGGGCTCGAGGCGGTCACGGTGCGGGTCGCCGACGACGCGGTCACGGAGTTGGTCGTGGTGACCGTGGCGTCGAGCGTGTGGGTGCCGGTGAGGCCGGTCGCGTCCCACGGCAGCGTCCCGGAGCACGTGTGGTCGGGCGATCCGGTGCAGGGCACCGTGCCGAGGAGGTGCTCCCCGGCCAGCCCCTTGTCGACGACGACGGCGATCGACGCCGGGTAGTCGCTGAGCTTCCTCGGGGTCGACGCCGAGACAGTGACGTCCGTGGGTCCGACGACGGTCGATCCCGCGGCCGGAGCGCTGATGGAGACCGTCGGCGGGTTGTTGCTCACGGTCGCATCGAGGGTCGTGGTGGCCGTCCTGGACGTGATACCGCCGATCGCGGTCGTGAGCCTCGCCGTGAAGGTCACCGGGCCCGACAGCTTCGTGACGTCGTAGCCCAGGTCGGCCGAGCACGGGTTCGCTGCGCACGTGGCGGAATCGAGCACTGTCGCGCCGAGGAGCAGCTCCAGCAACGACGGCTGATCGGGCGCGGTGGTCGGCGTGCTGCCCGTCACGGTCAGCGTGCCCTGACCGCTGATCGCCCCACCGGGCGGCGTGATGGCGACGGTCAGCGGGTTGACGGTGACGGAGACGGTCGAGCTGGTCTGCGTCACGTTCCCGACGGTCGTCACCTGCGCTGACAGCAGATGGTTGCCGACGACGTCGGTCGTGTCCCACGACAGGTTCGCGTTGCACGTCTGATCGGCTCCGCAGGTGAACGGCGTTCCCGTCGCGATGCTGTCGACGAGCAACGTGATCGTGGCCGGTGCGTCGGTCCCACCCGGGTCGGTCGACGCGGTGACGTCGACGGGGAAGTCCGTGCCGGACGCTGCCGCGCCCGCGATCGGGCTCGTGATGTTGACCGTCGGCAGGGTGTCGGCGTGCGCCGGGAGGGCGGCGGTGAGCGACGCGACGAGGGCGACGACCGCGGCGAGGGCGGTGCCTGCGGCGGTTCTGCGCGAGGGACGGGTCACGGTCTGCCTTCACGAGCCTCGGACGTCACGGGACCGCCGGGCCCCCCGGCGGCGAGGCCCTCACGGTAACCCGGGCGGAGCAGCGGCCGACCACGGGTCCCGCAAGCCGAGACCCAGTCCGGGTCCGCCGCCGGAACAGCCGTCCCAGCAGCCCCACGAGAAGCGTGGCGTCGCTCAGGCGAGCGGCAGCGGCACCCCGACCAACGACCCCGCAGCCTCGGCGAGCGCCACCCGATCGGGGTCGACGGCGCCGTACGTGGTCGTCCGCTGGCGCACGGGGCGGCCGGCCCCGGCGGCCACGGCGGCGATCTCGCCCGGCGTCTTGGCCGAGCCGAACTCCGAGCCGGCCATCCGGGAGATGGTCTCCTCCATGAGCGTCCCTCCGAGGTCGTTCACACCCCCGGCGAGCACCGTGCGACAGCCCTCGTCGCCGAGCTTCACCCAGGAGCACTGGACGTTCGCGATGCGCCCGTCGAGCAGCAGTCGGGCCATCGCGTGGACGGCGCGGTTGTCGCGCGCGGTCGGGCCGGTCCGCGCGACGCCGGCGAGGTAGATCGGCGCGTTGTGGTGGACGAAGGGCAGCGGTACGAACTCGGTGAACCCGCCGGACTCGCCCTGCAGCCGTGCGAGCAGCTTGAGGTGCGCGACCCAGTGGTGCGGCGCGTCGACGTGCCCGTACATCATCGTGCTCGTCGTCGGGATGCCGACGCGGTGCGCCGTCTGCACCACGTCGATCCACTGCGCGGTCGGGAGCTTGCCCTTGGTGAGCACCCACCGCACATCGTCGTCGAGGATCTCGGCCGCGGTGCCCGGAAGCGAGTCGACGCCCGCCTCCTTCGCGGCGAGCAGGAACTCCTCGAGGGACAGCCCGGTGCGCGCGACGCCGTTCACGACCTCCATCGGGCTGAAGGCGTGCAGGTGCAGCTGCGGTGCACCACGCTTCACGGCACGGGCCAGATCGAGGTACGCCGTC